>CAZFOO010000132.1:0-9992 GCA_964520585.1 uncultured Bacteroidales bacterium
GTTAATGGCTGTTTTCATAAAATTTACCATACTTACCCCCGGGATCTCAATAGGATATTGGAACCCGAGGAACAAACCTTCCTTGGCCCGCTCTTCTGGCGACTTATCTAGAAGATCCTTCCCCATAAAGGTTACATCCCCGGAGGTAACTTCAAAAAGATCCCTGCCGGCTAGTATTGATGCAAGTGTGCTTTTGCCTGAACCGTTTGGCCCCATAATAGCATGCACCTCACCCGCTTTAACCTCAAGGCTTATTCCTTTAAGAATTTCCTCATCTTCTATAGATGCTTTTAAGTCTTTAATAACTAACATATTATTTTATCTTTAGAAATTGCATTTAACCTGATTTGAATATATTTTAAAAATCTTCTGAGACGTCATTTGAGAAGAACTGCGGCATGCCTGTCCAAGCATACAATCAGCCTACACTGCCCTCCAGGGTTATCTGCAGAAGCTTTTGTGCTTCTACTGCAAATTCCATGGGAAGCTTGTTAAGCACCTCTTTAGCATAACCATTAACAATAAGGCCTATAGCATCTTCCGTTGAGATACCGCGCTGGTTACAGTAAAAGATCTGATCCTCACCAATCTTTGAAGTAGTGGCCTCGTGCTCAACAATAGCCGATTTGTTGTTTGACTCAATATAGGGGAAAGTATGGGCTCCGCATCTGTCGCCAAGCAACAACGAATCACACTGACTGAAATTACGTGCATTTTCAGCACCACGCAAAACCTTTACCAGTCCCCGGTAACTGTTATTACTCACCCCGGCACTTATCCCCTTTGAAACAATTATACTTTTACTGTTTTTACCTATATGGATCATCTTGGTGCCGGTATCTGCCTGCTGGTGATTATTCGTTACGGCCACGGAATAGAACTCACCTGTGGTGTTGTTGCCTTTAAGTATACAACTTGGATATTTCCAGGTAATGGCAGAACCGGTTTCAACCTGGGTCCATGAAATCTTTGAATTGTCTCCCTTGCATATTCCACGCTTTGTAACAAAATTATAGATCCCTCCCTTCCCCTGCTTATTGCCCGGATACCAGTTCTGAACAGTTGCGTATTTGACTTCGGCGTTCTCCATTGCCACAATCTCCACAATTGCTGCATGAAGCTGATTCTCATCACGCATGGGTGCAGTGCAGCCTTCAAGGTAACTCACATAGCTGTTATCTTCTGCCACTATCAATGTTCGTTCAAACTGTCCGGTATTTGCAGCATTTATCCTGAAATATGTAGACAGTTCCATCGGGCAACGCACTCCTTTGGGTATATAGCAGAAAGATCCGTCACTGAAGACGGCGGAATTCAATGCGGCAAAATAATTATCGGTATAGGGCACAACAGATCCCATGTATTTCCTGACAAGGTCAGGGTATTCCCTTACCGCTTCTGAAAAGGAACAGAATATTATGCCTAATTCGGCCAGGGTTTCCCGGAAGGTGGTCTTAACAGAAACGCTGTCCATAACAGCATCTACCGCAACACCCGAAAGGTGCTTTTGTTCCTCTAAAGGAATACCAAGTTTATTGAAGGTCTCCAATAGCTGAGGATCTACTTCATCCAGACTGTTAAGCTTTGCTTTCTGTTTTGGGGCGGAATAATATATATGTTCCTGATAATTGATCTCGGGGATTTTCAGATGAGCCCACTCCGGCATTTCCATTTTGAGCCAGTTACGGTAAGCCTTAAGACGAAACTCCAGCATAAATTCAGGTTCATCCTTTTTGGCCGAGATCATCCTTATGACATCTTCATTCAGTCCCTTGCCAATGGCATCCTGTTCAATATCAGTATAAAAACCATATTTATACTCACCATTGGTTACTTCATTCAATACATGATCCTGCTCGTTTTCCATACCAAATTATAAACTTGTTTTATAATATCGATCCACTTCGATAACTTTACATTCTTGTTACCATGACAGTCATATGTTAGTGGAATTAATCTAAATAAGTGCAAAGTTACTAAAAAAACTAACAATTTAAATTTGCAATTGTTAAAACAGAAGATCAAATTATAATGAAGGAGAAGAACAAAAAAATTGCAGAACTTGGTGAGTTCGGGCTGATAGAGCACCTGACAGGTGATCTTAAAATAAAGAATCAGGAGACCCTCAAAGGAGTTGGGGACGATGCAGCAGTGCTGAAATATGGCGACAGGTACATCATCGCTACTACCGACATGCTCATGGAGGGCATCCATTTTAACCTTATGTATACTCCTATGAAACATCTTGGATATAAGGCAGTAGTTTCAAACCTCTCTGATATATACGCCATGAACGCCCTTCCGAAACAAATACTTGTCTCTGTGGCATTTTCTGCAAAATTTTCACTTAAGCAGATCGAAAACCTTTACGCCGGAATAAAACTGGCCTGCGATAATTACAAAGTTGATCTTGCCGGTGGTGACACCTCCTCTTCTCTTACAGGAATGGCTATCAGCATCACTGCACTTGGAGAAGCGGAGAATGGAAAAACTGTATATCGCAGCGGTGCAAAAAAGAATGATCTTATTTGTGTTACTGGAGATCTGGGAGCGGCATATCTTGGTTTGCAATTACTTGAGAGAGAAAAGAAATTTTTTCTGGAAAATCCGGATGTTCAACCCAAACTTACCGGATACGATTACGTGTTGCAGAGACAGTTAAAACCCGAGCCCAGGGCAGATATAATTGAATTTTTCAGGGAAAGCGATGTATTGCCTTCATCCATGATAGATATATCAGATGGTCTCTCTTCGGAAGTTCTTCATATTTGTAAAGAATCGGGCACAGGCTGCAAGCTTTTTGCAGAACACATTCCTGTCGACAATGAAACAGAAAAACTTGCCGCTGAGTTCAATATAACCCCCCTGGTGGCGGCACTAAACGGAGGAGAAGATTATGAACTCTTATTCACAATTTCTCCCGGTGAATTCGTAAAGATAAAAGACAACAAGAAAATAAAAACAATCGGACATATTACCGAAGAGGAAAACGGATGTAACCTTATAACTCCTGACGGAACTTTCATTTCCCTTAAAGCTCAGGGATGGAATGCATACGGAAGTGAAGTGGACAGGTGAATAACTACAAGCAGCCTGTCTGCAAGCTGTTTGCGGCAATCCAAAAAGCAATGTTCCGGTCAGAAATCATCTTCATCAGATTTGCCTTTTGCCTGATCGTAACCTTTAATAATTCCCCTTGATGAACTTCCTATAAAGTCCACAATAATATCTCTTTCCCTATTTGCAGGAAATTCATTTAAAATTTGTTCAAGTGCCTGCGAGATGTTAAGGCCCTTCTGGTAAAGAACCCGCAATATATCCTGTATCATATAAATGGTGTCATTGGAAAAATTCCGTCTTCTTAACCCAATGGCATTTATTCCAACATACTGAAGCGGTTCACGCGATGCCCGGATATAGGGTGGCACATCCTTTCTGACCCTGGAGGCACCTCCAACCATAGAATGGGTTCCAATCTTACAAAACTGGTGAACGGCAGTCATACCGCCTATGATGGCAAAATCGCCAATCTCAACTTCGCCGGCAAGAGCAACGCTGTTAACCAGTATGCAATTATTGCCAACAACGCAATCGTGAGCTACATGAACATAAGCCATAAGCATTGAATTGCTGCCGACAACTGTTTTTCCTTTTGCTGCAGTACCCCTGTTGACTGTTACACATTCACGAATTGTGGTGCTGTCTCCAATCTCAGCAGTTGTTTTCTCACCCTGGAACTTAAGATCCTGGGGGATTGCAGATATTACCGCGCCAGGGAATATCCTGCAATTCCTGCCTATTCTGGCACCATCCATTATGGTTACATTGGGGCCGATCCATGTTCCTTCACCAATTACAACATCAGCCGCTACGGTAGAAAATGATTCAACTATTACATCTTTCCCTAAAATTGCTTCGGGGTGAATAACATTAATTACTTGCTTCATCAATCAAAAAAATAATTTTCATCCGGCCGGGATCATGGCTGAACCGCTGCCAGGATAATAAATACTTAAACTTACAGATATCGAGATATTCGTATTATAAACTCAGGATCCTAATTTTTATTTTTTATAATCTGTGCCATCATTTCTCCTTCCATGGCAATTTCACTGCCCACGAATGCCTGCCCTACCATATATACAATTCCTCTGCGCAGGGGAGCCTTGTATTCCAGTTTGAATATAAGAGTGTCGCCGGGAACAACCTTACGCTTGAATTTTACCTTGTCAATCTTTAAAAAGTAGGTTGAATAATTTTCAGGGTCGGGTACCGAGCTAAGCACTAAAATACCTCCGACCTGTGCCATGGCCTCAACCTGCAGTACTCCAGGCATCAGAGGTTCGGCGGGGAAATGTCCGGTGAAAAAATTTTCGTTCATAGTTACATTTTTAACCCCTATTATTGATGTCTCTGTCTTTGCTACAATCTTATCGACAAGGAGAAAGGGTGGCCGGTGGGGAAGAAGATCCATGATCTGTCTTACATTAAGAACAGGTTCAGCATTCAGGTCAAATTCGGGAAACACATTCTTGGTTTCCTCCTGTTTAATAAGGGAACAGATTTTTCTTGCAATCTGGTTATTAGCATGGTGACCGGGACGGGTGGCAACAATCTTCCCAAGTACCGGTCGCCCGATAAGTGAAAGATCGCCCAGAATATCAAGTACTTTATGCCTGGCGGGCTCATTGGTAAAGTACATATCCACATTGTTCAGCACACCTTCAGAATTTCTTTTTATCCGGGGTTTATTGAAAAGATCGGCTATCCTGTCAAGTTCTTCCTGGGGGACCTCATGTTCAAGGATGACTATTGCATTTTCAAGGTCACCTCCTTTGATAAGGTTGTTCTTAAGAAGAAACTCCAGCTCATGAAAAAACACAAATGTACGGCATGGTGCAATCTCCTGTTCAAAGTCATGAAGTTTTTCAATAGTGGCATATTGATGGCCAAGCACCCTTGAATTATAATCTATCATAACATTCACTGAGAATTTATCATCCGGAAAAATTACAATTTCAATGCCTTTATCGGGGTCTGAATATTCAAGTTTTTCCTTTATCTCATAGTAATTTTTATTCACATCCTGGTCTGCAATACCGGCTTCTTTAAGGGCTTTTACCACGAATTTTGAACTACCGTCAATTATTGGTGCCTCGGGTCCGTTTATTTCCATGAGAACATTGTCAATCTCAAGGCCGTACAATGCTGCCATAACATGTTCTATAGTGCCTACCCTTGCCCCGTTCTCTTCTATAGTGGTACCCCTGGATGTATCTGTAACGTGCTCGGCTAAAGCATGAACAAGAGGCTGGTTTTCAAGGTCTGTTCTTTTAAAAACATAACCATGATCTTCCGGTGCGGGCCTGAAGGTCAGGTCAACCTGCAGGCCTGTATGCAAACCTTTTCCGCTGAGAGTTACAGGTTTTTTAATGGTTTTCTGCTTTTTTGACATCTTCCAGAATTATAATAGATCTGAGTAAAAAAAGTGCAATATACAAATTTTCATTAGAACGGAACAGAAATAATAATTATAAAAGAAGTTTCTAAAGCAGTCAGCCCTCTGTTTATGAATACGTTATTAGATGAAAATAAACTAAGTAATTTTTGACCGTCCTTATGGCAACAAAATTTTGCTATTTATCTTTAAGACGATCAATTTCTTTTTCAAGATCTCTCAGTTGCTGATAAATTCCGGGCAGGTTCCTGAATAATACATATGATCTTTGATACTTACCATAATTAAAAGCCGGAGATCCCTGAATGACTGCATTTTTTTCTTTTACGGTTACCGGCACACCTGATTGCGCAGCTATTTTAACACCATCGGCAACAGAAAGATGCCCAACAATTCCTACTTGTCCCCCGATCATACAATCCGCACCGATCTTTGCAGACCCGGCAATACCGGATTGTGCTGCAATTACAGTGTTTTCACCAATCTCTACATTATGTGCAACCTGAATAAGATTATCAAGCTTAACTCCCCGGCGGATTATGGTTGACCCCATCATAGCCCTGTCAACAGTGGTATTGGCTCCAATCTCCACACTATCTTCCAGGATAACATTGCCAACCTGGGGAATTTTTTTATAGTTCCTGTCCGATTGAGGTGCAAAACCAAAACCATCACTTCCTATAACAACACCGGCATGAAGAATGCACTGCTTGCCTATACTGCATCCATGGTATATTTTAACCCCCGGGTGCAAAACAGTGTCATTACCAATAAAGGCATTCTCCCCGATAAATACCTGAGGATGGATCTTTACTCCGTCTCCTAAAACAACCCCCGCAGAAACAACTGCAAACTGCCCTACATATACATCTTTCCCTATCCGGACAGAGGGATCAATATCAGCTTTTTCATGAACTCCGGTAAGTGGAGGTTTCATTTGTTCCTGTAGCTGAAGCAGGCCGGCAATAGCCTGATAGGCGTCATCCACTTTTACAAGTGTACACCTCACTTCACGGGAAGGTTTAAAATTACGGTTTACAAGAACCACAGTTGCTGCAGTACTATACAGGTATTTCTCATACTTGGGATTAGCCAAAAAGGCAAGTGAGCCGGGTTTCCCTTCTTCGATTTTAGCAACGTCACTTACAACCGCGTCCGGGTCGCCGTCAACCTCTCCCTGCAGGAAATCTGCTATTTGCTTTGCAGTAAATTTCATGTTTTATTTATTTAATTCGATAACTTCATTACTATTTAAAAGCTCTTTTGGGTAACAAATAAAATACTTTTTAACTGTTTTGGATAGTACAGACACATTCAGCATATCAGAGGCACTGGAAATATCAGCAAGTGAACCGTCATTGTAAAGTATCCTGATTTTCTCATCCTCCGTTCGGTAGGCATAATTGGATATATCACCAGTAAAGACAAAATACCCTGTATCATCCATGTTAATACCATATTTATTGCTTGCAACATTTTTAAGCTGCCTGATTATTTTAACGGGGTATATTCTGTTACGGAATTCCACACGGTAAAGCAATCTGTTAATAAACCACTCAGAAAGCCTGGAAAGGATCATATCATTATGTTTACGCCAGACCTTTGCAGCACTCATTATATCATCATCATCCAGATCTGTAAAATGATTGATTACTTCTTTTGCCGCCGGAGAAGAAAGGAGTCCGTGTTTATCACCTGAGAAATTATTTTCCAAAAAAAACATCAAAGGGGGAGTTGCAAATAATTCATCGCCCGATATTAACACCTGCCTTGCACGTTTCAGGATCATGGTAAGTAAGTTCTCCGCAGCTACAACGGCTTTATGAAAATAAACCTGCCAGTACATCAGCCGCCGGGCGATAAGAAATTTCTCGATTGAATAAATACCTTTTGCTTCTACTACAAGCTCATCATTAACAACATTAAGCATCTTAATAATCCTGTCTGATCCTATAACCCCTTCTGTAACACCGGTATAGAAGCTATCTCTTTTCAGATAATCCAGTCTGTCCATATCAAGTTGCCCGGTGACAAGCTGATGCAAAAACCTTTTATGATAACGCCCGGAAAAAATATCAATAGCAAGAGAGATTTTCCCGTCAAATTGCCTGTTAAGTTCTTGCATCAGGGTCATTGACATATGTTCATGGGATATATAAGGGATAATTGATGACTCCAAAGTATGTGAAAAGGGACCGTGCCCAATGTCGTGAAGCAAGATTGCCGCCAGGGCAGCTTCTTCCTCCTGCCGGGTAACCCTGTGATTTTTTGATCTTATTACCCCTATTGCCATCTGCATCAGATGCATCGCACCAATTGCATGCTGAAACCTGGTATGTGTTGCCCCGGGATAAACAAAATGAGTCATTCCAAGCTGCCTGATCCTTCTTAACCTTTGAACATAAGGATGTGAAATCAGATCAAAAATCAGGTCCGACGAGATCCCTATAAAACCATGAACAGGATCATTAATAATTTTTCGCTTATTTGTAAAATGCTTGCTCAACCAATTAATTTAATGATCAGTAATAAAAACAAAACTATTAAGTTATAATAATGTTGAAATAATAGTTTTTAATTCTTGCAGATACAAAAATAAGGAAGTTTTACAATCTTTTTTGGGACAATAAGCAAATGTGCTAATTTTCAAACTCATATTTTTGTATTTTATAGTAAAATTTTCTATTTTTGCAAATTGAACGTTGATATGTGTTTTTTGATGTAGGGGACTTCAGTCCCCTATTTTAATAGAAATAAACAAAATGATCGACAGGGAAACAATAACAAAACTTGTGGAGAAGTATATTGAAGGAACAGATTTGTTTATAGTCGATATCCATGTTTCGCCGTCTAACAATATCAGAATACTTGCTGACAGCGAAAAAGGCATCACCATTGACGAATGTGTGGACATGAGCAGGGCAATAGAAGAAAGCCTGGACAGGGATAAAAATGACTTTCAGCTGGAAGTTTCTTCTCCCGGACTTTTGGAGCCTATGAGGGTAATGCCTCAATATTTGAAAAATATTGGTCGCGAAGTTGAAATTGTTACAAAAGAAGGCCAGAAACACCAGGGTACACTAACCGGAGTAACGGAAGAAGGATTGCTGGTAGAGGAATTGGTTAAAGTAAAAGGGGAGAAAAAACGACCGGAAATTAAACCTGTTGAAAAAGAATTTGAGTTTGACCAGATCCTGTCAACAAAACTCGTGATCTCGTATAAATAAAAAACTGGAAAAAGCATTTTAAAGATGGAAAATTTGAATCTGACAGAACCATTCTCTGAATTCAAGGAACTTAAGAGCATAGACCGGGCCACCATGATGAGTGTTCTTGAGGACGTTTTCAGGAGCATGATTATAAAATATTTCGGAACCGACGAGAATTTTGATATTATCATTAATATTGACAAGGGTGATTTTGAAATCTGGAGAAACCGGGAAGTTGTAGAAGATAATGAGCTGGAAGATCCTAATATGCAAATAAAGTTGTCTGATGCCCAAAAGATTGATCCGGATTATAGCGTGGGAGAAGAAGTGACTGATGAAGTTAAGCTGGCCGATTTTGGACGCCGGGCAATACTGGCCCTCAGACAGAATCTCACCTCAAGGATCATGGAACTCGAAAAAAACAATGTTTACCTTAAGTATAAGGACCGGATAGGCGAAATTGTTACCGGAGATGTTTACCAGGTCTGGAAACGGGAGATTCTTATTATAGATGATGAGGGAAATGAGCTGATATTACCAAGAGCAGAACAGATTCCCACGGACTATTTCAGGAAAGGTGATACAATAAGGGCGGTTGTGGTAAAAGTTGAAATGAAAAACAATGTGCCTATGATTATTCTTTCCAGGACTTCACCGGTATTCCTTGAAAGATTATTTGAGCTTGAAGTACCCGAAATATATGATGGCCTGATTACTATTAAAAAAATTGTGCGGGTCCCCGGCGAGAGAGCCAAAATTGCGGTTGAATCATATGATGACCGTATTGATCCGGTAGGTGCCTGTGTAGGAATGAAAGGCTCTCGCATCCATGGCATTGTAAGAGAACTCAAGAATGAGAATATTGATGTAATTAATTTCACCAATAATATTCAGCTATATATTTCAAGATCACTTAGTCCTGCAAAAATCAGCTCAATAAAGATTCTTGAAGATGAAAAAAGAGCAGAAGTATTCCTCAAGCCTAATGAAGTATCTTTAGCTATAGGTAAAGGTGGATTGAACATCAAACTTGCCGGACAGTTGACCGGATATGAAATAGACGTATTCCGTGACACAGAAGGAGAAGACGACGAGGATGTTAATCTGGATGAATTCAGTGATGAAATTGAAAGCTGGATAATCGACGAACTTAAAGCAGTCGGTTGTGACAAAGCTAAAAGCGTTCTGGAATTATCCGCAGCAGATCTTGTAAAAAGAACCGACCTTGAGGAAGAAACTATTCAGGAAGTAATGAGAGTCCTGAAAGCCGAATTTGAATAATTTGAAAAACCATTAATCAACCCTTTGGGGATTTCTAAAACAGA
>CAZFOO010000133.1:0-9806 GCA_964520585.1 uncultured Bacteroidales bacterium
TCCTGCTGATATTTATAACCCTACCTTTGTAAAAAGCCTGGCCATGGTGCCGGTAAATACCGTCGAACCATTCGGGGCCATAGGCAATTACTGGAAGGAAAAATACAAGCCTACCGCAATAGAGGTCCGCTTGTTGCAAACCCTGGCAGATTCTGCTGCCCGCGCAATAGAAAACGTTAATCTCTATTCTGAACTTGAACAAAGAGTCAGTCTCCGTACGGCACAACTGGAGGCCCTGAACAAAGAGCTGGAAACTTTTACCTATTCAGTATCGCACGACCTGAAGGCTCCCTTGCGGGGAATTGACGGCTACAGCAAACTTTTACTTGATCAGTACGGTAATAAGCTTGACGATGAGGCAAATTTTTTTATTTCAACAATACGCAGTTCAACCCTACAGATGAACCAGCTGATTGATGATCTGCTTGAGTATTCGCGTCTGGAACGGACACACATCAGCAATGAGAAAATCCGCATTAAACCCCTTTTAGACAACCTTATTTCATCTTATAAAGAAAAATATGATTCCCCGGATTCCACAATAAATTTGGCGGTTCCGGACATTGAGATACAAGCCGATCCAAAAGGCCTTTCCCTGGTCTTGCGCAACATAATTGAAAATGCACTTAAATTCTCAACCATAAGCCCGGCTCCAGTGATAGATATAAATTTTATTGAACAAACCGGTTCATGGATAATCTCGGTTAAAGATAACGGAATCGGCTTTGACATGAAATTCCATGACAGGATATTTGAAATATTCCAGCGATTGCACCGTGCAGAAGATTTCCCGGGAACAGGAATAGGACTGGCCATGGTCAGAAAGGCCACTGAAAGAATGAATGGGAGGGTATGGGCCGAAAGCAAAATGGGTAATGGATCAACTTTTTTTATCGAACTATTCAAACAAACTTAATAAACTATGGCTGCACATTCTCCCGAAAATCCGATATTGCTGGTTGAGGACAATCCGGTGGATCTGGACCTGACCTTAAGGGCCTTCAATTCACAAAGACTTTCTAACCCGGTACAAATTGCAAGAGACGGGGAAGAGGCACTGGAATTTATCCAAAAATGGGAACAGGGAGATCCCCTTCCGGTTGTAATACTTCTCGATCTTAAATTGCCAAAGGTCAACGGACTGGAGGTTTTACAGGTTATGAAAACGCATCTTCAGTTCAAAACCATTCCCATCGTTGTATTAACCACATCCGGGGAATCGAACGATATAAAACAGGCATACCGGATGGGGGCGAATTCCTATATTGTAAAACCAGTGGATTTTAATAAGTTTATCGAGGTGGCAAAACAAATTGAACTTTACTGGATGGTGCTTAACAAGCCGGCATAAAATACATAAGGACTATCCCGGGTAAACAATAATTAAGGTATGTCTGTTCATCCTGTAAAAAAATCCAAATTATGAATATCCTGATAATTGAAGACAATCCGGCCGATGCCGATCTTGCAACCAGGGGCCTTGAAAATTCCCTTCCCGGATGCAGGACGGAAATTGCCCCCGACATCAAAACTGCCTGGGGGCTATTGAAGCAGGGACAAAAATATGATCTTGCACTGCTGGACATGAACCTTCCTGACGGGAATGGAATGGACCTGCTTGTGGATATCAGGCAATCAAAAACAGATATTGCAATCGTAATGCTTACCGGAACAGGAGATGAGGAGATTGCAGTCGCCGCCCTGAAGGCGGGAGCAGATGATTATATTGTGAAGACCCAGGGTTATATTTCGCAGCTGCCGGAAGTGATCACGTCAGCTATCGGAAATCATAAAAAGAATTTACAGAGGAAAACGGAAATTATAAATGTATTATATATTGAACACTCATCCGCAGATATAGACCTAACCCTCCGCCATATTAAAAAATATGCCCCCTACATAAGGATTAATACTGCGGCCACTGCTGAAGAAGCTACAAGGATGTTGTACGGAGTCACCCCGGATAAATTCCCCTTCCACGTAATACTAATGGATTATAATCTCCCGGGATCCAATGCTCTTGATTTTATTAAAATGTTACGGCAACAGATGAAAATCAATCTGCCAGTAATTATAGTCTCCGGCAAAGGAAAAGAGGAAATGGCTGTACTGGCTCTTAAAGTTGGAGCCAGTGAGTACATAACAAAAAGCGGCAATTATCTTTCCCTGCTGCCATCGCTTATCAATAGTGTTCATAAACAACATGAGCTGATCAGGGCCAAGGAAAGGGCAGAAGAGAGTGACCGGCTTAAAACCGCCTTTTTGAACAACATTTCACATGAGATCAGAACGCCGATGAACGCGATAACAGGATTCAGTGAACTTATCAATACTCCCGGCCTCTCCCCTGAAAAACTGAGGAACTTCACCGATGTCATCATAAAAAGCGGCAAACAACTGCTTTCCATAATTACTGATATAATCAGCATAGCATCGGTAGAAGCAGGTCAGGAAAAATTAATTAAGAAGGAAACCAACATAAATTCTTTGTGCAATCTTGTATTAGAGCAGTATTCTTCAAGGGCACAGGAAAATAATGTGGATCTTTCGTTTAAGTCCACCCTTAATGAAAATGAAGCAGTTATAATAACCGACGAAACCAAATTGCTTCAGATCCTGGGAAATATTACAGGAAATGCCATAAAGTTCACGGAAGAAGGCAGTGTTCAGTTCGGCTGCAAATTTCAGAATGATGAGCTGCTGTTTTACGTGAAGGATACCGGTATAGGAATTCCCAGGGAGATGCACAAAGAGATCTTCAAACGTTTCCGCCAGGCAAATGGACCATCCTCAAAAGAATACGGTGGATCGGGTCTGGGATTGTCTATTGCGAAAGCCTATCTTGATCTTCTGGGAGGTAAAATATGGCTGGATTCCGCACCTGGCAAAGGATCGGAATTCTATTTTTCAATTCCCGCTGAGAAGCCTGCTCAAACCAATCCGGAACCTGCAGGACGGGATGACAAAGCCGGGAGCAGCAGTAGCGTCTTAACAACCCTTTTAATTGCAGAGGACGAGGACTTTAACTTTCTGCTACTTGAAGAATTTCTGAACGATACAAATATAAATATTATCCGTGCCTGCAACGGAAAGGAAGCCGTAAATATCTGCAAATCCAGTCAGCATATAGATCTGATCCTTATGGATATTAAAATGCCGCTGATGAACGGGCTGGAAGCCACCAGGGAGATTAAGAAATTTATGCCCGGAATTCCGGTGATAGCGCAGACCGCATATGCAGGGGACTATGACAGGAATAAGGCTGCAAGTTATGGTTGCAATGACTTTTTAAGTAAACCATTTAAACAGGAAGATCTTCTCAAAAAGATAAACCTCTATCTGTAAACATGCAAAACTATAAACTGGTAAATGTTGCAGGCGGATGGATCGTCTTCCTGATAGCGGCAGTTACTTACATATCAACTGTCGAACCCACTACCAGCTTCTGGGATTGCGGTGAATTTATAATAAGTGCCTCCACACTTCAAATCGGTCATCCTCCCGGTGCACCTTTCTTCATGCTGACGGGCAGGCTTTTCTCGCTTCTCGCCGGTGATCCGGCTAATATTGCATTAAGCATTAATATAATGTCGGCCCTGGTGAGTGCATTTACCATAATGTTCCTTTTCTGGACCATCACTCATCTTGCCAAAAAAATTACCATTAAAAATGAAAATTATTCAACAACCAACATAATCGTCATCACCGGGGCAGGATTAACCGGAGCCCTGGCATATGCCTTTTCCGACACCTTCTGGTTTTCTGCAGTGGAAGCGGAAGTATATGCACTCTCATCCCTGTTTACCGCTGTGGTTTTCTGGGCAATCCTGAAATGGGAAAATAGTGCCCACAAACCTTACGCCAACCGTTGGCTCATACTCATCGCTTACCTGATGGGTTTATCTACAGGAGTTCATCTGCTTAACCTGCTTGCCATACCGGCTATAGTATATATTTGGTATTTCAGGAATTACGAACCTACAATAAAAGGATTCATTAGTGCGGGATTAATCTCCTTTGTACTTCTTCTTGGTTTTATGTACGGGATCGTTCGGGGGCTGATAACAGGGGCGTCATATTTTGAACTGTTCTTTGTGAACAATATGGGATTACCGTTCAAAAGCGGAGCACTCACCTTTATGATCCTGATCGCTGCACTTCTTGTTTATGGACTGGTTTATACATACAACAGAAGACAACCCCTGCTGCATACCGTATTTTTAGGTATAACGGTTATCCTTATCGGTTATTCTTCTGCATCGGTAATAGTGATCCGCTCCATGGCAGATCCGCCTATGGACCAGAACAGTCCGGATAATATGTTTTCCCTCCTCTATTACCTTAACAGGGAACAGTACGGAGACAGGCCGCTGTTGTACGGCGAATATTACAGTGCCCCGGTTACCGGCGAAAGAGAAGGGAGGCCTTCATATATCCAGGAAAAAGATAAATACGTTCCGGCACGCAGGAATTTCCAGAACCTTTACGACAACAGGTTCAAAACTTTTTTTCCACGGATGTATTCCTCCAATCCTGCTCACATGGAAGCTTATGTGGACTGGGGGAATATTGATGGCAAAGGAATAGCAGTAACCGGATCTGGCGGTGAGACTGACACAATAATCAAGCCCACCCTTGCTGAAAACCTGAATTTCTTCTTCCGCTACCAGCTGGGGCATATGTACGGGAGGTACTTTATGTGGAATTTTGCAGGAAGACAGAATGATATACAGGGACACGGGAGACTGCTGGAAGGGAACTGGATCTCAGGCATACATTTTATTGACCAGATGAGAGTCGGTTCACAGTATGGATTACCGGAGCATCTGCAAAAGAATAAGGCAAGAAACAAGTATTACCTCCTGCCGCTGATCCTGGGAATTACAGGCCTGCTGTTCCATTTCCAGAAAAGCAAGAAGGACAGTTGGGTGGTATTTCTGCTTTTCTTTTTTACAGGCATCGCCATCGTGATATACCTTAACCAGACCCCTTACCAGCCAAGAGAAAGAGATTATGCCTATGCAGGCTCCTTCTACGCATTTTCAATATGGATAGGCCTGGGAGTGCTGGCCATACACGACAGCCTGAAGGAATACTTCAGCAGAATTACGGCTCCTGTCCTGTCCGTTGTCATACCTTTACTATTTGTACCCGGATTAATGGCTGTGCAGAACCGGGATGATCATGATCGCTCTGACAGGTATACAGCCAGGGATTTTGCATGGAATTACCTTCAAAGCTGTGCCCCGGATGCGATCCTGTTTACTTATGGAGATAACGACACCTTCCCACTCTGGTATGCCCAGGAAGTGGAAGGCATACGTACCGATGTGAGGGTGGTGAACCTGAGTTACCTGGGCGCGGACTGGTACATTGATCAGATGAAAAAGAAGGTGTATGAGTCCGATCCCCTGCCCCTGTCCATGACTAAGGCACAATATATACAGGGAACCCGCGATATTGTTTACCTGCTTGACAGGAGTGACCGGCCCCTGGAGCTGAGACATGCCCTTGACTTTGCATTAAATGACGACAGTCTGAGAATCCGGCTTTCACAATCGGATTATGTCAATTATATCCCGTCAAGGAAATTTGCACTCACAGTTGATTCCGCACAGGTAATAAATACCAGAACCGTTTCTCCCGGAAGGGCATATTTGATCGAGCCCTTCATTGAATGGGAGGTAAACAGAAATTACCTTACCAAATCGAACCTTGCAATGCTTGACATTATAGCCTCCAATAACTGGGAAAGGCCGGTGTATTTTGCAGTAACTGTTCCCACACAGGAATATCGGGGACTGGAAGATTATTTACAGGCAGAGGGGATGGCCTACAGGCTGGTGCCGGTAAAAAAACAGGAACCGGACAGGTACACAGGACATATTAATACAGAAATAATGTACAGGAATATTACCGAAAAATTCAGATGGGGTAACGTTTACGATCCTCAGGTGTATCTGGATGAAACCAATCGCAGACTGGCATCCAACCTCAGAAGCAGTTTTGCCAGGCTATCGGGCAGCCTGCTTGATGAAGGGAAAAGGGATTCGGCAATAGTTATTCTGGATAAAGCCATGGACATACTGCCCCACGAAACCGTACCATATAACTATTTTATTGTTCCGGTAATTGAAAACTACTACCTTGCAGGAGAGCCAGAAAAAGCCACGGTCATAGCAAGACGAAAAGCAGACCTGCTTAAGAAGGAGCTGAATTATTATTTCTCACTCAAAAAATCATTCCGGCGGTATGTTGATCATGAAACAGATCTTGCCCTGTCAGTTTACCAAGAGCTGCTCCGTGTCGTTACGGGTTATGATTCCGAACTGGAACAGGAACTATCCGCCGGCCTTAACAGCTACCAGCAACTGCTCAGGGAAAGATGAAGTCCGGAGCCGGTAAAGAGCCTAAAGCAGATAAATAAATATAAGCAAATCTTAGAATCAATGCTATTCCACCCTCACAATTCATAATATTTGCATCATTATGAAATTTAGCGCCCTGGTATTTTCCAAAAAAAAATTTGTTCGCAAATTTCAATAACTCAATATTATTTATAAGTTTAAAACTTCGTCAAGCTGGAAACCGGATCATAATAATTTACTATTATTATATCACAAATTTGTAAATAAAGCTTAACAACCTGGTTTGCAAACACTTTCTAATAATAGTCATTAAAACTATCACTATGGTTACCTGATAATGCAGGCATTATATTATTTTAATAACAAACTTGGGTTTATAATTTTAATCCGAAAAGTATAAGCTATTTCAATGTGCAGAAGCCATTTTGCAAAATTCGGTAATAACCTGTTCCCCGGGATCCGCTTCTCCTTTCCCGGTGAAAAGCAGTCCGTTTACCTTACCTTTGATGACGGACCCCATCCCGGAACCACCCCCCGTATCCTGGAGCTGCTGGCCAAACATAATGCCAAAGCTACTTTTTTCTGCCTTGGCCAAAATGTTGAAAAATATCCTGCCATTTACGACTCTATCATCGCCGCCGGCCATGCCGTTGGCAACCACTCCTGGTCCCATCCCAACGGCTGGACCACCTCAACCCGGAAATACCTCGAAGATGCAGACCGCGCCTCCAAAGTGGTTGACTCCCGCCTGTTCCGTCCGCCCTACGGCCGCATAACCTTCGGACAGTGGAACCAACTGAGAAAGAAATATGAAATAATAATGTGGACCAGGATGTTTGCAGATTATCGTCCCGGCTTCAGGGCAGACCATGTAAACCTGAATCGTATAAGTCCCGGAGATATCCTGGTATTGCATGATTCGGTCAAAACATCAGCCGCCACCCTTAAGATTTTGTCAAGGCTGCTTGAACTTCATAAAGGAAATTCATCTATCAAAACTTACCGCGCATTAACCTGTGGCTAAACGGACAATGAAAATTTTTTAACCGCTAAGGTCAATTGCACATCTATGAGTTTAACGAAACGAGCTGATAACTGCCGGTGAAATCGAGTAAAAAATTCATTAAAATCTAACTATTCACAAATCATAAATGACATACAGGCAAAGTCCAGCCACCAGATTTCCGTGACCAAAGGATGAAGGTTTCAAAGGTTTTTACAACAAAATATACGAAAAGTAAAATGTGGACTTTTATTTCAAAACCCCCGGAGGATTATAATTAACAAACCAAAACAAGATCTAAAAAGATTCTTACAATTTTGGTTAAAACCCCTGACTGGTTTCATCAAAATACTGATAGTAAACAACCTCCTTCTTAGGTCAACCAAGGCATAGATTCGGTAATTCCTTTTTTTGTAATAAAAAAGGGAATGCCTGCATCCCCTTTAATTATAATAAAATTGAACCCTATAAATAACCATTATTACCATTCAAAGCCATCATCATCAAAGTTGCCTGGGTCAGCACCTTGATTATTATTATCCGTAGAAGCGGCATGCACTTTAGCCGGATTATTCAGTAAAAGCATCATGGTGGTTGCCGAAAATGCGGCATACCCGGCCTTTTTAATAGCCTCCTTACGGGATATCTTATTGTCCCCTTTACCCGGGGAATCACACTCTTTATTTCTTTTTCCCATCTTTCTGATAGTTTTCAGTAAAAAATTTACTACAATCAGTATATTCATCACTGGCGGAGCTGGCCTTAACTCCGATTATTGCAACGCGCCGTTTTTTGTTTCGTGCTGCAATTATTTAATTATGCGAGCCTCTCGGTAAAACCCCCTCGGGGGCATGATCGCGCCCTACGAGCAGGAGTTTACAAGTATTACTAAACATATTCCCTTACAATAATCTGTATATAACACAAATACAGTTCAGGCATTATACTACTGAATACGAATAACCTTATATAATGTTCCGTTAAATTCAAAATCCTTGCAAATTTATAACATTTTTTTTGATCCTTAAAATACTGTTATTCAATAAACACCCTTTTTGCCCCTTTGGCGCCTTCACCTGAAACCCTGACCAGGTAAATTCCCTTTCCAAGTTCATCAACCCTGAAGCTGTTCCTGTCCACGTTTTCAAGCTTCACCGTTTTTACCTGTCTTCCAAGAAGATCAAAAAGTGTTGCATAATTGTTATGCCCAACCTCTCCCAATATAAAGATCTCCTTTCCATAAGAATATATCTCAAGCTGTTCTCCCTGTCCGCCTGGAATATCTTCTGCATTTGTTATCGTGATATCAGTATGCACAAAAAATCTTCCAGTGCCAGAACTGTTTTCATCAAGAGTAACAATGTAATCGGTTTTTCCCAGATCGGTAAAAACCTCCAGATGCCTGTCCTCTAACACAGCCGAAGCCCCTGCAGGCATGCTTAACTCTTCAACAGAGAACACCACCTCACCGCCTTCAGCAAAATCAAATCCGACAGGGATGATCATATCTTCCATCTCATAATCGGGCAGAGCCTGTATTGCAAAATCTACTTCATTACCCTCTTCAACCAGCCTGGAGTAAAGCCGGAATCCCGGATCGGCTCCATATTGTCCGGCATCATAGGTCACATCAAGGCCATTGGTCATATTGCTGTTAAAAGCAAGCAGGATGGTGGATTCCTTATTATCATCCGACACCTTCAGCCGTATTTTTGACCAGTTAGTGGATGCCGACTTAAATGGTGCAGAAGAGAAATGATCCCTCATACTTGTGGTAAAATTAATTGATCCTCCACCGGTTTTTGATTTCACCAAAAAACCTTGTCCGGTCTGGATATAACCATCCGTTAAACCAGAAGTATTTTCTGTATTATTAATTATCTTATAGTCCTTACCATCCGGATCATAAATATACAAAGCAGCAAAATCAGAATCAAGCTCGCCGGCATTTACGCCAAGGAAGTTTTCTGAAGAAGCTGCATCAGAGGTAACGCCCATTGCAGAAGAAAAGGGATTCCCTATTGCATTCCATCCGTTGGCACCCCGGGTAATTGAAACCGTTTTCCCGGAATAAGGCAGTTCACCAGTAAAATAAGCAGAGTATCCTGTATTTATTGCCAGCAGGTACCCTTTGCCCGGCATCAGATTGCCGCTTGTTGAGCTATTGTAATATGAACCCCATCCCCCGGCACCGGCACCAAGATCCTCTACATAGTGAGTCATCGCATATTCGTTGTCGGGGTTCGTGGGAATATTATTAGAAACATTATTTATAAAATCAAATATCGCTTCACCTCCAACAGGCGGAGCGACGATATGCCATCCCTGAACATTATTATAGCGCTGTACAGTAGCCTGAACCCCTGAGCTGCTCTGTATCACAGATCCTGTGGCACTGCCATCCGACTCAACCACCAGTCCACCGCTACCCGCAT
>CAZFOO010000134.1:0-9731 GCA_964520585.1 uncultured Bacteroidales bacterium
GTTTATTTTAAGCGCGATTTGAGGAAGAAGTAAAACAGAGACCTGGTGCGAATCAGACCTGGGCAACAAATGTATTGGCGGTCAAATGAAAATACTAATCGAAGATTACAAGATCATTGTTCGCCAGAGGCCTGTTTTCTCAAAAGAGGGAACGCAGGCTGTCCGCTATGAAATAGAGGATAATTTCATCCGTTTTTGGTTTAATTATTTTGACCGTCACCGGTCATTAATTGAAATAAAAAATTTCAAAGGCCTGCGAGATATTATAAAAGCTGACTATCCGACTTATTCCGGCAAAATGCTGGAGCGCTATTTTAAGCAGAAATTTGCTGAAACTTTCCGGTTCAGGGAAATTGGCTCCTGGTGGGAACCTAAGAATCAGCAAAATGAAATAGGTATAGTTGCATTAAAGCTGGAAAAAAATCAGGCTCTTGCAGCTGAGGTAAAGCGCCAGAAGAAAAACTTTAAACCCGGTTTATTTGCAGCTAAAGTGGAACATCTCAAACACAAAGTCATGGGAAAATATGACGTTGAAACCTGTTTCCTCTCATTGGAAGATATGTAATTAACCATTAAGTATTGCGGAGCTTATTGATAATAAAAGAGACCTTTGTTGATCCCTGATTTTGCTCATCTCTTGCAGATACAGAGCAACCAAAACCTTCATGCAGCCGAAGACCCATATCGGATCTATTGAAAACAGGTCCGGCGCTGATGCATGCCTGAATAAAAACGTCCTAAACCTTTTTATTAAAAATGTCCAAGAAATAGGGTTTTAAGACAATCATTCCCATCAGTGATAGGGCAATACTTACTCTTGTCCTAATACAAAAATCCAAACAACCAAATGGGAGCTTTATTTCCCATCCCAATTTCAATATCATCCGCTACAACCAGGTAATTATCCAAATGTTTCACTTTTGATGTGGTTTTATTTTTTCCACCAATCTCTAATGTATATTCTTCGAACAAAAAGTCACCAGCTTCGGGAGAGCTTACTTTAAACCCTGCGTTATATAATTGGTTAAATACAAATGTTTCACGAATATTACCAATATCCGGCTTATGTGTCAAAACATGTGCAAGATTCGTATTTTCCAGATATATTTTATCAGGTTTTTGCAATGTAGAAACACCTTTTCCTTCGGAACTCAAAGTGTTTAGTAGCCGGGCATCATTAAGCTGGTAAATGTACTGATAAACGCTATCCCGACTTAGATCCAGCTTTCTGGCCAGAGCAGCAATATTTGGTTTAAAGGGTACTGATTCTGCGATTACAGCCAATAACTTCTTCACCTTATTGGCGGTACCTGAATTATATGCGGCAATATAAGCCAGGTCTGTATCTACAATTGTATTTATTATTTGATTAAGTTTTAACAGATAGGTATCTTCTCCCTCAATAAAAAAAGGCAGGTAACCCACTTCTGTATATTTCCGGAATGCCGGTAAAGGTCTTATCTTCTCGATTATTGCCCGACTAAGATTCCGATGATTGGTATAAATATCATTAATAGTTACCATATCAAAATTAAGATTGTAAGAGAATTGCAAATACTCTCTAAATGATAAACCTGCCAGCTTATAACTTACAACTCTTCTGCTTAAATCAGCCTGGCCCCGGTAGATATCCAAAGCCGAAGAGGCTGAAAAAATGATTTTCAAATCAGGTAGCCCATCATATATATTTTTCAATTCAACCGACCAGTTTTTATATTTGTGGACTTCATCAATTATCAGAATTTTTCCTCCTTGTTTATACCAATCATTTGCGGTGTCGAGCAATGTATGATTATAAAACCAGGTATGATCGGCAGTGATATATAAGGCTATATCAGGTAATCCCAAATCATATTTTAAATATTGCAACATTAATGTGGTTTTCCCTGCCCCACGAGGACCTTTAATTGCAATCATTCTTTGATTCCAGTTTATCTTCTCATGCAGATATCGTCTAAAATCATTTTTAACTTTACGTAAAATGTTCTCCTGAAACTCAAATAATATATCCATTTTATGTCGTTTTGATTCGACAAATATAATTAATTATTGTCGAATAGTATCGACATTTATAACTTTATTTGAAATTTCCGGAATTGTGATCGATCAGAACCGGATTATTGGCAAACAGCGGGTTGTTAAGGTTTCCGGATTGGCACGCAATGCCCGTTTTTTTTACAACACAGCATGGGGGGTTTCAACGGTTAGCATGTATAGAAATCAGTAAACTAATGCAGAGGTAAATAAAAATCGATTATTTTAGCATAAAAATTTTCATATCATGCAGAAGTACGGCCAGACATGGTGGGGAAACCAGTGGCTTAATGCCCTTTCCGATATTGATTACTCCAACCGCCTGCCCCGCGGGAGAAGCTATGCAAACAAAGGTGCGGTAAGGGAGATTAACATAAAAGGCAACACCATCGTTGCAAAGGTGACGGGAAGCCGTTCCGCTCCCTATAAGGTTAAAATCAAGGTTCCCGGGTTTGCCGGTTCAGAGAAAAGAGCACTCACCGGCGCAATAACGGATAACCCGCTTTTGCTGTCAAAGCTCCTTAACAGGGAGCTGCCGCCCCACCTGAATTCAATAGCCGACAGGTTCAATATAGAAATATTTCCAAAGAGGTGGAGCGATTTTGAAATGAAGTGCTCCTGTCCGGACTGGGCAGTGCCATGCAAGCACCTGGCTGCCGTTATAAATGTGGTTGCCAGCGAAATTGACAGGAATCCTTTTCTTGTATTTAAGCTGCATGATTATGATATCGTTGCCGAATTGAACAAGGAAGGCATGGCTGCCGTCACCGATAAGGTAACAATTCACCGGATATCTCATATGCCTGTAAAGGACGAGCCATATGAAGAATATGATTTCGACCTGGCACTATTGGATACAATAGATTTTTCGGAAATTGAAGATATAAGGGACGACCTGTTTGCCCTGTTATCACCCTCGCCCCTTTTCTACAATTCCGATTTCAGGGTTGTATTGGAGAAGATATACAAAAAAACCTCTAAGAAAATAGCAAAGGAAACAACCCTTGAGACCAGGGAGAATGAATACGAAATCAACTTTGAGATTTTTTCAGATGCAAGGCTGATTCTCTCCAATGAATTGTTTTTCTCTGAGTACATTATGGATAAGAAGGAGAGGAGCATATCCTATGAGAAACCAGCCGATATGCTTTATTTTCTCTCAGCAATCCCCTCCAGGTATTTTGGCAGATTGTCACCCCGGCTGATGCTGATGAACTATGTAAGGCTTTTCGCGCAGAAACTTGCCGAAAAATCGGCCTTTATACCCCAGATCGTAAGCCTTGCCGATGGATACTATACCATACGATGGCTTCCTGCCCTTGTCAATGAGAAAGTAAGACAAATTTTTGACAAGCTTGTAAAAGCCTGTCCCCCGCTTACAGTAACAGGAGCCGGAATGATGGAGCTGAGCCCGGAAGATCAGGTGAAAAACCTGGTATCAATTTTTATCAGACAGTATATCAGCAGCACAAGTTATGATGTTCAACTTGAATATTCACCCGTTTCGCGAATGTTCATCAGTGAATATTCATACCCGTTCGATAAGCCGGGTGAAACCGAGGTTCCCTTTACCATCCAGAGGTGGATTGACAAGCTATACCTGTCACAGCACAGGTACAGGCCCGTATTGGAGATCCATGAAAATGAGAAAAAGGGCTTCTTCGGCATGAACATCCTCGTCGAAAACAGCCGTGAACCGTTGAAGGAGCCGGTACCTCTCGCCGTCATAATGAATGAGCCGGCGTTTATTAATTCAAGGGTGGAAATACTGAGGACCCTCGAGCTCATTTCCCATTCATTCCCTGCCCTTGAAGAGGCAATTACCACATCGGGCAATACCCTTCCGGTGTTCGGCCCCGAAGAGTTTGCCGAACTTCTGTTTAAAATTCTCCCGGTAATAAGGCTTTACGGTATAAGGATCACCCTGCCCAATGCCCTCAAAGAGCTGGCCCGTCCCAGGGCCACCGTTTCATTGTCATCGAACGGATCGGTTGTTGCCAAATCATTCCTGAACCTCGACAAGATCCTTGAATTCCGTTGGAAGGTGGCGATAGGAGACACCATAGTCGACAAAGAAGAATTTCTGAGTCTGGTGAAAGGCCTTTCGGGAATAGTAAAGATCAAGCAGCAGTATGTCTATCTGAATCCTGCAGACCTGAAAACATTAATGGAAAGCTTTGCCAGGCAGGAAAAGCTCGACCGCAACAAGCTGTTACAGGCTGCCATTACTGGCGAACTAAACGATGCGGTAATCAGCATCGATAAGGAAACAAGGCTGCTGATAGATTCGCTGATGCAGGTGAGGGATATTGAACTCGCCCATGGGATCATGGCAGACCTGCGTCCTTACCAGAAGAGGGGATATGACTGGCTGGTGAAAAATGCACAGCTGGGCTTCGGCAGCATAATAGCCGATGACATGGGGCTGGGCAAAACCCTCCAGGTAATAGCCCTGCTGATGAAACTCAGGAACGAGGGGAGCCTTGAAAAACATAAGGCGCTGGTGATAGTGCCCACAACCCTCCTTACCAACTGGAGGAAAGAGATAGAAAAATTTGCTCCCTCACTGACCTTCTCCATTTATCACGGACCAAACCGCATTCTCGACACCTCGGCCGATCTGGTAATAACAAGTTATGGAATAGCCAGGAGCGACAATCAGGAACTGGCCTTACACCACTGGAAAGCAGTTGTTATTGATGAGGCACAGAACATAAAAAATTCCGCGACAGCGCAGACCAAAGCCGTAAAAAAGCTGAAGGCAGACATACGCATAGCGATGAGCGGAACACCGGTCGAGAACAGGCTGTCGGAATACTGGAGCATATTCGATTTTACAATTAAAGGATACCTTGGCAACATCAAGAGTTTCACCACCGATTATGCCGTGCCAATAGAGGTAAACAGAAACCGGAAAAGGCTTGATAAATTCCTGAAGATTACCGGCCCGTTCATCCTGCGGCGGTTAAAGAGCGATAAAACCATAATAACCGACCTTCCCGAAAAGGTGGAAAACGACTACTATGCATCGCTCGTTAAGGAGCAGGCGGCAATATATCAGAATGTACTAAATAACCTTATGGAGCAGATAGAAAATGTTGATGTTACGGAAAAGGAAGCAAGCATACAGCGCAAAGGGCTTGTCCTTACCCTGATAATGGCACTGAAGCAGATATGCAACCATCCATCCCAGTATCTTAAGAAGGAGGACAGCTCGCCAGAGCTTTCGGGGAAGGCTGGTATATTTTTAGACCTTCTGGAAAATATAATAGAAAATGACGAGAAGGCGCTGGTGTTTACACAGTTCAGGGAGATGGGAGAACTCCTTCAGAAGATGATCAGGTCGAAGTTTGACATTGAACCAATGTTCCTTCACGGCGGAACCTCCAGAAAGAACCGGGATGAGATGGTGGAACAGTTCCAGAACAACAAGCAGAAGAAGATATTTATCCTATCCATCAAGGCCGGGGGAACCGGGCTCAACCTTACGGCAGCCTCCCATGTCATACATTACGACCTGTGGTGGAATCCGGCGGTGGAATCGCAGGCCACCGACAGGGCATACCGTATTGGCCAGAAGAAAAATGTTATGGTTTACCGCCTGATTACAAGGGGCACTTTCGAGGAAAAGATCTCGGCCATGATTGAGAATAAAAAAGAGCTCGCCAAACTAACAGTCACCGCTGGCGAAAAGTGGGTAGGCGACCTCTCCGCTGCCGAACTGAAGCAAATTTTCAAGCTTTCTTAAAGCCATTTGTGAGAACTTTTTGTCATGTATTGGCAGCCCTGAAACCAGCGCTATCCGCCAAATGCACTAAAAAACTATCCTACCCGCATAAAAGTTCAGGTTGACGGTACCCAAATATGCCTTTCGACAGAAACTTATAACTTTCTCCCGGGCAAATTCGATATGACTTTGACCAGAAAAATATTATAATATGGACTGTGCTATTTGTAAAATCGGTTCTGCGAAAAAAGGCGGAAACAACCCAAACAACCGGTCACCGATTTATATATCGGTTCGAGTGTATGTGCCTTTTTCAGATTTCTTTTTAATCTCACGCTTTCTCTTAGCGATAAAATCACTAAGTTCTTTTTCCTGTTTCTCAGTCAGAGGTTTGCTTTGAATTACAAAATCTACTCCTTCTGGTTCTTTAATAAATCCCATATTATTTAGGTTTATAATATCTATCAACTAATTTTTTTGCAGCAATGGTATCAATTACCATTAAATGTCCACCAAAATGGTATGCACCTAATGTTTTTACATAATGGTTAATCAGCTTTGTTTTTGACTCAAATGCAACAAAGCCTTCTCCGCTGCATATTCCTGTGATTTCGGACAGTCAATCCCGCTGAAAGCGGACAGTCAGTCCTGTTTTAAACGGACAAGATTTAAGGGGTAGGTCCAATCTGTTTTACTGATGCTCAAAAGCAGCCGACATTAAATCCTGTTCTCTTTTTGATAAGCCATATTTAATGGCAATTTTTTGCCAGTTTTTTATAATTTTTTTGACATTATTAATTGTTTCTTTTGCTATAGCCGTCTCCAAACGAAATAATTCAGCGATTTCCATAGGTAATTTTAAATCCAGGGAATTATCTTCATCGGTAATATTTAATGTAAGGCCGGTGCCTGTCGGCACAGGGTTTATATCAAACGCCGGAGACAATTTCCAGCCATTTTCTCCCAACAAAAAGCCATGATTTCTTAAGTGATCATCTGTATTTTTTACACAGATATTAAAAACGATTCGTTTCCATAATTCTTCTAAATCTTCTTTTACCTGATTTTTATCTCCGGACTGCATAATAAAGCCTGCTATATCAAGGTAGCTTGGGCCTGAACTATAGTTGTCACCGTCCTTACGGCCCAACATTGTCATTGCCGATGCAAAATGGATACGTTGGTTACCTGGTTGGCGGTCAAACCGTTTGGAAATATAAGTATATTGGTCCTCAGAAAATTTTTGCACCGTTGCTTCAGGCATTTTTATTCCCGAAGCCACAGCGAGGTCATGAACTACCATCTCCCATCCGCCAACATCAACATCGTCGTTCCGGCTTGGGAATTTTGCAATCCACAAGTGTTTGTTCTTATCCATTACACTCGCTTTAGGCCTTGCACCACCCAGTGACGATCCTGGTGCGGTTAATAAATTGAGCCATTTCAGGTAATCGGGATCTTCCACAGAATCATCATTTTCCAATTGGAGACTGGCATATTCCAAATCCCTTAGCGATGTCCAGGGGGGTGCAGCCATCTCCCGGTTATCATTGAGAAATGGTCCATCCGGCGACTCTTTAAACCGCAAAGCACCCATTCGATGTTCATCATAAACGCCAAGTAAGAAGTCGGATTGCATCAGGTTTTTTTGCGGCCTGTTATCCATTCTTGCCAACAAAGCTTCACGTCTGCGCATTAAAACACGTCCCCACCGGTCGGGAGATGAATCCAGAAACACTCCAAAATTCGGCTTATCTTCCGTCAGATATTGTGGACCGGAGTAGTAGTTCAAATCGGGATCCAATATAAAAAGCTGATCCGAATGAAGCCAGTTATCATCATATTCAAAAGAAAAAACTTCATTTCCGCGAATTGATTCCCCCCGCAAAATTCCGATAAAAGAAGGACCGTTTAATCCGAACCAATCAGCATAAACATATATTTTCTTTGAAGCCATAAACCAATTTTTGCGATCTATTTATGTTTTGTCCCCATCAATTTGCTGTCCTGAAGTTTTCTTCCCAGTTTATCATCACTGGCCACTTTTGTAATATCATCGGACAAACCCAAAACAAAAAGCACCTGAACATAAATTCCCATTGCCACGCTGGGCAGACCTTTTTCAACCGAAACCAATGTCCGGCGACTGATGCCTGCACGCTCAGCAACCTGTTCTGCTGTTAATTTACGACGAAGTCTGGCCAGTTTTATATTTTCGCCTAACATTGCCATAGCTTTTGCCGGTTTTGGTAGTAAAACCGTGTTTCTTTTTTTCATATTGTGAATTAAATTGCACAAATATAGTTATAATGTGTAATATAATGCATGTTGATTAGAATTTATTTTTACCCTGCGAAACAACCAGGATGCTATTGGAAAGAGACTCTAACACCAGTGAAAAAGGAGTAGAGTTTGAGGTAATTAATTTGAAGCCCGCCTGTTCCTCGGGGGAGTTAACGGAATAGGCCAACGCATTCCATACATTTTAACACTCCGGAGAATTTGTTAATACCGCTTTCGCGGAAACGGACTGCACCCGGGTGCCGGCATGGCTTTTCTATAGCCTTATGCTTACTTACAAGTAAAAATGGAGATGAAAGTTATTAAATTTCGCAATGACCAGAATTCTTTGTTCTTCTACATATTTGGCCGGGATCTCAATCCGCAGCGGATCTTCCCATAATTTTTGAACTTCATAAAAATCGATATTATGTTCTGTAAGTGAATATTACTATCCTACTTATTCAGGCAGTTAAAAAATTTGAAAATCCGGGCTCTTACAACGAAAAACAAATTGTTTTTTATATGATAAGCAATAAAAAGCTTATTCATTTAGTCTTATGTTTACTATATTTGTATAAACAACAGCGTCATGGGGAAAATAATCGAAGTGAAAAAATCTGTAAGCCGATCACAGGTTGACAGTGAGATTGAGAGGATTAAAGCAAATAAATCCAAATTCAACCTGCGGAAGTACATGGGGAAAGTTCAATTTCAGCATATTGATCCATTGCAATATCAGAGAAATATGAGGGATGAGTGGGAATAGCCTCTTAGTCGATACCAATATCCTTATCTACCTTTTTAAAGGTAATGAAAGAGCATATGAGTTACTTTACGAAAGGGATTTGTGGGTTTCCTTTATAACAGAGATGGAATTACTCTCTTTTGATGGCCATACTTCAGGAGAAATTCAGACTATCAATAGATTTTTAGGTAATTGTAAGATTATTGATATTAATAGAAGTATAAAAGATACTGCCATTAACATTCGAAAAACCAGTACCCTTAAATTACCTGATGCCATAATTGCTGCCACTGCCCATTATCTTAGTATTCCGCTAATAACGGCTGACAAAGGATTTAAAACTATAGATGATATTATTTCGGTAATTGTGGATTTTTAGTTTTTTCGACGACAAGATTTAAGGGGTAGGTCCAACCTGTTTTACCGATGCTCAAAAGCAGCCGACATTAAATCCTGTTCTCTTTTTGATAAGCCATATTTAATGGCAATTTTTTGCCGGTTTTGGTAGTAAAACCATGTTTCTTTTTTTCATATTGTGAATTAAATTGCACAAATATAGTTATAATGTGTAATATAATGCATGTTGATTAGAATTTATTTTTACCCTGCGAAACAACCAGGATGCTATTGGAAAGAGACTCTAACACCAGTGAAAAAGGAGTAGAGTTTGAGGTAATTAATTTGAAGCCCGCCTGTTCCTCGGGGGAGTTAACGGAATAGGCCAACGCATTCCATACATTTTAACACTCCGGAGAATTTGTTAATACCGCTTTCGCGGAAACGGACTGCACCCGGGTGCCGGCATGGCAGGTGAAATAAAGTTCGGCAAAACCCGGTTTCCCGTTTACAGGTGATTTAGCCGATTGCCAAATCTATACTTCAGCTTTTTTGAGTTTTTCTGCTATCCACACTTTAATAACTGATTGGCGCGTAATGCCCATT
>CAZFOO010000135.1:0-9724 GCA_964520585.1 uncultured Bacteroidales bacterium
AAAAAAACTGCGGTACGACCATAACAATTACCCGAACGGGAATAAAGGGTTTTTCTATTATTCCTTGAAGTAGGAACCCTGATTGAACTATACTCCCACCACCAGGTTTTTACTATTATCTCTCCCCGTCCTGAAAAATGAGATGATATTCCAGTATTTGCGGCACGAACAATATCCCGGCGAGTTTCCACGGCACGAATCAGGGACAGGCGCTAATGCTGCATGTAAGCCCCGGTATTTTTAAACCATCCATCATTACTAATAACAATAATAATTTCGGCACCCTCCTCTGCCATGGAAGCAGCATACTCTCCGTAAGAGGACTCAAAGCATATAAGGGTTCCGATTATCAGATTATCTTTGAGCGGAGACCGGAATACTTCTGGACCCTCTCCCGGTTTCAAACTGCCTGAGACTCCACCCAGATCAACGGAAAACCTTTCCATAAACCGGATATACCTTTGAAACGGTATCTGTTCAACACCGTTGGCCAGATAGTGTTTATGGTATGCTCCCAAATAACTTCCAGATGCAAAATAGAGCGCAGAATTACGGACTTCAAAATAGGCTCCCCGGTCATCCATTCTGGCAGTAACAGCATTTTCCGAACGGTCAACATAACTGAAAGAGGTTGCTCCCATTACCAGAACAGCGCCCGGATGCCGCGCAGTAAATTCTTTTATCTGCGATATGAGACTGTCACCGGGATGGTTTACCCATATGCTGTCAACTGAAGTCTCAGGAGTTATAATAAAATCAACTTCCTCTTCAATGTTCCTTTCTGCCATATTAAGAATCTGATCAAGCTTCTGTGAATTTGACTTACCGGAGAATTTATCTCCATAGGGATCCACCATGGGCTGAACGATCAGGAATTTTGCCTTATCATCAAGGTCCTCATAAGAATTGAAAACATACAGGGAAACAGCAGGAGGGAAAACCAATATTCCGGTCAATAATGCAATATGCATATGCAGACCAGGTGAGGACAGGTTGTCCAGATATCGGCGGATAAGTGCATATATAAAGCCGTTAGAAATCAAAACCCAGACAGAACCGCCAGGCATTCCGGTAAATTCATACCACTGAATTATCCTGACATCACCGGCAAGTCCATTGCCAAGACTGAGCCAAGGCCAGGAAAGATCACCCCGGTGATGCAGATATTCAAATGCTGTCCACAATATAATAAATATGACCACACCCCTGCCGGTATTTTTTTTTATTACAGCATACAGTAAAAAAACAAGGCTCATTAATGCAGCATTAATGATAATAACACTTATTCCGCCCACCAAATGGATCCTGGCCATCCACCAGGCAACAATAATATTCCATACCAGGAAAAAAACAAATGAAAAAGGCAAAATGGACAGGCTTCCTTCTCCATTATTTCTCAGATCATCTTCAACAAGTAAAAGCGGGACAAAACATATCAGGAGAAACGGCCAGTAAGCCCCCCACCAGGGAATGCCGGCCAGTATCCCTCCAGAAATAGTCAGCGTCCATCTTATTCTGTTGGTCATATCTGATTTTTTTCAGTTTTTTGGAGTGGAACAGGGGATTTATTTGTGCAGATTCCGGCATTTCTCTTCTTTCTGTTAACAAGATAAACTCCTGCAAGGATGACAAAAGCCCAGAAAACCTGCAGAGGAAGGAACCTCTCCCCATCCATAATACCCCAGGTTACGGCAAAAATGGGAATTATATATGTTACCGAAGCGGCAAAAAGAGTGGTAGTATATTTGATCAGTATGTTCATAACGATAATGGCAATAAAACTGGAAAAGAAAGCAAGTCCGGTAACGGCAAGCAGACTGATATAAACATCCGGTGAAGATGTAGCTGCCGAATAATCGGTCATTAAGAGGTAAAGTCCGGCAAATGGTCCAGGGAAAAAAAAACCCAGCGAAGCTATTGCTACTCCGTCCAGATCTTTCAGTCTGAATTTTATTTCATTGACATTTACTCCATAACACATAGTTGCTATTACCGCAAATACCCCATACCAGTTATTGGAACCTTCAATATTCAGATTATTCGAACTCATTATTAAGCCCAGAGCACCGGTCATTCCAAGTAACAGGCCGGCAATGCTTAACCATCTCACCTTATTGGAGTACAGGGTAATTCCAACGAGGAGCGTAAAAATGGGTGTAAGGGAGTTGAGGATGCCGGCCAGGGCACTACCAATACCTGTTTGGGCTGTAGCAAAGAGAACTGCTGGCAGTGAATTGCCAACAAATCCTACAATCAGCAGTGACTGGAGATTTGACCGGTTAATCTTTCGTATATTCCGGTATATCAAAGGTAAAAAGAAGATAAAGGAAAAAAATATTCTCATGGCGCCAACCTGCATGTTAGTAAAAGATTGCAAGCCCTTTTTCATCAATATAAATGATGCACCCCATATAAATGCGAGGAATATCAACAGGATCCATTGCCAGGATTTCTTTTCAAGAGAGATTAGCATGGTTTCTTAACGGATCCGTAAATATAATATTTTAACATGATCAGGCAGACGAGCTCTAAAATCCATTACATCACAAATCTACCGGCATATGTCGGATAACCAGGATCAACAGGTGACTCAACTACAAAAATACGGCAATCGTTCAGCACTTCGATCTGAAGTGCCGCCTCTTCTTTTGCTATAAAAAAATCCAGAGGCCGGAGAGTAAAATTTTTTATTTTCAGCTCACCCTCCAGAACAAAACCGGAAACAAAAAGATCGGTCCCGGGGGTATAAAGATGCTGACCTTCCGAAAGATCAATCTCTTTGACAGTCAACCGGCTATTCTCAATTTCAGCCGCAGAACCAGGTTCTAAATATAATTTGGTACTTATTCCTTCCAGAGAATCGACCGGGAACAAATCTGATGCATAATCTCTACTGGAGGCATGTTGTTTTAGTGAAATGTCAAGGTTTGGATCAACCCATATCCTTAAGAGCGAAGTACCGGGCATAAAACGTTCCGACCGGATAAAGCCACTTCCGGATTTAACAACCTGCATATCCCCCTTATTTAATTTTCGCCATCCCTGGTATATGCTGTCATAATATTCAATTTCACCATGGAGCACGAAGGTAAGTATATCAAAACCTTTAAAAGACTGGTCATTAATTTCACCACCCATATCCGTGCGGATATGAGCCCAATAAAACAGGTTGGAGTATGACTTTAGCAAGCCTTCATCTTCAGGTAATCCGATTGGCTTTTTAACGTATATATTTCCGCCGCAAAGCTCTTCTCCCTGTTGTTCAGCATTCGTATAAGATATGATTGCCATTATAAGAAATTTAAGTCAGGTACCATTTAATCCATTAAACCCGGCATTTTAAAACAAATCAACGACAGGCTATAAAATTATTAAGCAGTCATAAAGTTAAACAAAATACATTTCCCTGCTTAATATTTAAGCCCTAATTAAACAACAGATCTTTAATTTATTTTGCCGGCACATTAATTACATGCAGACGGATGAAAAAAATTAAATTTTAAAGCGAAGCGTCCCCTTCTGTAAGTCAAAATTTTGTTTTTTCTTAATAAATTATTGACTTCTGTTTTTTACAGTAGAAATAATTGGTATTTTAGTCCCTTTTAACCCCATAAACTTCATCAGATGCATCATTTACATAACCTGTTCACTTTAATACTGTTCGGTTTAATAATAACAGGATTTACTGGCAGACCGGACAAAGATATCATTGAAAAAGCCAACGAAATACACAAGGAAGTTTTAACCCTTGACAGCCACACAGATACTCCTCTGATGCTCGACAGAGATGATTTTGATATCGGAAAAAAGAACGATCCACTTCAAGGAGGGGGCCAGGTGGACTATCCCCGGATGCAGGAAGGAGGTCTTGATGCCGCCTTTTTTGCCGTATTTATCGGACAAGGTGAAAGAAATGATGAAGCAAACCTGCGAGTAAAGGAAAGAGCTTTTCATATTTTTGATCTCATTCACAAATCCATTGAAAAACATCCCGGAACAGCAGGTCTTGCACTTACTCCCGATGACGCATACAGACTAAGGGATAACGGCAGACTGGCAATTTATATTGGGCTGGAGAATGGTTATCCAATAGGTCGGGATCTTTCCCTTATTGATAAATACCATGATCTTGGAGCAAGATATATTACCTTATGTCATACCAGGAATAATGACATATGCGACTCATCAACCGATCCCGAAGGGCCTGAACATGGGGGACTTTCGGACTTTGGCAGGGAAGTGGTCAGCAGGATGAATAAAACCGGGATGATGATTGATGTTAGCCACATCTCTGATGATGCCTTTTATGATGTTATTGAAATCAGCAATACACCTGTAATTGCCTCCCACTCCAATGCCCGTGCCATATGCGATAATCCCCGAAATTTTGATGATGATATGCTTTTGGCATTAAAGAAAAACGGCGGAGTCATTCAGGTATGTATCCTCAGCGCATATGTAAAAACTCCGGCACCCGATCCTGAAAGAGATGCTGCAGTTAAGGAAGTAAGAGAACGCTACAATAACTTTACAGGACTCACAGATCATGAGATGGAAGAGGCACGTGAAGCATGGGATGATGTTAATAAAAAACATCCACGCAAGCTTGCTTCAGTGGCAGATCTGGTTAATCATATAGACCATATAGTAAATCTGATAGGAATAGAACATGTTGGCATAGGTACAGACTTTGACGGTGGCGGATCGCTGTATGATTGCAGTGATGCCTCAGAAATTGGTAATATAACCCTGGAACTTGTCCGCCGCGGATACAGCAAAAGCGACATCGAAAAAATATGGGCCGGCAATTTCATGAGAGTATTCAGGGAGGTGGAAGCTAAAAAAGAACCGGTTGCGGTATCTCTAATGCGGAATAACTGAGAATATAATTAGCAACTCATATCTGCCCTTCATGCGGAATAATGAACGTTAGCATGTTTTTTCCCCGTTTCGGTTATTCTGAGTGCTGGATATCATTAAAGGATTGCAATAATTTGATGGCAGATTAGCATGAAGATATAAAAATAAAAATCCCGCCAAAAAGAAAGCGGGATTTTTATTTTGTATATGAGGGAGTTATGCTGGTGCTGTACCCGGTGTAGGTGGCACTGCGGGTATATCAACCGGTCCCCATTCATATTCATCCGGCCCCAGTTTCAAGCTTGAGTCCATAATTTCTTCCCAGGTAACTTCCCTTCCTGTATAAGCCGATATCCGTCCCATCATTGCAGTCATAACAGATTGAGCCACATTTTGGCTTTCATTTATATATTCGCCGTTACGGATCGCCGCAACAAGGTCTATGTGCTCCTGGTCATACGGACTGACCGCAACCCGGTTCGTAGGTTCACCGTCATCGCCCAGAGGATATTGATATTCCCAAAGCAGGTTCCCGTCATAATCCCATATCTTGTTCTGTGCATTACTGTATCCTTTGGTACCAAATATCAGTTCGGAAACATTATTAACACATCCGTCTATCTGGCGACACATGGAATGCATATGGCGGTTATCGTCAAAAGTAAAATCAACACTAAAAAAATCGTACTGGTCACCTGTAGGTCTTCTGTGCCTTCCTCCGAAACCAACAGCCTTAACAGGATGCTTTTCAAAGAACCAGTTGACAACATCAATATTATGTACATGCTGCTCAACAATATGATCGCCCGACAGCCAGGTCCAGTTTACCCAGTCCCTGATCATAGCTTCCATATCAGTCCATCCCTCCTGCCTGTTCACATGCCAAAGCTTGGACTGGTTCCAGTAGCAATTGGCAGATATAAGGTCACCTATCTCCCCGTTTTTGATCATCTCAAAGGTTTTCACATAGTCCCTCTGATGTCTTCTTTGTGTCCCGACAACAACATTCAGCCCGGCTGATTCTGCCATTTTGCCTGCTGCCATGAAGGAACGTACCCCGACAGGATCAACTCCCACAGGTTTTTCGGCAAAGATGTGCTTGCGTGCCTGCACCGCATATTCAAAACTGATGGGACGGAAATGTGGCGGTTCACATAAAATAACAATATCGATATCGGAATCAATAACATTCTTATAGGCATCAAAACCGACAAAACAGTTTTCATCAGGCACTTCAACGTCTTTCTTTTCACGGAGTTCATTCCGGCACCGGTCAAGTCTGTGCTGAAAGGCATCGCCAAGGGCAACTATCTCCAGGTTTGGTCCTGCATTAAGAAAGTTTATGGCAGCTCCGGTTCCCCGGCCGCCACAGCCGACCACACCGGCTCTTAAAACACTGCCATCCGGGGCCTGATCCAGGAAAACAGGCGCGGTATATTCTGGTTTTCTGCTGCATGAAGAAACAACTGCACCCACTCCTAGAGCTCCCAGAGCACTAATTGCAGCAGCATCACCTATAAATTTACGACGGCTCAAGGCTTTAGATTTTTGATTCATAATGTTAATATTAAATTATTAAACTGGTTTAAAAAGTTAAATAAAACTACAAATAATTAATTATTATTCAGGTTGATTATCTTTTCAATTATCCGGTTCCCATTCACAAATAACCCTGAAGCCTACTTCCCTGGTATCGGTATACCACCAGAGGCTTTTTGGTATCTGCGGATCGGTCACCTGCCATTGCGTATGACGTGTATGACTACGTGCAGCAACCCGTACCTCGCTGGCATCAGAACTAAATGATCCGCCCCTGATAACACGCTCACTTCCTGAATCAGGACCGGTGGGATCAACAACTCCGTCAGAGTAACTTGAATAGGTGTCAGAAGCGTACCAGTCCCCCGTAAACTCATAAACATTACCCAGAATATGTTCCAGTCCGAAAGGATTTGGCTGGACCGCACCGGGTAATTGTGTGCGTGCTTCGCTATTTTCGCTGTAAATCACGTATGAATTAATAACAGCAGTATCGGGTCCGAATACCCGGTTCCATAATCGTTCGCGGCTGAACTTCTTCGGATCGCCCTCAAAAAAATAGGGCCCGGTTGTTCCGCCTCTTGCAGCATATTCCCATTCGGCTTCGGTCGGCAACCTGTAGGTCTTGCCGGTAATAGCCGACAACCATTTACAGTAAGTATCTGCCGCATGCCACGTCATAGTTATGGCTGGCCTTGCACCCATTCCCCATCCCTGGTCAGGCAGCCCCCATGGAGGAGTAGGACCGGTAATTGCATCGACCTCGCCCATATTGGTTGCATATATATTATCCTGTCTTCCTTCGGCAGCAGTCTGGTTGTAAAATGCAAGAAACTCATCCCAGCTAACCTCTGTACGTCCAATAAAAAAAGGACTTATTTCTACATTACGAACAGGGCCTTCGTCTTCTTCCCGGTAGGCTTCGTCTGGTGGACTACCCATATTGAATGTCCCGCCGGTAACAGCAACCATATCAAATTCAACTGCGGTACCGGGAACAGTCTCGGTGAAATCCTCAAAAGCATCTACCCCGGCCGGCTCGGTATAAATCTCCTTAACAACATCTTCCTCTCCAAACTGAATACCTTCCTGCACAAGATCGGAGTAGTGCCCCACATGCAAATGGCAATTCAGGCAGCTTAATTCATCTTGGTGCTCACTATAATAAAGATGAGCCTGTTGACCATCGGCATCCAGCTGCATGGGAAATAAATTCTGGTGACATTTGATGCATGATTCATCATAGGTATATTTTACGGCATTCTCAAGAGTACTTTTAGCCTCCCAGTTTACGGTCTCAATATCCGTGAATATCTGATGATAAACAGAATAGCTCCCGTGTTTTGCCTTAGCCAGCAAGTATTTCAGGTTCCCCGGCGGAGGAAGATGGCATTCTGTGCACTGAACATATACCCCAGACCTGTTATCATAATGGACCTCCTTTTTCCATGATTCCTCGGCGTGAGGGTGGGCATGACAGGAATAACAGAACTCATTTGTTGATGTGTACCTTACTATCCGGTCACCCATAAAAAGAAACACTGCTGTAAGCGCAGCGGTGAGCAAAATTATGTATTTCCGGTTGCGTTTAAATGATCTTCTTCTCATCAAAAATTAAATTGAAAATAAAACTAATACTCAATCTGGTTTAAATACAATATACTTATCGACTTTCAGGGATAACATATTTATTTTAATAGCAATAATAAGCATTTTTCTTAAAAATAAACCATTATACTTTCAATTATTTTAATCCGGCTTCAGCATTACGCATTATAGGTTCAAGTTCTTTAACAATAGCGGACTTCAATTTAAATATTTTCTCGGTGAAAGTCCTGTCCTTATTACACACCTGGTTAAAATGAATTACCTCCTTTAATCTATTGGAAAATCGGTAACAACGGTGTCCCAGGAGACCAGATAAAGGTAGTATGGCAACTAATAAAACAGCATATTCTAAAGAGAATAAAGTCATTGCCACCAAGCCAATACCAACATAATTCAAGGAGACAAGTAAAACACCCAAAACAAATTTGTATGTACTGATAAACCCCGGATCAGAAATTCTTTTAAGGAAATTGTGAATTAAAATTACCGGAATAAGATGTAAGAGAGATCCGGCCAGAAAAACAGGGTAATACAACAATCTCATTACGGATAAAAATAAAATCTGCTTTTTGCCTTTCCTTTCTGTTGATCCGGTCTTTACATTTCGTGATTTGGTCAGCTCAGAAAAACCATAACTTTTGGATCTTAGTTTTTCAGCTGTATCAGGATTCTTTTCAAAATAATCATACATTGCCTGACAAAACTCCCTGCCAAGCAGAAACTTTTTGTAAGAACCTGGATGTTTACCAGCATAACCTGATTCCATTAGCTCAGTGCCAATATCAACCAAAAGTTTATCGTTTTCATAGTTTTTTTCATCCTTTATATGAATCATAAGCGATTGTAAAGACCCGGCAAGGTCTTCTTTAATTTTATTTATAGCTTTTTGAGGGTACCTTGTATAGAGTTCCAAATAACTGGAAATACTAATAGGCTTTCCATAATTTACAACAAGGTCGCCCCTGAATTCTGAAATATCGCTAAAATCCAATCCCACCGGAACAATTTTTACCTCCTGATTATAATCTTTCAAAAATTCCTCTGCCCTGAAAGCTATACGAAATATACCCTTTTTGAGGGACCGCAGCCGTTTTTGACCAGAGTGATTCCCTTCGGGCATAATACCTATGCATCCTCCTGATGCTAAAACAGATGTGGTTCTAATAAAGGTATCCTCGTTTTGCTCCATGGCCGGCACTCCGTCGCGTAAACGGTAAACTGGCATGATTTTCAAAAACCGGAGGATCCTTGCTATAAAAGGCTTTTTGAAAATATCGGCCCGGGCCAGAAAAACAGGCTGATAACTATTTGTAGATAAGATTGCAAGAGGATCCATAAGACCATTCTGGTGATTTGCCGCGAAAATTAAACGCCCGCCTTTGGAGATATTATTCCGGCCTGTAATATGGATACTTCTGTAATAAATACAAAAAGCTGTTTTGACAAAAAATCGTAATACAGCATATTTCCATGACCATTGGCCAGTTTTTTCAATTTTATTCATCTCGATTAGCCTTTTTAAAATAGACTCAACCCTGATAAGGACCATATTACACCTCATCATCCGCCTCGGCACACTGCGAACCGGCAGTCAGCGTAGCAATATAATTATTATTTCAGGAATTCCAATAACAGGTATTGCTATTAAGAATCTGTTTAAAGCTTACAAATTTTTGTATTTTAGCAGCCACTTAACCAAATTCTCATCTCAAATATT
>CAZFOO010000136.1:0-1391 GCA_964520585.1 uncultured Bacteroidales bacterium
TATCCCAGTAAACTTAAAAAGTCAGGCAATATTTATGGCCAAAACCAGGTTGCCGGAACCCACGAATATATAGCTAAGGTTAAAGGCACCCGAACCTATCCCTGGCGAATATTTGCTGTTGTTGAAAATGAATCCGGACTTATTGACAATGATATGGTGTACCTGCTTTCAGAACCTAATGCCATTGGCGATGTATCATGGATTAAACCTGGGGTTGTTATGTTCGATTGGTGGGGCAAAAACAATATTTATGGTGTGGATTTTAAATCAGGAATCAATACTGAAACAGCCAAATACTATATTGATTTTTGTGCTGATTTTGGTTTCCGGTATTTTTTGTTCGATGATGGCTGGAGTCCGCTGGACAACATACTGACCCCGCGCGAAGGCCTTGATATGGATGAAGTAATGGCTCATGCAAATGACAAAGGCATTGATGTAATGCTATGGGTACTGTGGAATACTCTGGAAAAACAATTTGAAGAGGCATTCGATCTTTATGAAAAATGGGGAATTAAAGGGTTAAAGATCGATTTTATGAACCGCGATGACCAGCCTATGGTCAAATATTATGAAAAGGTGCTGAAAAAAGCCGCTGAAAAAAAGATGGTTATAAACTTTCATGGCTCCTACACTCCACGCGGTTTGCGCCGTAAATTCCCAAATTTACTCACCCGCGAAGGCCTTATAGAGTTCGAATATAATGGATGGACGAGTCATGTGTCACCTGACCATACTAATATGTTACCTTATATACGCATGTTTGCAGGTCCCATGGACTTTATACCCGGTACTATGCGCAACTCAACAGAAGATAATTTCCGGCCGGTAGGCGACTATCCCATGGGACAGGGCACACGGGCAAATTCAATAGCATTATGGGTTGTTCTTAATAGTCCAATGACCATGCTGCCCGACGCTCCATCAGACTATTATCGCGAAGAAGAATGCACAAGGTTTATTGCAAAATTGCCGGTAGTGTGGGACGAAACCCGGCTTTTGGAAGGGGAAATTGGTGAGTACACTGTAATGGCGCGTCGCTCAGGTAATAAATGGTACGTGGGAGCAATCACCAATTGGGACAAAAGGGTCATTAAGCTCGAAACCAGTTTTCTACCCCCGGGTAATTACCGTTTAGAAGCCATAGAAGACGGGGTAAATGCTGATAAAAGAGCCGGGGACTACCGTTTAATCACAAGGCATTTCGAAGGAGGTGAGATTTTAGATTTAAATCTTGCTCCAGGCGGTGGCTGGGTGTCGATAATAACACCGGAAGAATAAAACAATCAGCTATTTGTGAAATTGATAATAAATTTTTTCAGCCGTCTGAGTGTAAATTGACCTGATATTCAATTTCCCATGCAAAATATCTTACTTTGTGGGGTTTTCAA
>CAZFOO010000136.1:1491-3889 GCA_964520585.1 uncultured Bacteroidales bacterium
ATGTAGAATTATTAAACAGATTGCTAATTATACTTATTGATTATGAAGAAGGTGATAATCTTTCTCGTTTCATTATTCCTGTGCATATTATCCGGTTACAGTGGGTCTGATTCCATTATCAGTAATGGAACGCCAGATCGGTCTGCTGTTAAGGATGACTTTATGTTAATAGATCAGAATGATCTTGTTCTTCCGGGGTATTCTTCAAAAATCAGGGGGACCGACTTCACCTATGATTCTGCTATTCCCGGTCTGCGTGAAGCAATGATAGTGCGTGCAACCGACGGCAACTGGTCAATGGAATGGAATACAGCGGTTGTTCCTGATAAGCCGGATCAACAGTATGTTTCCTTTGTATGGGCAGCCAATGTTGATAACGTGACGGGAAGAGTGCCGATGGTGTTATTTTTTAACGGAAATCATAAAATTGATTTTTACCTGACAAATGCCACCACCTGGAAACAGGAGACTGAAGCTGGATTATCCCTGTCCTTTAGAATGTCTGAAATGGACAGGCACGGCGACTATTACGGATTCATGGTTCTCCGGGTACCTGTGCAGGAAATAAGAGCAGGCCATCCGCAGCAAATCAAAGTAACAGGCGGCAATGCCAACTCCAATTCATGGTATATGACAATGAAGAGGTCTCTCGACCAGGAGTTCAGCATTAAACCGCTGCCTGCATTAACCAGTCATAATGAACAGGATATGCAATTGCTTGAACTGGGTGTTTTGTATTTAGGCGACACCGCAGATGCAGGGTTACTGTTGGGCGATGAATCACATAAATTTCAACTTGGATTCGGTTATAATCGAGTCAGGTTTCATATTACACCGGTGGAAAAAGAGACAAAACTGGAATTTCACCTTACGGGTGCAGGCTATGATCAAAGCGGTAAAATAACCCTCGATCCGGTCAGGAAGAAGGAGGTCAATTTTGTGCAGGCCACTCATACCGATATCGGCTATACCAGGCCTCAGACCGAAATACTCGGTGATCACCTGAGGTTTATCGATTATGCCCTGGATTATTGCGATCAGACCGACCACTATCCGGAAGCATCTCAATTCCGTTGGGTTTGTGAGGTTACCTGGCCTGTAAACGAGTTTTTGCGCAGCAGGCCCGCTGATCAGGTGGAAAGGCTGAAGCGGCGTATCAGGGAGGGCAGGATTGAGGTAGCCGGCATGTATGTAAATTATGATGAGCTTCCCGATGAGCAGTCTCTTGCGGCCTCAATGGCCCCGCTTCGGAATATAAAATCTCATGGAATTGAGGTAAAAACCGCTGCACAGAATGACGTAAACGGAATAGCCTGGTGTTTCAATGATTATTTCACCTCGGCAGGAATAAAATATCTTAATATGGGCACGCACGGTCATCGCGCGCTTATTGCTTTCGACAGGCCAACTGCCTTCTGGTGGGAATCGCCCTCCGGCAACCGGATTCTTACATTCAGGGCCGAACATTATCATTTCGGCAATTACCGCATTGGCATAAACAGCGGACATTTTGAGATATTCGAAAGAAATTTACTGGATTATCTTGCTGAACTGGATGAAAAGGATTATCCTTTCGATGATGTTATGATACAGTATTCGGGATACCAGACTGACAATTCTCCTCCCTCGATGATGCCCCTGGAGATGATCAGGATGTGGAACGAGAAATATCAATGGCCCAGGTTAAGATCTGCACTGTTCAGTGATTTCTTTGAAAAAATTGAGAATTCATATTCAGAAGAGCTTCCGGTTTTTCGTGCAGCCTGGCCGGACTGGTGGACGGACGGATTCGGATCTGGTGCCCGGGAGGTTGCGGCCGTCAGGCAGGCTCATGTAGATATTATCGCCGGACAGGGAGCAGTTGCAATGGCGAGTCTGCTGGATAAAAATTTACCGGAAGGAATTAATAACCGGATCGACCTGGTCAACGATGCACTACTGTTTTATGGTGAGCATACCTTTGGTGCCGATGAAAGTGTATTGAGGCCTTTCAGCCGCGCAACCCTGGAAATGAGGCGACTTAAGGAGTCCTATGCCTGGGAGGCTTCAAGAAGGGCAAGGATGGTACAGGAAGAGGCACTCGGACTCCTGCAGGACCTTGTTTCGCCTGAAGATAAAATGAGTCTTGCTGTTTTTAATACACTTTCGTGGGAAAGAGACGGATATGTGACTGTTTTCCTGGGGCATGACCGGGTTATGCCAGGTAGCAGCATTCATGTTTATGATATGGAGGGAAGAAAATCGCCGGCGCAATTGTTAAGGACAATTCATAGTGGCTCATACTGGAACATCCGGGTTAATGATTTGCCGGCATTCGGCTACAGGAAATTCATCATCGATGTAAATGCTGATCAATCCGGTCCGGGTGATGACAAATCCATTCCGGGTGATGACAAAT
>CAZFOO010000136.1:3989-9710 GCA_964520585.1 uncultured Bacteroidales bacterium
TTATGACAGCGACACAAAATCAGGTGTTTTTGAAAATGAGTGGTACCGTGTCGAGGTAAACACCGAAGGTGGAGTCATAACGAGTTTATGGGATAAAGATCTGGGCAGAGAGCTTGTTGACAAGGATGCTGAATGGGGATTCGGGCAGTTTATTTACGAAAGGACAGCCAACAGGCATGAGATGGAAAGTTATTATCTTGAGAATTACGAGCGGAATGCTCTTGACTCAGTCTGGTTTGATTCATATACAGAAGAAGGTATATGGAATACAATAAGATTCAGGGGGATTACCGCAGCCGCCGATCCAGTCGATGCATTCAGCTTTGAGGTGCGGATTTACAACGACGAAAAAAGAATTGACTTCTCCTATTCAATTAACAAAAGATCAGTCACCGATCCCGAAGCCATATACGTTTCTTTCCCCTTTAAGGTTGAAAATTTTGAAATTCACTCCGATGTGCCGGGTGGTACTTTCAGGGCAGGTGTGGAGCAGATTCCCGGCTCGTCAAACGACTGGAACACTGTACAAAACTTTGTTTCGGTAAGGAATGGTGAGATGCAGATTTTGCTTGGCAGTCACGAGACTCCGCTTATGCAGTTCGGCAACATTAACACAGGGCGTTATGAGGCAGGAGCAGAACCTGAGTCCTCACATATCTATGGCTTTCCAATGAACAATTACTGGGTTACCAACTTCAATGCAAACCAGTACGGTGAATTCAGCTGGAGCTATTATTTTACATCGGGAAGCGATACTTGTAATTCGACGGCAACAAAGTTCGGTTGGGAAAGCAGGATTCCTTTCCTCTCCAGGGTTATGCCACCTGGAATGCCGTTCGAAGAAAAGGATCCCGAAAAATCAATACTCTCGGGTTTCCCGGATAATGTTCTGCTGGTCAATGCTTCTCCGGCGGAGGATGAAAAGAGTATAATGCTGCATTTGAGAGAAACCGGAGGGAGATCAGTAAGTTTTATTCCGGAATCTTCCTTAAACAATTCTTTGCTGATAACTGAGACCAATGTGCTGGGCGAACCTTATGAAGAAGAGCTAATTCGTGAGATTACCCTGAATCCATACGAGACAAAATTTGTTAATATTTGTATTAAATGATTGAAAATCAATAATCAGGGTAACTTTAGCCTGATTAATTTATAACCTTATCAATACTCTTGATCTATAGATCCCTGGGAATAAAATTGTTTTTGGCAGAAAGATACCGGATGACTTAATTTCATAATGATGCGATTATTAATGAATATACAAGGTTAGGATACACAAAAAACTTTTCTTAATTTCAAAATTAGTTTTCTTTTTAAAACCACCTTCTATGTTAACAGTGCAATTAATTAAATTTTCAAGAAGGCCTGATTAATCTCTTAATAAAATGACAAAAGAAAATCAAAAAACAACCAGACCAATTTCACGTCGTGATTTCATTGGCAATGTGGTGTTTGCATCAGCTGCGGCTGCATTGATAACTGGATGCAGAAAACCGGACTGGCAACTGGGCTGTTTTACCAGACCCTGGGGCAGGGCTGATTATCGCGTAGCATTTGACGGTATTGCTGAAGCAGGTTTTGGTTATGTCGGCCTCATGGGGGCTATCATCACGAGGGAAACCACTGCCGAACAGGCCGGGGAGGTTGGCCGTGAGGCAACTTCAAGGGGTCTGGAGATTCTCTCTCTATATGGGGGCTTTGATGTCAGGAATTCTGTTGCCGAGGGCATCTCACAGCTGCAGGATCTGATTGACAACTCCTCCATCAGCGGCTGTTCCAGCATCGTGATGGGCGGCACCACAGTACCCGAACTTGTAGATCCGTATTACAAGGTGATAGCGGAATGTTGTGACTATGCTGCTGAAAAGGGCGTAGCCCTGAATCTCAAACCACATGGAGGCACTAATGCTACCGGTCCTCAATGCCGCAGGCATATCGAAACTGTAGGGCACAAAAATTTTCGCCTCTGGTACGATCCCGGTAATATTTACTATTACTCCGACATGGCCCTGGATCCTGTCGATGATGCTCCCACGGTTGATGGCATCGTGACAGGAATGTGCGTAAAGGATTTCCTTCCTCCTAAAGAGGTTAATGTCACACCCGGCACGGGGAAGGTGGACTTCCCGAAGGTAATGTCGCTGTTAAGGCAGGGAGGGTTTAAAGGGGGGCCGCTGCTGGTTGAATGCCTCTCCCAGGGAGATATTAACTTTATCAACGACGAGGCGAAAAAAGCCCGGCTGTTCCTCGAGGAGTTAACAGCATAGGCCAAAACAATATTATTAATTACCTTCCTTTTAAAGGACAAAAAAAATAAAATTATGATTGTCAATTCAAAAATAAATCGCCGTAAATTTATCAGGAAAGCAGGACTGGGATTGATGGGAATCCCTCTGATATCAGGCAATTTCCTGACGACCCCTCCCAGCGACAGGATCAGGATTGCCCATATCGGACTGGGTGGTATGGGAAATACACACTTAAGATGGTTCTCAGCTTTTCCTGATGTTGATATTGTTGCATTGTGTGACGTAGATCAGATAAGGCTGGAAGATACAAGGAAAAAACTTTCAGATATGAGGCCGGATGCAAAGACGGACACATACACTGATTTCCGGCATATTATTGACAGAAAAGATATTGATGCAATAACCTGTGCAACCCCCGACCACTGGCATGCTTTGATAGCCATTATGGCATTTCAGTCGGGCAAGGATGTATACGGTGAAAAACCTCTCTGTCGTTTCAAGGAAGAGGGAGATGTTATGAAAAACGCCGGTGACAGGTATGGCTCTGTTTTCCAGCTGGGCACACAGATACATCAGGAAGAAAACTATCACCGTGTTGCCGAGATAATCCAGTCCGGTATACTGGGAAAGATCCATACTGTCAGGCTGTGGAAAACAGGAGGGTCGCCCTCCCTGGGTTTCCCTCCCAATGAAAAACCGCCTGATACGCTTGACTGGGATATGTGGCTGGGCCCGGCTCCGTGGTCGGAATATACTCCGGTTCGTTGTCATAAAACCTATCGTCATTTTTTTGACTATTCGGGTGGTGTCTTTGCCGATTTCTGGTGCCATATTGCCGATATAATGTATATGTCGATTCATCCTGAAGAGCTAATCAGCATTGATGCCCGTGGTGAGATCCCGAAAGACGGGATCGCCGATACCCCTCAGTGGATAGATGTCGATTTCCGGTATAAGGATCTTGATGTTTACTGGACCACAATTCCTCCTGCCGTTCCCGGGGCAGACAAAATGCATATCGGTGCCCACTTCGAAGGTGAAAACGGAACATTGACCTGTGATTATTACAACAAGATCATTGGTTTAGGTACGAAATTTAGCGATGATATTGCGGAAGTACCTAAAACACTGACACGATCACCAGGACACCAGAGAAATTTCCTTGATTCCGTCAAAACAAGGAACCAGCCCCAGAGTAGTCTTGGATATGCCAGGGAGATGACCCTTCCCATGCACCTTGCGCTTATCTCTTTCCGCCTGGGTCGGAAATTGCAATGGGACAGCCTGAAGGAACGGTTTATTGGCGATCAGGCTGCCAATTACCTTTTATCAAGGCCTTACCGTTCGCCCTGGGTCTTGCCGGGTTATTAGTTCAAAGGTGAAAAATGGATTGTGTCACTTAATTAATTGATTATTAACTAGATTAACATATTTTATTCAGATGAGAAAAATAGCATTTGCCATTTTCTTTGCGGCAATTCTTACTGTTTCAGGAAATGCCCAGAATCCTCACAAATCACTGTTTGACGGACATGACCTGACCCGGCACTGGATAATGCCCGGTTTCAGGGTCTCGGAGGGTGTAATTATTACCGACAGTCCCGATGGTGCCGGCAGGAACCTTTTTACCAGAAAACAGTATGGCAATTTCGTATTGCGCTTCGAGTATTTTTTATCATACCTGGGAAACAGCGGTGTATTACTCAGGTGCGATCCCGATAACATGAGCACAAGTGTGGAAGTTCAACTGCTTGCACCATGGACTCCGACAAGGCCTGACCTCTATTGCACCGGCTCCGTATACGGGCACGTGCCGGTAACAAACCGGCCTGATGAAACACCCGGCATATGGCACGAGATGGAGATAAGATACGACAGGAAACAGATAACTGTTTATGTTGACGGAGAATTAACCACCACCGCCGATACAGATAGTGTTGAGAGCATGAAGGGTAAACCGTTGGCAGGTGCAATTGGTTTCCAGTCAAATCACAGCGATGAAGGTGAATATGTTAAATTCCGCAATATTTATATCCGCGATCTCGATCTGGAACCCGAATATGTGATTACCGGTTTTTATGAAAAGGATGACATGGTGCGCGAACAGGCCTATCAGGCAGCCCTCGCAATCGGTCACCGAATGATTGAACTATTGGCGGAAAAAATGCCAGAAGACAACCCAATGGTCCACAGCGGGGCCAAACAAATTCTTTTTGATATTATTGCCGGGGCCACAATGCCCGGTGTTTCACAAATTGAAAAGGGTCTTACTGCCCGGGCATTAAGGAACAGCATTGAAAATTCCAACTCAGAAATAACGGCTGAATATCTAAAATGGCTGCTTGGAATGGTTGAAAGCAAGTGAGCAGATTTCAAACCTGTCCGGCGTTATATTTTCCACTGTGCTTGAAGGGAACCACTGGATATTTTTTTATTCCTTTCTTTTGATTTTCTGAAAAAATAGTAATATTGGAGATTTCATAAAATAGATAATGATGATTCACGATCCCAATCATATTACTCAGGTTCCATTGGAAGAGGAAATTATATTAACCAAACAGGAAAACGATCTAAACCCTTTTTTGCCCAAATGTCGTGAATATGGAATAAAAGTGGGCGCTTCCGTTGGCTGGGTATGGGGCTATAATGAAAGCAATGCGAAAAGAAACCGCATCGTAAACAACCATATTCACCATATAGGATGGACTTTGCTTAGCGATATGGCTGCCGTAAATACCATGGGCAGATCAGAAGGCACGGTTGTAAGCAATAACCTGATCCATCTTATTCCTGCCTGTTCCTATGGTGGTTGGGGACTATATCCAGATGAGGGCTCCTCGGATATCCTGATGGAGAACAATTTGGTTTACCGGACAAAGACAGGTGGTTTTCACCAGCACTATGGGGAAAACAATACTATCCGAAACAATATTTTTGCCTATGCCAGGCAATATCAGTTGCAGTGCACCCGGGTTGGAGATCACCGTTCATTCAGTTTTGAAAAAAATATCGTTATTTTTGATGAAGGAGTTTTGCTGCAAGGCCCCTGGGACAGAATAAAAAATTTTCATGGACAACAACCTTTATTGGAATACGAGTGGAGACGAGTATGATTTTGCTGGTATATCTTTCAAAGAGTGGCAAAAAACCGGGCATGACAAAAACAGTATTATTGCCTATCCTTTTTTCAGCAATCCAGAGGAATTCGATTTTCAGATTATAAACAACCGCAATATAAGACGCATTGGTTTTAAGCCTTTTGCTTATACAAAAGCCGGGGTGTATGGAGATGAATCATGGGTTGAAAAGGCAAAACTGTCTGATGATGTTTTGAAGGCATTTGATAAAGAAGTAGAAGAAAATTTAAGGATTCACTGAATCGGGCGTATGAACGAAAAGATCCAAAGCAGGTAGCAACAGGTTTATCAAATTAATATTCAATTATTTACTAAAGCATGGTATTCATCTGTTC
>CAZFOO010000137.1:0-9640 GCA_964520585.1 uncultured Bacteroidales bacterium
TATACGAAGTTCGCAAAGACTCTTTTTAAGAATTCATCGTTCCTTTATCATTAATAAAAAAGGGAGTAAAAAAAATTCCGACAGTGAGTTAGTGGTAAATGATTTGTGTCTTAACTCTGCAGCAACCCTGTATTCAAAATACGTGGCTTTTTGATCCAGACACTGGCTTTATAGATGAACTCTAAATAGTATTTTAAGGTCATTTTGTCGGGTAAAAGCTCACCTTATGCCAGAATGATTTCGTAATTTTAAAATTTGGGTTCCAGTTTTTTCATTAATTTATGTAAGTTCCTTAAATATATAGAATATGGCACGGTTAGATAAAATTTCATTAAGCTTCCTGATCCTGATAATATTTGGGTTGATTGGGTTTAAGTCCATTAATAATGATACTTCTGAGGCACGGACTTCCATGCAACGAACGACAGCTATGAATTACCAGAACTTTTGTGCCGGATGCCATGGCAGCAACCTTGAAAAATTCGCCGATAAAGCGTGGATGGAGGAAGAGGATATATCTTCGGCTTTTAAAAGTATCAAATATGGTATTGAAGACATAGGCATGCCTGGGTTTGAAAAAACCTTCTCTGATGAGGAAATAGAGGCTTTGGCAGAATATGTTAAAAAAGGGATTCCTGAAGACAGAAGCGAGCTGCAGCCTGCCATAACGCCGGACGGAGTTGTGGCGTCGGAAGTACAGCGATTTGTTGTTGATACTGTTGTTTCCGGGCTAGACATTCCATGGGGTATGGCATTCCTGCCCAATGGTGATCTGCTGATCTCGGAGCGCAGTGGCACTTTGCACCGCTTTTCTGATGGTGTACTCTCTCCTCCCATTGAAGGATTACCGCCCATTATGGCATATGGACAGGGTGGATTGCTTGATTTAAAGCTTCACCCGGAATTTGAAAAAAATGGGTGGATTTACATGTCTTATTCTGCTCTTAACACCGAAAGCACTGAACGTAAGGGCAATACTGCCATTATGCGGGCAAGACTTCAGGGAAACGAACTAATTGATCAGCAAGTTATATTTAAAGGTGAACCTGATACCGGCCGGGGACATCACTTCGGATCTAAACTGGCTTTTGACGACAAGGGACATCTTTTTTTCGGCATAGGGGACAGGGGACAGCATTTCGATTTTCCTCAGAAACTTGATAACCACAACGGGAAAATCCACCGCATTAATGATGATGGATCCATTCCTGGGGATAACCCGTTTGTAAATACCCCGGAAGCCATGCCTTCTATTTACAGCTATGGCCACCGTAATCCGCAAGGTACAGCAATCAACCCGGAAACCGGCGAATTATGGATCACAGAACACGGTCCCCGCGGAGGTGATGAACTCAACCTTATTAAACCTGGATTAAATTATGGTTGGCCGGTCATTTCCTATGGCATAAATTACGACGGCACTATACTGACCGAGCATACAGAGAAGGAGGGTATGGAACAACCAGTTTTCTACTGGACACCCTCGATAGCCCCTTGTGGCATGACTTTCGTTACCGGCGACCGTTACGGAAACTGGAGCAACAATATATTGGTGGGCGCCCTGAGTTTTCAATACCTCGAACGTATGGTTATCCACCGCCATTCGGTAATTCATCGTGAAAAACTCCTTGAAGATATCGGCAGGGTACGTAATGTGGTTATGAGCCCGGATGGTTTGGTATATGTAGCAATTGAAGATCCCGGGAAAATTGTCCGGTTGATCCCTGTTGAATAGTTAAAACCGGGTTATCCATTACCGGTCTGTCAAGTTCAGGCATAGTTTTTAAAGCATGTTCAATCTCTGGCATACCAGCAAGAGCTTATACCTGTTATTTTCTGGTTTTTCGATGTATTAAATATAATTTATTTGGGAACGCATATTTTCAGACCATTACTGTAATATGCTATTTTACTGACCTTTACATAAAATAAGCTTTGTTCTCTAAAAAATGATTGCTATTTTTCGTAATCTGTCAAAGTAGAATAAAACATGTTGGTTATTATTCTGTCTATATGTTATAACTAAAGATATTGAATATTTAACCTTTTTTATTCGGATGAAGCCCATAATAATTTTACTATTTATATTTTCCTGGTTCACAGTAAATGCTCAGCAGCTGGATATCCCAGGCTCATATTCAAACGGTAAACAAGATGCTCAGGGAAACCATCAGCATCCTTGAGGCAGACGAAGATATAGATCATATCTTCCTTAAACAGCATACTCCTGTTTTCCCAAACGGAGGCCATAGCGGCGACGATATGTGGTACAGCGGGAATAATGATATCAGGCCATATATTGCCGGAAAGCCTGTGGAAAAAGGAATTATTGAAAGAAGGGATGAATATCTTGACATTTTAATAAATGAAAGCACCAAAGTTGTGGCAGTCCTCACCGGGGATGAGCATAATTACAGCTGGCTGAAACTTACAGATGAGGTTCACATTTATCCTGAAGATTACAAACATGAAAAACTAAATGTATCAAGGTCAATTTACCAGATCAATAACGGCGCATCAGGGGCTCCGTATTACGGGCAGGAGATTTTACCATGGAGCGATTTTAAGTGGTCATTCAGCGTTGAAAATGCCCTGTGCCTTTTCTATATTGAAGGGGACAAAATACTATGAGGGTAGTGAATCCGGATACTCTGAATGAAATTGATAACGTTCAGCTCAGGCGAGATAATTCTTCATCCCCCAACTGAGCTCCTCGCTAGTACTTGCAGACCGATCAGAGACTTATTAGGTGCCGGACATCTTTATCTATAATATACATAAATCACTGATTCATTTTTACTTATTGGAAATCCCAGGGAATTATATGTGAAAAATTCGCTATAATCGGACTATCTGAGTGCGAAGCACGGAGCTACCGTCAAGCGAAGCATATTGTGAGCCATCGGTTGGCAATATGGCCAGTGGCGGTTTGGGGCTGCGTTCTAGTCCACCGAGGAAAACGCTGGCGCGGGAAACATATCCCCGCAAACTACTGGAGCCCAATTGTTTTATATTGTGTGGTGTGGTGCGTTTATCTTTATTTTAGTCAGAATATCTTGCTTGTATTTTCTCTCTTCTTCGATATCATAATCATCTTGAAGTCCAAGCCAAAATTTTGCAGTCGTACCAAAATAGGATGATAATCTCAATGCAGTATCAGCCGTCATCCTCCGTTTCCCTTTAATTATCTGTGAAATTCGGGTCTGCGGTATCTCTGTATCCTTTGATAATCTATAAGCTGTAATCTCAAGAGGACGTAAAAACTCCTCAAATAAAATCTCTCCCGGGTGTATATTTGCTAATCTATCCATATTTTAATCCTCCAATTTCTCATGATAATCAACTATCTCAACATCGTGTGCATTATTATCAATCCACCTAAATACAATTCTCCATTGGTCATTAATCCTGATACTATAAAATTCAGAACCTTGTAATTTCTCAAGTCTATTGGAAGGAGGGATTCTCAAATCAGACCAATTTTGAGAGTTATTAATCATTCGCAATTTTCTTCGTCCAATTTGTTGTATCTCTGATGGTATCTTTTTTACTCGTTCTCCATTCCAAATTTTCTCAGTATCCTTAGAACCAAATGAAACAATCATACTATCATCTTACGTTACTAACGTCAAAGATAATTATTTTATTGTAAATTATCAAATCATTGTCGTAGTGCTCGGTCAAATGCACCACAACGGGCTCGGGATTAGTGCCCGATGGCTCGCAATAGGGAGCGGAGTGCGAAGCACAAAGCTACCGTCAGGCGAAGCGTATAATGAGCCATCGGCGATTATATTGAGAGAACCGTAAGTAACAGTCTCCTGTCATAAGCTTTGGATTCATAAACATTATTCTACAGTTTCCCATATTCTATTTAGTTCGTATGCCACCATCCCCTTGGGTTTAAACACATTGATCGTTTTTCCTTCCAGCAGGGCATAAATAATTGATTCTTCATAGGGGATCCTTCCGGATACCCGAATACCTTTTTCCTGCAGTTTTTTTCAATGGTCATGGTCATATCCTCATTAAGGTCGTATTTATTTATGATGACAACCAGAGGGGTTTTAAAACGACCGGTCATTTCAATTAATATTTGAAGATCATGACAACCCGACTGAGTAGGTTCGGTAACCATCATTATGTAATCAGCTCTTGAAACTGTGGCTATTACCGGACAGGAGGTGCCGGGAAGTGAATCGAACAAGACTATACCCTATTGCCGAGAATGTTTAATAGTCTCCCTTATGACCCGGATTTGCATGGCACTTCCGACATTCAACCGGCCTTCAATAAAATCATCTTTCCAGTAGCAATCGTAATGTGAAATTTTACCCACAAGTTTACCATTATCTGTTATGGCTCCCTCAGGACAAACATAGGAACAGACTCCGCAACCATGGCACATATCCTCTACCACCTCGGTAAACTTAATAGCCGGAAGCATAATTATTGCATTGAAGGCACAGACATTCTTGCATTTACCACAAAAAGTACATTTGGACGGATCAATATATGGGATGGAATTATTTACGGGAAAACTCGTGGCATTGTCTGACTTAATAAATATATGACAATTAGGTTCTTCAGCATCGCAATCCAGAAGCTGGATATCATCATTCAAATACCTACTGAAAACATGAAAAAGTCCGGTGCTTACAGTGGTCTTGCCTGTTCCTCCTTTCCCACTGGTAATAGCAATTCTCATTCTCAAAAATATAATTAGATCAATCCTGGCACCCTACCTTAAGACCAATTAAATCAATTTGATTAATAGAATCTCCCGGCCTGGATCAACAAAGTTGATTAAACCACCACATCATAAAGTAAATTACCTGAATTTCCGGAATAAGATCAATATGTATTATTTTTAATGATCGCAGGCATTTACACCTGTAGTAAGTTTATCGCTTAAAAATTCGTCCACCAGGGTCCTGGGAGGTTTTTCTTCAGCACCTGTAAAAACGGTAATATTATTACGGTTAAAAAGGGCCACAGCCTTTTGGCCAATGCCCCCGGCAATGACATGGGTCACACCCTTTGATGCAAGCCATGAAGGAAGAACACCAGGCTCATGCGGTGGGGGTATATGGTATGATTCTCCTTAAACAACACGGACTCCTGGTGGATATGTGATCGCGGCAAAGGTCTGTCATTAATCGCTGAATTCCTTCTCAATGGATTCTATCAGCCAACCTGCCTCGGCAAGCACTCCTGTCCAGTCATAAAACCGCACACCGGATTCTCCTGCAGCCTTTCCTACAAGAGGGTGATATTCTTCTTCAAAGGATCCGGCTAGTTGAAACAACGAAACTGCTCTGTTCGGATCAAAGGGTCTTCCTGGCTGATATTTTTCAAGCCCGGCTTCGGCACGCCTGCGATCCAGATCTACCTGAGTCTTCATAAATTCGCCGTGTTCCTTCTCTCCAAGTGCGTAAGGGATAACGAAAGCAACCGAACGGGCAACCGAAGAACCATCAGGGGTTTCGCCCCTATACAATTCCTCCCTATATTCAGGGGGAAGCAAAGATATGAGTCGCAGCAGCGGCCTGACTCCTCCGATATGGTAAGACAGGGCATCTCTCTGTTCGAAATCACGGCTTGAACCATCTGGTCTGAGAGCTCTGCCAATATAGATGCGGGTCTCTTCCACAACCCAGTCAATCCACTGATGATGGCCCAGGGCTTTGGCTGCCAGGGCGACAATCTTCAGGCGTTTGGGATGCCAGTTGTTTTCAACAGACCATGTCATAGTTTCTGTAGTATGGATCTCTGCTTCTGCAAGGCCTTCGAGCCAGCTTAACACAATATTCCTTTCATTCCCTTCAAGCCGGTCAACCAGTACCACTGCCACGGTCAGCAAAGGATCCAGTTTATTCTCGTTAATAGGATTTCCGGTGGGTTTATAGGTTTTTGCCCAGGCAAGCAGATAGCGCCGCATGGCATCTTCGTAACGGCGGTCACCTGTTATGAGCCATGCACTGAGCCATATCTCGACCCTCATCATATCGTAAAGATGACTTACCGTAGATTTCCGGTCGGGATGGTTACTCAACATGCCTTCATAATTTATATTTTCAACCGGTCGGGGTTTCTCTGAAAGATATGACTCGGCTCGTCTTTGCAGCTGCCGCCACAATTCGCTGGCTTCGGGCTCGTTTTCCACCAATGTTCGAAGATTCCTGATAACTCCTGAGTCAGGGACACCAACCGGAAGCTGATTTTCCAGCATATAAGGCAAATCATGATTAATTTGTACTTCACCACATGACGTCTTAAATGGTAAAAGCAAAATGCAGGTGAGGCAGAATATTAATATATATACTTGTTTTTTGATCATCAATTATTCATTTAAATGCATGTATTTCTCTTAATTTGTAAACGTTTGCAGGTGTTTGCTTTAGTTTATAAAGAATTATAATTGTCTTAACTTCATATTCAACAAAAATAACTTTTTTTATGGCTAATTGTGCTATCACCATCTATTGGAGAGGTCCTGATCTTTAAAATTTAGAACAAGCAGCAAACTGGTATGACTGGTTTGAAAAGCAAACACGGCTTTAGCAATCACAAATTATTATAGGCAAAAAATAGAACATCAGAAGGTGCTTCTTAATAGCGGTTTGAAATAGGTGATTGTTCGCGGTCCTCGACTTACCAACGATGTCAAAAACGGCACGTATAGAGTAAGTTGGGTAGGTGTGAATTCCAGCACGAAGATAGCCCGGACAGAATTAGCAAATTTTATTCGAAAACAAGTCAAAGACAAATATTTTCATTCTCAAATGCCTTTTGTGAGTTATTAACGAGGTTTTAAAAGTGCTCGATTGGCCTTCACAAATTCCTTAAAAGTACGGGGCTTCTTCCCGGTAATTTTTTCCACCCAATCGGAAGTTGGGGTTACAGCTTTGAATCTGGGCAAGTAATGCAGCATAATCATCACCAAAATAAACATTGAAGGGATTTTCTCTCTTCTTTTTTTTAAAAAAAATGAAAGAAGGTCGGGGCTTTTGTATTTTATTTCCCGACCTTAGGTTTCGCTCAATATACCGGCCATTTGTTTAAAACTGAGCTGTTCATAGTTGGTCAGGTCATATGCTTTGTTGATATGAGCATCCGTATTGGCTAATATAGATGCACCCACTTCACCAATATCTTAACCAGACTATATAACTTGAATATGCTACTATCAAACCTGTTGTAGATATACTTTTGGTTAGAAGTGATTTATCATCTCAATAATTACTAAATTAATTCCAGCTATATCCAATCCCTAATCCAAACCATACCCACCGTGTCTCTACAGTATTTATAATTGGATTCCAATTTAAGTTAAAGAATACCCCGTTATCTTTTGGAGTTAATCTAATTCCGGCTTTTGCATAACCTATAAATCCGAAATTGCCTAAATCATTTAAGAAAGTCTGGTCATAGCCTACTTCTTCTAAAAAAATTGCTGCAGATACCCCGGCGCCATATTCAAAAGCGATCCTGTTTTTACCTGTAAGCCGGTTAAGTTCAATTGGAATAATTAAAGCTTTAGGAACAAAACCTAACCCAGTCCTCATTCCGAATCCATCATTTCCTGGCTTGAAACGAAAGTCATAGTTAACAGATCCAGTTACTGCACTTCCCAGTAACTCTGCGTACACAACTTTTCTTCTGTTTATTTCCTGACAGTATGTATCTATTGACAGGAAGAAGAGAATCAAAAACAAAAAGATATGTATTCCTTTCATTTTAAATTAAAATTTATGTTTGTATAATCATTTTTACTATTTGCTTTATGATTACCGCACACGGCCGATCATAATAAAAGTCAGGTATTAGGGACTTAATCCTTATCAATCCGAATAAAACTTATTAAGCGACGGAACTTATTAATCCCGGGATTTTCAATTATCCTCTAAAACCTTTATTAACGCAAAACTTTTTTAGTGACTGGTACTACTATACGCATTTTTCTGCAAATTATTTGCTTTTTTCGTCCCTTTAGTATTACCTTTGTACTATACATGTTGATTAATACAAGAAGATTAAATCATGGACAAAAATAATCAATTATACCAATTATTATCATCATGGGAAGAAACATATAAAAAAGGTCAACTAACTTTTTGGATATTTCTCTCATTAAAAGATGGGAAAAAATATGTAGATGAAATAAAACATTTTGTCGATGAACAATCCAATCATACAATGACCTGTGAAAGTCAAAGTTTGTATCGTAATCTCAGAAAATATCAGCATGTCGGCATAGTCGATTTCGAAACAGGGGAAGGAAATAAAGGCCCCGAACGAAAATATTATTTCCTCACGGCACTAGGTCGAGACTTACTTGATACTTTTATCAAGAGGAATATTTATCTTTTTTTTAACGACCGCATCAAAAGTTTAATTAATACGGAGGACAAATTATGAAAGCATTAACAAAAAATTTAATCTATTTTGCAATTATCTTCTTAACGGGAGTTGTTATTTTTCGTTTCGGTTTGAGTTTTTTCATAGAAAAACGCTCATTTAATCTAGTATGGGTTATTGCAGGAATTTATTTTATTTTCAATTATATAATAGGTTGGTTCTTCGGCAAAAAGGACAATGAATCTCTACCATTGTATGATGTTGGTTTTCGTTTTCATTTAGTCGCCTATTTACTATTCAATTCAGTATCCCTACTCTGGTTTATTCTGGAATTTCAAACACAGATTGAAAAAATTGGGATTAATTATACTACCGCTTTAATATGGGGAATCTTTTTGCTGACGCACTTTATTATTTATTTATATGCTCAAAAGCAGTCAATTAAGGGCATAAACAAGGAAGAGCTATTTGAATAATTACTCTATTGTCAGGAAAAAGGTACTGGTAAAAAAACATTGATACCAACCGTTGATTTAATTAATGGATAGGGTAAATTTTTAAGTAGAAGTATAAAGTTCTAAATTACCCTCATCTCCGGATCAGGCAAGACAACCAATCAGAATCCTTTTATTGGGCATTGGCATTTTATTTTATCATAATCTAAAACCATATATATGAAGTCTTTTCCAATGGATTTTTAGTCATCCAGTTATTATCTTTAAAGTCAGTCCACCAACCATTATAGATATCCCTAACTACGAATATATCAACCCCTTTTAGTCCCTTGTATCGCTGGCTTTCGATCAATGCAGTATCAATTAAATATGGATCAAGAGAACCATAACCAGAACCATTTCGTATTCCCTCAACTGTCCAAAGCAAACATTCTCCTAAATAACAATAATCCCTGCCATAAGGGAAAGGTGTCCGTGAAGAAAGAGGATTAAAAGGGTAAGCTGTAATATGAGATGTATCACACGAAAAGTCAATAAGTGATTGAATGTGTTTATCAGTGAAATCCGGCATTATTAGCCATAAGTTCTCGCCATTCTCCCCTTTCTCGTATTGAGAATAGGTTCCTGTTTTAATTTGGTTAACAAATTTCTCAACATCGGGGTTGTTAATGTCGAAATTGTCCTTTTCACAGCTAATTGAAAAAAGAACCAGGAACACAAACAACAAATATTTCATAATTAACAATTTTATTACAAGATGCATTTATCGGGCTCGCAATAGGGAGCGGGAGTGCGAAGCACAAAGCTACCGTCAAGCGAAGCGT
>CAZFOO010000138.1:0-9461 GCA_964520585.1 uncultured Bacteroidales bacterium
CGCTTCGGGGAACATAAAATGGGATAAACTTGATGTTCCTTATGAATTGCCCGATATAGTCCAGGTGGAAGGAAACCTCGAGATAGAGGCGGGAGCAAGATTTGAGGGTAACAATGACGGTGGTCTGGATATCCTGTCAACCGGCTCAATACGTGCAATTGGCACAGAGACTGATAAAATTGAATTTGTGGGTGGGATAACTACTCCAGGGCACTGGAGGGGGATAAATGTCCGCTCTTCAAACTCGGACAATGAAATTTCTCATTTTGTTATCAGGCATACAGGCAGCAATGGTTTTGGGAGTACTTCGGGGGACAGGAGCAGGAGACAGGCCGTGCAGGTATGGGGAGGTTTTCTGAAAATTTCCAACGGCGAAATTACCGATGGTACGGGTGACGGATTAAAGTCCCATGACGGCGGGGTTATTGAGAGATCCGGCATCACTTATGATGCAATTAATGGAGATAACGAGGTCGGATTTTAAATACTGGATATTTCCAGCCCGGTTACCCGTTAGGGTAACCGAAACATGAGAACCGGCAGGCCGGCCGGTTCTCATGTAAATTTAATATTCAGTAAAAAAAATGAAATAATTTGATTTTCATTTGACATAACTTTTGTATATTTATTCTGAAGATTAAATGAGACTGAATTAATAAACCCAATGCTGCTTTTAAAAACTAAATATGGCCAAAAAGCTTGAGTAAATAAGTAATTATCGTTACATACTCTATAATTAGTCCTTTGCTTTCTTTTTGAAAGTTTTTAAGTTAAATTTATAAATTAAAATATTATATCATGAAAAAAATTTGTGTACTTTCTCTTGTATTTGTTTTGTCTCTCTTTTCAGTCAAACTATCTGCGCAGGAAGATCAGGCTGATAAAATGAGCTATAAGGATCAAAATCTTTTCGGTGTTGGTATCTCGCTTGGATATTACAGTTACGGCTACCTCGGATCCAGAAGCATCGGAATTCCCCCGTTGTCCGCTTACTATGAGACGGGAATCCACGATTACATTACAGCAGGTCCCTTCTTAGGGGTTGCAAGATGGAGTTACCGTTACTCAACCAATGATTACCGTTATTCGTGGACTTTTATAAATGTCGGTGCCCGGGGAAGTTTTCATATTACCGGGTTTATGAATGAAATTCTCGGACTGGAAATAGATGAGGAAAAGATTGACTGGTATCTCACCTTGCTGGCTGGTATGGAATTCCGTAATTATTCCTCCAATACCGGTTTTGATGAGAATACATACAGTAACACTTCCCGGTTTTTTATCGGTCCCAGTACCGGAGTAAGATACTACCTGTCCGATTCTTTCGCCATTTTTGCCGAGGGAGGATATGGAGCTTTGGGAGCGTTTACACTGGGAGCCTCCTTCAAATTATAGGGTTACTACATTAATAAAATCTTTATCCGGATTAAATGGTCCGTTAGCAAAGAGTTTCTGGATTCAGATTAAATTATTCCCTGTAGCATTGAAAAACAAAGCTGCAGGGAATTTTTATAATCTTACGACAACCTTTTGCAGACAAGACAAAAGTAATTTCCTGCTAGTACTATTGCCGGTGATAAGTTCTTTTGAGAGACTAAACGTTCTTAGGTGTGATTTAAGCTAAGCAGCATGAAATAGATTACCCGGTTTTGCCGGAAATAAAGCCTGTTTTAAATTCCCGGATTTGTTGCCTTTACAGTATTAATATTTATCTACCAGATCTCTGAGGTCATTCTTTAATGCACCCACTGAGTCATAGCGGTTTTCCGGATTTTCTGACATTGTCTTTCCCATAATTTTGCAAAAATTCTTTCTTGCTGTTAAAGAAAGTTGTTCTTTACATTTTCCCCTCAGTAGTTTTGTGATAAATGACAAACCGGGTGCAATTTCCTGTTCATTCCGGTTATATCTAAAAGGAGATGGATGCTTACCTGTGATCAACTTGTTTAGTACTAAGCCCATCTGATAAATATCCGAAGACTTTGTCGTTGGGCCCCCTTTAATCTGTTCCGGAGATGCATAGTTAATGGTGCCGGCAAAATTGTATTTTGAGGGAGATATGTTTCCTCCTTTTGCTAATAGTTCTGATATGCCAAAATCTATCAGCTTAACCCGGCCCTTTTCAGTGACAAGAATATTCCCTGGCTTAATGTCATTATGAATAACAAAATTATCATGGATATATTGAACAGCATCACATAACTGGATAAAAATTCTTAATCTGGAAAAAAATCCAGGCTCATTTATTTCACAGAACCGGTCCACCGGAACCCCATCTATGTATTCCATCAATAAATATGGCCGGCCCTTAAAGGTCAACCCTTCATCATATAATTTTACTATATTGGGATGGTTAAGACCTGATAGTATTCTTCTCTCTTTGTTAAAATTAATATTTGTACTATGACCGGCAGAAGTTGATCTTATTACTTTAACCGCCATTCTTTTATGATTGAAACGGCCATCCCTCCCGGTAGCAAGATATATATCGGTATTGTTACTTCTAAAGATTATTTTAAGTATCCTGAATTGTTCAGTTTGATCTCCAACCTTGAATTCATATTGAGCCGTTCGAGAAGCAAGCTCTGTTTCTATTCTATGTCTAAAAGAATCAAAATAAATGCTTGCAATATCTTTATTTCGAAGAAGCTTTCTTATATCTTCCAGCATCCGGGGGTCACTTTTACTGTATTGCTTTAAAGTATCTTCCCATTTTTCCTCAGGTTGATCCTGACAAAGCTCGAATAGTTCAGAAGCTTTTTCCCAGTATTTTTCTGATCTGTTCATTCAATCCTGATGAATATGGGTATACAACCATGTTTTTGCAAGGTTCCATGACCGTTTAACCGTTGCAGGGCTTATATCAAGTGCCGAAGCAGTTTCTTCTACAGACATCCCACCAAAAAAACGGCATTCAACAATTCTTGCCTGTCTTCTGTTTTCACTTTCGAGCTTTTTTAAAGCATCATTTATCTGAAGCATCTCTTCAGCAGTATGGTCACTTAACTGAATGCTGTTTTTTATATCATCAAGAGAAAGTTGTTTTTCTGTTCCCCCCCGTTTAATGGTTCTTTTTCTGAGAGAGGCATTTACCAGTATTTGCCTCATTGCCCTGGAAGCTACGTAATAGAAATGAGACCTGCTTTTAAAACTTCCTGCACCTGAATTCAGAAGTTTCAGATAAGTTTCATGGACTATTGAAGTAGTGTTGAGTGTTTCCATGTTAAAGAACTCAAATCGCAGGCTGTGTGCATTTTTTCTTAGTTCGCGATATACTAAAGGGAAAATTTTATTAAACGCTTTTTTGTTTCCTTTACTGAATTCCTTCAGATAGACAGTCATATCCTTTTTAAGGATTTCCGAATTTTCAAACATACCCAGCCCTGATTTTGGTTTAACAGAAACAACCATTTTATTTATAAATGAGATACAATTCATAATATAAATTGTTGATCAGGTTCAGCCTTTAATTGACAAACGTCCAATTCAAAGGCGATCATTTATCTGCTGTCAAAATAGAGAAAGACTATTAATGAACGTAGGTGAGAGATTGAGAATTTTTTTAGATTGTTGTTATAAACAGAATTGTTTGACGGATAGTTTATAGTCAGTGATTAAATGAATTCAAAATTTAAATGAGAACAATGGCGGACCAGACAAGAGACAATGAACCGTTTGATATAAATACGTCGGGATATAACATAAAGATATTTTGAGAGTTTACCGTAAATTTTTGTTTTATAATAGATTGAATGGGAGAATATTGGTTTTTAGTTTTGCATTTTCCTGAAATATTTGGATATTTACATTAGATAGCTACATTCTGCGATTACTAATTACCTGATATTTTAGAATCGATAATCCGGTAATTCTTTTTTTTTATTCGGCTGGAGGACCCAATTCCCTATGTCTTGAAGGCAAATTTATTCACATAATATTTTCCATAGGCAGATGAAAGAACTTTTTAGTAAAGCTTAAGGTCTCATATTGTAAATCGAAATCTGATTACAGGTAATCAATATAATTAAGGTTCTGCAGAATATAGTTTATTTAGCTGAAAGCAATTTAATAATATTAAGATAATCATGTATGAAGAAGAATATACATAAAACTCCTGATCCCGAAAGTCATCTTAAAAGTGAGAACAAATATTTTGATGTGGACCCACCGGTGTTTTGGATTTCCGCACTCGTTATAATTTTTTTCATCCTTATTACCCTTTTAGTTGGCAAACCTATGGAACAGGTTTTTGCCTCAATACAGGATAGTGTTTCTGAAAACGGGGGATGGTTTTTTGTGTTGGCTGTCAACCTGTTCCTGGTTTTTTCTCTTGCCATGGCCTTTGGTAAATTCGGAGATATCAGACTTGGAGGCCAGGGTTCTGAACCTGAATTTTCCAGAACCGCATGGTTCGCCATGCTTTTCAGTGCAGGAATGGGCATTGGGATCCTTTTCTGGAGTGTCGGGGAACCCGTATTGCATTATGTGTCCCCTCCAACGGGCAACGGAAGCTCTGTTTTATCTGCCCAGAAGTCTATGCAGTATACTTTCCTGCACTGGGGTTTCCATGCATGGGGCATTTATGCCCTGGTGGGCTTGTCTCTGGCTTTTTTTACATTCAACAAGAAGTTACCACTTACCATAAGCTCGGTATTTCATCCCTTGATTGGGGAAAGGGTACATGGCGGAATGGGAAAGGCAATCAACATCCTGGCGGTTGTTGCTACCTTATTTGGTCTTGCCACATCACTCGGACTAGGAGTGCAGCAGGTAAGTGCGGGACTGAACCACCTTACTGGTTTGCCTGATAATATCACGGTTCAGGTTATTCTAATAACAGGTATAACTCTTGCGGCTACGGCATCGGTTGTAGCCGGACTGAGTGCAGGTGTTAAAAGGCTGAGTCAGTTGAATATTATTATCGGGGCTGTTTTTCTTCTATTTATAATTTTTGTAGGACCGACTTTGTTTATAATGGGATCATTTGTACAAAACATTGGGGCATACCTTCAAAACTTTTTTGAGTTGAGTTTTTGGACTGAAACGTATCTGCAATCAGACTGGCAAAAGAGCTGGACTGTTTTTTACTGGGCGTGGTGGATAAGCTGGTCCCCCTTTGTTGGTATGTTCATAGCCCGGATATCCAGGGGAAGGACGATCAGGGAATTTATTTTGGGTGTAATTATAGTTCCGACTTTGATCACATTTCTGTGGCTTTCATCTTTTGGCGGGTCGGCCCTCTATATTGAGCTTAATGGAATAGCCGATCTGGCCACCGCTGTCCAGAGTAATGTTGCTACTTCACTCTTCGTTTTGCTCGAACAGTTTCCTCTGGGTGTTGCAACGTCGATTGTTGGTATAGTACTTGTTATAAGCTTTTTTGTAACCTCTTCCGACTCCGGATCACTGGTTATTGACAGTCTGACCGCCGGTGGTAAACTCGATGCTCCCGTTCCCCAAAGAGTTTTCTGGGCATTGACGGAAGGGGCTGTAGCAGCTGTACTTCTTATTGGCGGTGGACTTGGCGCATTACAGACAGCCGCCATTATAACCGGCCTGCCTTTTGCCCTAATACTATTGATTATGACAGTCAGTCTTGTGAAAGGACTTGGAGAAGAGAAAAGGAAGCTGGACCAAAGGGCAATGGAAAAGGAAAAGCGATCCTATCAGGAAAATATACGTGATATCATTGCTAAACGAGAAGCTTTAAAATCAAAAAAATAACCGGAATAATGGAAAAATTCAATAAGATATTAGTTTGTCTTGATTTGACTGAAATGGATCATGTACTGATCCATTATGCAAGTTACCTGGTGAATACTTTCAAGCCCGAAAGCCTGGTTTTTATCCATGTTATGGAAATGTACGATGTCCCCGATGAAGTAATGGATAAATTTCATGATCCCGGTGGTGATCTTGCAGATATATTAAGTACAGAACTTGAGGAAAGGATTGAGCAGGAACTGGCAGTTAAAGAGGCGGTTGATTACAGCCTTGTGCTTGAACAGGGACTCACCATGGAAAAAATTGTGGAGTATTCGCGGAAAAACAAGATCGACCTGACCCTGATGGGGAAAAAAATCGGATATACGGGACAGGGTAGTGTGGCCAGGAATATACTGGGCCTCATTCCCTCGTCCGTGCTTGTGGTAAGTGAAACAACTCCCCATCAAACTGATAAGTTGCTGGTTAGAATGGACTTTTCTAAAATGGCATATCTGGCTCTGCAAATGGCGAAAACAGTTGCCGGTTATACTGGAGCATCCGTAGAATGTCATCATGTCTACAAGCTTCCTCTGCATTATTTTCCAAAACAAACCCCTGAGAATATGAAGAAAATGCAAAAACAACTTGGGGAAATTGTTGATAAGGAGTATTCTAAATTCATCAGGAAAATGAAAGTTGAAGATGCACCTCCCTGCAGCTATTCCCTCGGGATACAGGCTGAAGAGTCCCGTTTACTTTATAACTACGCTATAAAAAACAGAATGGATATGATATTTACAGGGACAAGGATCAAATCACCACTTGCAGATTTAATCCTTGACAGTACATCCGAAAAACTGATGGGAGGAGATATAAACATTCCTGTTTTTGTTGTAAAGGACAGGAAGAAGTCAATCGGATTTTTAAAAGCAATATTCGACTAATAATCAATATAATATGCGAAATATAATATTAGTAATTTTAACCTGCCTGATAATGTCTTCAGGTTGCAAAACTCCGGCTGGTGATGAGGATGCAGTACGGGGACAAATATTTATGAACTATACAGACTGGTCTGAAAGTATTGCCCTTACCCATCTTGCTTCACTATTGCTTGAAGAAAGGCTGGAATATGACGTTGTACTCAAACTTACTAATGTAGATACAGCTTTTATGGAAGTTGCCTCAGGAGAGGCTGACTTGTTCGCTGATGCCTGGATGCCTTATACCCACCTGAGATTTCTGGAGAAGTACAAAGGAAAATTTGAAGATCTTGGTCCGAATTACAGGGAAGCAAGAACAGGTTTCGTCGTTCCTGAATATATGGAGATTGAGTCTATCAGCGAGATGAATGTATTGTATAGTAAGCCGGTAGCCGGAATCGACAGCAGTGCCGGAATTATGCAAAATGCATTCCGCGCAATAGAATCATATGATCTGGAAAATGATCTTTTGGTTTTATCAGATGCAGAAATGTCGGAAAGGGTTGAAAATGCCATTAAAAGAAGGGAAAATATTGTATTTACCGGCTGGGAACCTCACTGGTTGTTTTTCAGGTATGAATTAAAATATCTGGATGATCCCCGGGAGGTTTTTCAGGAAAATGAACAGATACATACAATTTCCAGAAATGGTTTTACCGAAGACCATCCCCAGGCCGCACTTTTCTTTGAACGTATGGTACTTACTGAAAACCAGATCAATGAATTATTATACGAGGTTCTTCTTAGCAAAGATCCTGTTGAAGGAGTTCAGGTATGGATTGATAAGAATGAAATTATTGTTAACCAGTGGGTTAAAGGGTTGAGGCCTGAAAGGGAAAAAATAATGTAACCCCCGGGTATCAACTTCACCGTTTATTAGGTTTTTTACAAAATTACATGGCAAAATCATACGCAATTGACCTTCTGAATTAGGCAGGTCAACTGTATAAATAATATATCCTCCACGAAGCCGGACTGAACATTATTATTTTTTATTTGTTGAATAATAACCTGTCTGATGCAGGCTAAATTAATTTATATGACAATATTGCTGTTTATAATGTTCGGGATCAACCTGAATTTTACATTCGATATTAATAATACTGAAACTGTTTATATGAATAATAATAATGATAATAATATGCCGCTTGAAACTATCACCCTGGGGGCTGGTTGTTTCTGGTGTGTAGAAGCTGTATTTGACAGGCTCGAAGGTGTTGAAAGCGTTACCTCCGGATACAGTGGGGGGAATATTTCCAATCCTACCTACAGGGAAGTAACTTCGGGGCGAACCGGACATGCTGAAGTTATTCAGGTAAGATACAACCCTGAGATAATTCCTTTTTCCAGACTTCTGGAGGTTTTTTTTATGACACATGATCCCACCACCCTCAACAGGCAGGGAGCTGATGTGGGAACGCAATACCGGTCCGCCATATTCTATCATACAGAAGAGCAGAAACGGACTGCCCAAGAGGTGAAGAATATGCTTGAAAAAGAAAAGATATGGTCAGATCCGATCGTTACAGAGATAACTGAATATGAAAATTTTTACAGGGCAGAAGATTATCACCAGGAATATTACCTTAACAACCCTAACCAGGGATATTGCCGGATGGTTATCGCACCCAAAATAGAAAAATTCGAAAAGCTTTTTAAGGATTTTATCAGGGATAACTGACCAAATCCTTATTTCATTAATTTTATTATATTATTTCCTGTAACAGAAAAACCTGCAGTGCTGTTCAGAAAATACAACTTTTTAATCGGGTTTGAAACCGGTTCAGGTTTAATGTTTAGATTCCTCCAAATGGCGCATTATTGACTCTGCCGCTCTTCTACCCGACATAATTGCCGATACTACCAGGCTGGCACCAAGTATGCTGTCGCCGGTAGCAAATACTTTGCTATTATTTGTCTGATGATTTGTGTTTACCTTTATATTGCCCCTTTCTGAAAACTCAACTCCCAGGGAATCCAGGAGTCCCTCGTGAACAGGATGTAAAAATCCCATTGATAACAATACCAGGTCTGCATCCAGAGACCTTATGGTTCCTTCTTTTTCTTTCATCAGCATTTTGCCGCTGCCATCATCGGACCATTCTACTTCTGCAATCTCAGCAATTTTTACTTTACCGTTCTGACCAATTAAGCGCTTTGTAGAGATATTCCACATGCGATTGCAGCCTTCCTCATGGGAGGAAGTACTTTTACGCACTTTAGCCCAGTAAGGCCATGGATTGTTTAATGTTCTTTTGAGAGGTGGTTCAGGCAATATTTCTATCTGGGTAACTGATCTGGCACCCTGTCTGTTGGCTGTTCCTACACAATCAGATCCTGTATCACCACCGCCAATTACAAGTACATTCTTATTTTTTGCAGTGATAAGCTCTTCTTTACTGATTTGATTTCCCCTGATTATGTTGTTTTGCTGGGTAAGATATTCCATGGCAAAATGTATTCCTCCAAGGTCCCTTCCTTCAACAGGAAGGTCGCGCGGTTTCATTGCACCTGTAGCAATGGATATAATATCAAATGATTCTAGTAGTTCATCAGCCGGTATGTCAACTCCGGCCAGCGTATTTGTTTTGAAAACAACACCTTCTTTTTCAAGGATATTCAGCCGTCGATCGATCACATGTTTAGCCAGTTTAAAATCGGGAATGCCATATCTCAGCAAGCCTCCCGGAGCATCATCTTTTTCAATTACAGTTACCATGTGACCTGCCTTGTTCAAAAGATCGGCACATGCCAGTCCCGCCGGTCCGGATC
>CAZFOO010000139.1:0-9214 GCA_964520585.1 uncultured Bacteroidales bacterium
CTTACGCGTAGACAGTGAAGTACGGGATGCTGCTTATTCATGGGTTGAACATTGCGACTGGCTCCCTGCACTTCTTACTGGTAACAATGATGTTGCCCGCATAAAAAGAAGCCGTTGCGCAGCCGGACATAAGGCAATGTGGCACCCCGACTGGGATGGGTTGCCTCCCGAATCCTTTCTTGTTAAATTGGATCCGTTATTGAATGGTTTACGAAAAAGGCTTTATTCTGAAACACACACCAGTGATAAACCTGCCGGTACAATTACAGGTGAATGGTCGCAAAGACTTGGATTACCTTCTGGTGTAATTATTGGTGTCGGAGCCTTCGATGCCCATCTGGGTGCTGTGGGTGGTGAAATAAAGCCAGGTTATCTCAGTAAGGTAATGGGTACATCTACATGTGATATGTTGGTGGCTTCATATGATGAAATTGGCAATAAGCTTGTAAGAGGTATCAGCGGACAGGTAGACGGGTCAATTATTCCCGGAATGGTTGGTCTGGAGGCAGGACAGTCGGCGTTTGGTGATGTATATGCATGGTTTAAAGATATTCTTCTATGGCCTTTACGGGAAATGAAATCTGAAAAAAGTAATATGCCTGATGAAGTACGGCAGGATTTGTTAAATAAACTTGCCGATTCTGTTATTCCTGAACTTTCTATAGCTGCTGAAAATATAGATCCTTCGGAATCAGGTGTGCTTGCAATTGACTGGTTAAACGGCAGAAGGAGTCCGGATGCAAATCAAATGTTAAAAGGAGCCCTTTCCGGTATTACACTCGGTACAACCGCCCCGGCAATTTTCAGGGCACTGGTAGAGGCCACTGCCTTCGGTTCTAAAAGTATAGTTGAACGTTTTAAAGAAGAGGGCGTAAAGATTAAAGGGGTAATTGCTTTAGGAGGGGTTGCCAAAAAATCACCGTTTGTAATGCAGATAGTTACTGATGTTCTAGATATGCCTATCGAGGTTGTAAAACATGAACAGACCTGTGCACTTGGATCTGCCATGGCAGCATCTGTGGTGGCAAACCTTCATCCCGATTTTTTAGCTGCACAGAAAATGATGGGTAACGGAATTGAAAAAAAATATACTCCCAGGCCGGAATTTGTTAAAAAGTATTCTGAATTATATAAATTGTACTGTGATTTTGGTCAGAAAATTGAACAGATGACCTGATATTTTTGGTGTAAAGTTCTCTTCACAATTTATTTTAACAATTTTCATTGAATCATCATAAGGTTATTTTATTTTTCATACTCAGTTTTCCTGACATTGATCATCTGTTGATTTTTCATGCAATAAACATGAGGAATAAACATAATGATAAATAAATATTTCTTAGTAACTTGGTTTAATCTATTAAAATAATAAAAATCATGAATTGGAAAATTATTAGTTCATTAATTCTGGTTCCTTCAATGCTGTGCACCCTGCTTTCCGGATGTAAAACTGAACATCATCCATTGGAAATTGCCGATGGAGTTGTTTTTCCGGAGCCCGAAAATTTCGAAACTCATATTGACGGAAAACCGGTTGGTCTTTATACCCTTACAAATGATAATGGATTAAGGGTTGATATTACAAATTACGGCGGAAGAATAGTCAGCCTGCTTGTTCCTGATAAAAACGGTGTATTTGATGATATAGTTACCGGATACCATACCATAGAGGAGTTTATTGCTTCGGAAGAGGCATACTTTGGTGCTATTATCGGCAGATATGGCAACCGTATCGGAAATGCCGGTTTTGTGTTGGACGGTACAGAATACGAACTTAATGCTAATGATGGATCAAACCATCTTCACGGTGGGCCCGGAGGCTTTCATACAGTAGTTTGGGACGCAGAGCAGATTGATTCACAGTCCCTGAAACTTACCTACCTTTCCCCTGACATGGAGGAGGGTTATCCGGGAAGCCTTGACACGGAGGTTATTTATGAGCTGAATAATGATAACGAGCTGATAATTAATTATTCAGCAACCACAGATAAAAAAACAGTGGTAAACCTGACAAATCATGCATTTTTTAATCTTGCAGGAGAAGGAAATACCGAAATTACATTTCACCAGCTGAAGATCAATGCAAGCCACTTTACTCCTGTGACGGAGGATTTGATCCCTACCGGAGAAATTGCTCCCGTAGAGGATACTCCACTTGATTTTCGTGGATTCCGGCGTATCGGCGACAGAATAGATTCTGATCACCAGCAGATTATATATGGTAAGGGTTATGATCACAATTATGTGCTTGACAGGCCGGAAGGCTCCGATGGTCTATTTATTGCGGCAAGTATATTTGATCCGGAAAGCGGCAGAAAAATGGAAGTGTTGACTACCGAGCCGGGATTACAATTTTACAGCGGCAACTTTCTTTCCGGAAACGAAGTCGGAAAAAGGGGAGAACCATACGCGCACCGCACATCATTTTGCCTGGAAACCCAACATTTTCCGGATTCTCCAAACAAACCGCATTTTCCTTCAACAGTGCTGGAACCGGCAGGGAAATATCAAACAACAACCGTTTACCGGTTCACCCTTGCAGAAGAGAGCGATTATATTCCTTTTGACGAGGCAACTCCTCCTTTATAGGCGGGAAAATGTTTTTTGCAGAGAAGAAAGTCCGCACTATCTTACCTGCGAAAATTCCGGTGGTTTCTTTAACTGCCCGGTATAAATTCAGTCGTTTTTATAAGGATTTTACATAGCTTGTAATGTCGTATTAATAATAATCCCGCCCTTGACAAGAGCGGGATTAGTTTTTTACAGGAAGTTAATGGATTTATCAATAGTATAAATTGTTAACCCTCCTTTTCCTTTACAACATAAACCTGACCACTCTCGAATTTCACTACTTTAACTTTTTCACCTTTACTGATAAACCCAACCAGTGATTTTGCATCATATTGCTCGAAATCTATTTCGACCCTTCCGGATGGACGCAGGGAGGTTGAAGCAATGCCCGATTTACCTATCATTCCGCGGTATAATGAATCAACCCCTATATATCCCTGATCTTTATTCTGGGTTGAGCTGAGTATAAGATGTGAAAACATGTGAGTGTCAAGAAGCTTTCTGCTTAAGGTGATTGAAACTACTACGGCCACAAAGGCACTGAAAACTACCAGGAACAATGATCTGACAAATAATGCGGCTCCAACTCCTTCGAACTCCCAGACTATATTGTCTATCATGGCCAGGGTGAGACCGGTTATCATCAATCCTATTCCGGCAATGCCGGCCACTCCGAATCCGGGTATTGCAAATATTTCAACTGCCAGGAGTATAATACCCGCTACGAATAATACTATCTCCCAGTTTTGGGCAATACCTTCCAGATACAATGGAGCAAAATAAAGGATTGCTGCCAGCAGGGATGCTATCAGCGGAAATCCTATGCCGGGGGATTGCAACTCAAAATAGAGTCCACCGATAATTATCATAATTAAAACACTCTGAAAGGCCGGATGTATAAGAAACCCGATAACCGACTCCATCGTTGTTAATTCATATTCAACGATCTTGTAATTTTCGATTCCTGCAATTTCCAGCACCTCAGGAATACTTGCCGCGATACCCTCTGAATAACCCACCGAAATAGCTTCTTCGCTTGTCAGGGTAAGGACTTTCCCTGTATCAATGACACCGGGAATATATGTGCTGGGGTCCACCATTGCTTCTGCAATTTCAGGGTCACGGTGCCATTTTATAATGGTGTCATTTTCACTGATAATGGTATCCCTGCCATGCGATTCTGCAGTTGCCCTCATCGCAGCGCGCATGAAGGACTGGTATTTATCGGGGACTGCTGCACCGGTTGCGTCAACCACAGTGGCGGCGCCTATACTTGCTCCCTGTCTCATATATATCTGCTGGGCCGAAATTGCAATCAGCGCGCCAGCCGATATGGCATTGTTGTCAATATATACAATGACCGGAGTGTTGGTATTGAGTATTTTGGTGCGTATCGAATCAGCAGCCTGAACCAGTCCCCCATAGGTATTCATGTGGATCAGAATGTAATCGGCTCCCAGTTCTTCTGCCTCGGCAAAACTCTGTTGAGTCTGCCGCCATAATGCAGGTCCGACCTCGGTTCTCATTCCGAACTGGTATACAAGGTTTTCCTTTTCGGAAATGCTGTCCCGGGAAAATGTATCCCGGGATACAGTATCTTGCTGAATACTATCCTGGTCAGGAATACTTTGCGCAACAGTATCTTGCAGAAGAATGCCGGCGGAAACAGATAAATTCAATATCAGCAGGTAAAAAAGGACTGATGTTATTGACCTTCTGATATGTCTCGTTATAGTCATGTTTTTGATAATATTATATGCAAAAATAGCATAAATTCTGATCTGTTCATAATTTTGGTTTAACTCACTAAAAGTTCTTATTTTTTTTAACTTTGCGCGTGTTTACTTAAATTATGGGATTTATGGATATCAGCAGACTATCAGCCATTTCTCCTGTTGACGGAAGATACCGTCAGCAGGTTGATGAACTTTCTGTTTTCTTTTCAGAATATGCACTAATAAGGTACCGTGTATATGTGGAAATAGAATATTTTATTGCATTGTGCTCTCTTCCTCTTCCACAGCTGAAAGGTGTATCCAGGGAACAGCTAACCGGCTTACGCAAGGTATACGATGAGTTTAAAATTGAAGATGCCGGAAAGATCAAGGAAATAGAAAAAATAACCAATCACGATGTTAAGGCGGTAGAATATTTTATTAAAGATATATTCAGGGCTAACGGGCTGGGTAAATATGCTGAATTTGTTCATTTCGGACTTACAAGTCAGGATGTTAATAATACAGCGGTACCCTTGTCATTACGGAATGCCATTCATGAAGTATATTATCCGCTGGTTGAACAGCTTATTGGTAAACTAAAGGAACTGGAAATTGAATGGGTTGATATTGCTATGCTTGCCAGGACTCACGGACAGCCGGCATCACCTACCAGACTGGGAAAAGAGATAAAGGTCTTTCAGGAGAGGATCAGTACGCAGACAGGTCTCTTAAAGGCTATTCCCTGTTCTGCAAAATTCGGTGGTGCCACAGGTAATTTCAATGCTCATTATGCAGCTTATCCCTCGGTGGACTGGGTGCGTTTCGCGGACAGCTTTGTGAACGAAACTCTTGGGCTGGACAGATCGCATGTGACAACTCAGATAGAGCATTATGATAATCTGGCCGCGAGTTTTGACAATCTTAAAAGGATAAATGTTATCCTGATAGATATGTGCAGGGATTTCTGGTCTTATGTTTCAATGGACTATTTTAAACAAGCTATAAAAAAAGGTGAGGTGGGGTCATCGGCAATGCCGCATAAAGTCAATCCCATTGATTTTGAAAATGCGGAAGGAAACCTCGGGATTGCAAATGCTGTTTTTGAACATTTATCCTCGAAATTACCGGTATCAAGACTTCAGCGTGATCTGACCGATTCCACTGTTCTGCGCAACATTGGAGTTCCTCTGGCTCACACTGTAATTGCCATAAAAGCTCTCCTGAAAGGTCTGAATAAGCTTATTGTAAACAGGGAGGTGATAGATGCCGATTTGCGTAATAACTGGATCGTGGTTTCTGAGGCGGTACAAACCATACTCAGAAGAGAAGGATATCCCGAGCCTTATGAAACTCTTAAGGACCTGACACGCATAAATAAGAAAATTACAGAGGATGATTTTATACGTTTTGTTGATTCTTTGAAAGTTGATGAGTCAGTAAAAAATGAGCTTAAGGCTATCACCCCTTTTAATTATACGGGAATAAAACTTTAAGATAATGAGTCCAGGATACCATCCGGATCACACATCTTTCAAATTATATTGAGTTTAAAATTATTGTAAGTATTACCCGAAATATAATATGAAAAATATCGGAAAGATATTAAGATATCTTATTCCATACTGGCGAAAGGGTTTATCGAATATTTCACTGAATCTTTTATCGGCGCTGTTTGCTTTGTTCTCTGTGACTATGGCAATACCTTTTTTAGGGATCCTGTTCCAGAATGAACCTGCAATTACCAGCGTTGAAGAGTTTGACTTTTCTGTAGATTCCGCAAGGGAGCACTTTAATTACTATGTAAGCCAGATGATAGAGACGCGGGGACCGACATTTGCTTTGATAATGCTGAGTATTCTGATCATCATGATGTCGTTTTTTAAGAATTTGTTCCATTTCCTTGCCATGTATTACCTTGCCCCTATAAGGAACGGTGTTGTGAGGGATATTCGTAACCAGATATACGACAAGATTATGGTATTGCCCCTGGCTCATTTTTCCGAAACCAAAAAGGGAGATGTAATCGCCAGAATGACCGGAGATGTCCAGGAAATCGAAACATCGATAGTCAGCTCTCTGGAGATGTTGTTCCGTGATCCGTTCCAGATAATAATTTATCTTGGTGCCCTGTTTTATATGAGCACCAATCTGACCCTTTTCGTGATTGTACTTTTGCCTATAAGCGGATTTGTGATAGGCCGCCTTGGGAGGACTTTAAGACAAACCTCCCTGAAGGGACAGAAAAAAATGGGTGTGCTCTTGTCAATGATTGAAGAAACTCTTGGCGGATTAAGGATTATCAAGGCTTTTAACGCGGAAAATAAAATGACGGAGCGGTTCCGCAGTACAAATTCACTGTATACTAAAATTATGATCAGGATACAGAGAAGGCGTTCGCTCGCCCATCCGGTAAGTGAATTTCTCGGAACCACAGTGATGATCATAATCATGGTATACGGAGCATCACTGGTGCTGGCTGAGGCAGGGGACCTGAACTCACAGGAATTTATTGGTTATCTGATGCTGTTTTACCTGATAATTGCTCCGTCTAAATCATTTTCCGGGGCCATGTACAACGTTCAGAAAGGTCTTGCCTCGGTGGACAGGGTGCAGGATGTTCTGGAGGCAGAAAACAATATTACAGATAAGCCGGGAGCCAGACCAATTAAAGGTTTTAAGTCCTCCATTATTTATAAAAACGTTTCTTTCAGCTACGATTATTTTGATGTACTTAAAGATATAAACCTTGTAATTGAAAAAGGAAAAACTGTTGCCCTGGTAGGACAGTCAGGTTCAGGGAAGTCTACGATGGCCGATCTTCTGCCCCGGTTCTATGATGTCCGGGATGGAGAGATTCTCATCGACGGTGTTTCGTTGAAGGAATATAAAATAAAGGATTTACGTGCATTAATGGGTAATGTGAACCAGGACCCGATCCTTTTCAATGATACTTTTTATAATAACATTGCTTTTGGTGTTGATAATGCCACAGAAGAGGATGTGATCAAGGCTGCCCGTGTTGCCAACGCACATGATTTTATTGTCGCCTCAAAACTCGGGTACTATACAAGGATTGGTGATCGTGGCAGTAAATTGTCCGGTGGTCAGCGGCAGCGCCTCAGTATTGCCAGGGCAGTATTGAAAAATCCTCCGATCATGATCCTGGATGAAGCTACATCTGCCCTTGATACGGAATCTGAAAGGCTCGTTCAGGATGCATTGGCTAAACTTATGAAAAACAGAACGTCCCTGGTTATTGCACACCGGTTATCTACTATCCAGTTTGCAGATGAAATATGTGTGATGCACGAAGGTAAAATTGTAGAGAGAGGAAAGCACGGTGCCTTGCTTGCCATGAATGGTTATTACAGGAAATTACATGATATGCAGCTGTTTTCCTGACTGCATAACTGGTATAAAAGAATTTATATCTTTCTGTAATTACATATTCCGGATAAGAATCTATGATCAGGTCTTCGGATCGTGATGAGATGAAACACCGAAGAATAATTTTGGAACCATAATATTATATTTATGAAGATCAGCGGATTTACAATGGGGAAGAATATCAGTAAGTTATATTATCCCATGAAAGAGTCGATATTATCCATCCTGCCTGTTGTTGATGAATTTATTGTCGTGCTGGGCGACAGCGACCCTGACGATACAACCCGCGAAGAAATTGAAAGCATTGGAAGTGATAAAATAAAGATAATCGATTCGGTGTGGGATACTGAAAAATACGGGTCAGGTACAATTTATGCACAACAGACACATCTGGCTAAAGAATATTGTTCGGGGGACTGGCTGTTTTATATTCAGGCAGACGAAGTGGTTCATGAAGATTATCTTCCGACGATCAAAAAAAGATGTGAGGAATTGCTGGAAGACAAGGAGGTTGAGGGACTGCTTTTCAAATACCTTCATTTTTGGGGGGATTACTGGCATTACCATGATTCCCATGGCTGGTACAGACATGAGATCAGGATAGTCCGGAACGATCCTCATATCATACCCTGGCGGGATGCACAGTCATTCCGAAGAATTCCCGATTTTGACGGGAAAAGCTATAACCGGAAGTCCAACACCAGTAAACTGAAAGTTGCACCTGTTAATGCTTATATCTATCACTACGGCTGGGTGCGCCCTCCCCGTTATATGAAAAGTAAATCAATTGTTTTCAATTCTCATTATAACAAAAAAAAGCAGGCTTCCCTGCCTGCCGGTGAGCAACTGAAGAAAATGTCTTTTGATTATGGGATAATGAACAAACTCCCTGTATTCAGAGGCAGTCACCCTGCAGTTATGAAAGACAAAATATCACGTTTTGACTGGAAAGATCAGCTCCGGTATTCCGGTAAAAGAAATCGTGAGAGGATGCCGCACAAGCATGAGAAATTACGCTACAGGATTGTCTCGTTTATAGAAAAATATTTACTTTTCGGAAAGCCTGTAGGAGAGTTCAAAAACTACAGGCTCATAAGAAAATGACAGGTATAACAGGCATGCTGTATTATCTTTTTTAAGATCCAAACCTTTTAAAAACAAGTTTTAACGGCATGTTCCTTAAAAAAGAAAACCGCGCGGGGGCGCGATATATCCGGAAATGCTTTGGCGGAGAGAGAGGGATTCGAACCCCCGGTTCCAAAAGGAACAACGGTTTTCGAGACCGCCCCGTTCGACCACTCCGGCATCTCTCCTTAACAGCTTAAAAATAATGCAGAAGACTTAAAGACCTTCTGCATTAATGAATGTTTTTTCTTTTGACATCCCCGTTTACCGATTCAGGAAATAACAGGTTCCGCCATTTGAAACGAAGTATATACACCTGGCGGAGAAAGAGGGATTCGAACCCCCGGTTCCGTGAGGAACAACGGTTTTCAAGACCGCCGCATTCGACCACTCTGCCATTTCTCCGCTGCAAA
>CAZFOO010000140.1:0-8993 GCA_964520585.1 uncultured Bacteroidales bacterium
TCACCACGCACGATTAATTTCGGACTGAAGTTTGGAAACTTCCTTAATTAGAAGATGATTATTTTAAGGGGATGACATATTTTTGGAAATTGAATATTTTACATAGCTGCCGGTCATTACTGTCAAAGCTGATAATATGACCGCCGGTGTCGATCCGTGATATTTAGGACGTATTGACATATATATAACATCACCCTATTCGGGATAGAATTAACTGGAATGCGGAGATGGCTTTAAGAAAAGCCAGGTTATTTAATCCAGGTTCAATTTCATCAGTTTCGCACTTCAGATCATTGGCTATTCTTTTAGCCAAAAATATTTTATTGCCCTTACGGGAGTAGTAGTAAACAATAGTTCTCATTATATTGACCTTTTAATTAATCCAAAATAATCCCATTTTTTTAAGCATCTCTTAAGGCGTGGGTTCTCAGAAGCCCTATGCCAATTAAAACAAACCATACCAGGGAAATTAATCCACCTATCATTGCGAAAATCATCGCTTCATGGTATAGCGAACTAATGAAAGAAGAGGTGATTTCAAAAACAATTAGAAAGGAAGAAGCAATTACCCCGATAATACCGATATATCGCTTAAAAATCTTGCCTTTTATGATTATTACAGAAAAGCAGATACTTGCAATTTGTCCTGTAAAAAACCCGGGGAATGTGCCGGGAGTATGACTTGCCCCTTTTACAAAAAGCGCCTCGCCGGCTGAAAGAAGGAAAACTTTTTCACTTTCGCTGGCAACAGAATATTTATCAGCCAGTTCCAATAATGGGAAAGAAACATTACCGGCAAAGAATATTGCATAAGAGAGTACTATCAGCAGTAATGCAAATCCTGAAAATACCGGCAGCTGTTCGCGATGTAACCCGTAAAGGGCATAGTAAACAGGAATTAGAAAGCAGGTTGCAATTATATTGATTAGCCCCATGTACCGCATTGCCATAAACCAGTTCCGTTGATACATATCCATTAGTTCGGCTATGCTGTGAATCTCTCTTGCACCGTCGGGCAAAAACGTGAGAAATATTTCGGCGAGCATGGTAAGTAAGGCAAGAAATACCGCTATGCCACCAATTCTGTAAAAAACCTTCCATTGCTGTTCGGTTGTTTTCATAATCTTTATTAAGATTTTGTTTTGGCTGAAATTATAATTAGATAAAAACGATTTGTCACAAATTTCAATTTTACTTTTTTACAGATCAACTGCGCAGTTAGAAATCATATTAAGTATTTTCAATCAATCTTTTCATATTTTCCCCCTCGGTCCTGACATGAACATCCATATCATTTAACAGACGGATATTCCGCTTTTTAAAAACCGTTCGGGAAAGTAATTTGAATTTCATATACATAATGTGTTTAAATGCAGAATATGAACCATGGTCTTCAATAATCATCTCAATTTTTTCAGTAATTAAAGAGAGAGGAAAGGAAAACTTCATGGTAATTTTTCTTCCCGGAATACATTCCGATATTTTTCCTTTGTAGTTAACCTTTTCCCCCATCATGTATTGCTCTGCGTAGAAAGCTGAGCCAGTTTCAAAAGGTGCGCCCCTGGTCCATTGAAATAATATGTGGTCACCAGGATGCCATGCTTTATAGTTTTGTTCAATATTGATCAGAAACTTCCATATTTTTTCGGGTGATGAATTTATTTCAAATTCATGAACCAGCCTCATGCGCTTTTGAACACGATCAATTGTTTTCATGGTTTAGGTAGGTTTAGAATGTTATTTGTTACTTGTTATTTGTTACTATTCAAATACCTTCCGATTTTATTAATCGTATATCTTATGTCACCCTTTTTTGTGTCTTTTCCTAAACTTATCCTGATGGTTTCTTCTGCTGACTTGTCAGATAATCCTATTGCCTTCAAAACGTGCGATGGCTTATCAATATGGGAACTGCATGCCGAACCTGAGGATTAGAAGGATGCTCAATGGGAGTCGAAATGATTTTTTTCTTCTCCGGATAGAAATGATTGCTTAAAGTTATTAATAACGCATTATTTGCTTCTGTGGCACAACTTGTAAAATAAATCTCGTGCGAATGTGCATGAATGGCCTTTGCAACCTGATCACGTGCTTTCTCTATTATATTGTAAGCTATTTTCCCTTTCTTGTAACCTGACGATGGATTGCCCCAGTGATATTTCAATGCCCAGTTTATGGCTTTTCTCACCGGCCTGCTTACATAAGTTGTGGCATTGTAATCAAGATAAATGCTGCGTTTAAACATGTTCAGAATATTACTTCCAGTTTATGCCCTTGCAAGTGCTTCAATGATATTTTTGCAACCACCATTCCGGATATAGTCAGAGTGCTCGTCGATGGTTTCAAAATTCCTGTTGCAGATATTTCTACACAACATTTCCGAATCGGTTTTCATATAGAAAGTCCTCAAAACTTTCTTTGCATCGGGGTTAGTAAACATTGATTGCGACTTTGTCTTGTCGTTTTTGCCATATTGCAACATTTTATACCATATTGCAGCACTCAACGCTCCACAGGCATTGCCGCTTAATCCGATTCCCCCTGCTAAACCGGCAACTATAATGGATTCTTCTTCTGTTGCTCCCATTTTTCGCACAACTTCGGTTGCACAGCTAACACAGGGCCGTTTGGGAGTTGTGTTTTCTGACAGTCCCTTTTTTGCAGCATCAATTGCTTCGGGTGTCCATTTCACAATAAGGTTAAAACAGTGACTGAATACAAAGCCCCGGACTACGGTTTTCAATATGTAAAGCATAAACTGGAATCTGTTTTCCCAGTCAACTCTCGAAATATCGCGACAATTAACAGTATTGGTTCTTTGTTGAAAAGAATCAGCCAATAATTTTGAAGCATTTACAGATGCGGCAATTGCCTTGTTTTTGTCATCATAAAGGCGATAAGCTTCCGTGCCTGTCGCCAATGCAGCACCCCACAGCATACCGCACTGATGCCCTTTTTGTGCAATACCTCCGGCCAGCATATCAGAGGCCTTCTCTTCCTGTGGCTTTATGTTGTCAAATTCGTGGTTCAGAAGATGAAACATGGCATGAGAACATGCTCCGCGCTGCCAGAATACCTGTCGGGGATTTAATTTCTTTTTAACTAAGCTCTCCATATGAAATGTGTTTGAGTTATGAGCAGTATTCAAATTAAATTCTGTTTACTGTTATTGAAATTATGCATTTTAATTGCACACGAGCAATAGCCATGCGTTATCATGCAATTTCCGCCCCAGATTATGAACAGACCCCAAAATAGTGGTAAATCCAACACCCCAACATATGATGGGGCTATTTCCCGAAATGGTATCTGATATATTGCATAAGCTGTTACCAGGCAACCAATGGTTAAAGCTGTGTGCCCAACAACTATTGTCAGATTTCTGTTTTGAGTCCACCCGATCTTAAGCCCCCAAAAAGTAAAAAATAAACCTACTGCAATACCAATAAAATGTATGGCCTCAAATGATAAAATCAATTGTACAGTATTCAACAATGCTACAATTAGGCCTATATAGAATGTTATTCTTGCTTTCATACTATATTACTATCCTTGATAAATTGTTGTTTCTCCTTTTTACAAATTAGTTGAACAACCCATTTCCCCGTTTGTGCCGATGGAGGTAATCCGCCGCCCGGGAAAAGCCATTGCCCCGCCATATAGAAGTTTGTGAGCTTTGGCAACTGCATATCCAAGCTCTTCATCATATTCTCTTTTGCTGGCATGAACCCTTCGTAGGCACCGTCCTTGACACCTGTATAGCGTACATTGGTAAGGGGAGTTGCAACATCAACCACCTCGATATGTTCTGCAATGCCCGGATAAATGGTTTCCAGACATTCGACAGCATCTTTTTCAATCTGCTTCTTTTCGTTCTTATAATCCTCGCCTTCAAGATTTTCCCATAACTTCCAGGGGCTATCAAACCGTAAGACAATAGTGGTTTTGCCTTCTGGTGCCATTGTGGGGTCGTAGGAGTAGTTCATTACCGAAAAACCATTGTCAAGATTGGTCCGCCCGATTTTAGAGCCCTGTGTAATATTAATAATTATAGGGGCTTCCGATGGTATTGATTTATTTATGCCGAACGAAACCTGTACAAGTGGCGTAAATAATTTCCAGTTACTGTAGGCAGAATCAATTTTCTTATTTACAAATTCTCCTTCCAGCATTTTATATATGGTGGTGTATCCATCGGCGGTTCCGATAACGTAGTCAGCATAAACTTTTTCTCCGTCCGTCAGAATTACACCTTTAGCCCTGTTGTTTTCGACAACAATTTTTTCAACCCTTTTTCTGTAGGAGATCCTTCCGCCAAGCCTCTCGAATTTCTCCACCATCCGTTGTGCAAGGGGGTGTGAGCCTCCCTTTATGTAGCCTGCATTCTTTTGGTTATACCAACCAAGCATAAAAATGAAGACCAGTGCAGAGAAGTTAGTGTCACCGTAAAGAGCATATAAAACTGATCTTAACCTCTCATTTTTGAAATTGAGCCTGTCGAAATATTCCTTGATAGTCAGACGCCCAAATTTTCTGACAACCTTAAGTACTGGAAGTATTACAGGTATAACTTTCAAATAGTCGAGCGGGCTTCTTAATTCGGGCGGAAGTGCAAACGATTCTATCAAAGCGCTCCTGCGCATATCCTTGCACATCCTGCCAATAGCCATGCTGTCTTCGGGTGCAATCGAATTGAGGTACTGCTCCCACCGGTCGATGTTTGAGTAGATAAAGAATTCATTCCCGTCTCTATCGATTATTTTGGAATGGATTTCGTGGTCAATTATTTCGGTTTGGTCGTTAATCACGTTGGTTTCCCTCCAGATGTCGTGAAACGCCCCTTTTGAGGTTCCCACAAGCCAATGCAAACAATAATCGAACCGGAAGCCCTTGCGGTCCCATGCTGTACACTGCCCGCCAGCAACCGAGTGCATCTCGAGAATTTCGGTATCAAAACCGTTCATTGCGGAGTATATTCCGGCAGATAATCCGGCAACCCCGCCACCAATTATAGCTACTTTTTTCATTGGGTTTTATTCTAAATAAATTATTCCGAAAAATATGGATTTTCTTTTAAACTCAATGTCCAAAATATTTTATTAACAACAACTTAACGAATAATTAATAATTACAAACAGATAGTGTCACATTCTCCCTTTACCGGCCTATTTCAACATACCGATGAGCTTCGGGTACCTGTTCCAGTGCATATTTTTTACAAAACCCGGCTTGAGTACGCCCTACTCCCTGTAAACTATTGCCTTCACTTCTCTTTTGTCTTAGTTTTATTGTTTTTTTTGATTACCGTATCATCTTCCGCATTATAGCTGAACACTTCAATTAGTGATACCTTAAAAACAAATGCCATCCGGAATGCCAGCTCCAGCGATGGAAAGTACTTCCCGTTCTCAATGGCCACAATAGTTTGGCGGGTAACTCCCGTTCTATCGGCCAAATCCTGCTGGGTCATCTCATCGGTAAAAAAGCGGAGTTTGCGAATGTTATTGGTTATTAAAAACTTGTCCTTCCCCATATTAAACCCCCTTTCTGTAATAGATTATCCTGGCAACCTCCGATGCTAAGCTGGCCAAAAATCCTGATGACAAAAGGGTTAGAAACATTACGTATGGCTTCATCTCAAAAGCTAAAGAACCCATTGAAAGCATAAAACCAAAAATGAAGATCCAATGCGAAATGCGGATGGATTTAAGCTCAATCAGCTTATCGAGCTCATCGTAAAAGTCAGGCATATCTTCCTGGGTAATTATCCTGTTTGCAATGGCAAACACAATGTGAATTACTATCTGAACAATAATTCCAATCGGGATTAAATAGAGAAACGATTTACCCCAGAATTGGAAATCATTAAGAATTTCCAAATCTCCGGCAACGTAGTTTTTGTAAACATACATTGAGTAGATTCCAATAATAAACACAGAGCCAATGATGGAAACAATTGATTGCTTTTCCTGATGCCCCATAAAAACCTCCTTTGTCAATTATATTATACAATATGTATATTTCTGTTGACACATTGATAATTATTTTTTACTTAATGTATATTTATTTTTACATTTATTAAAAAAAATTCATCTTAATAAATGACCTTTATATTGAAGTCACGCAAATGATCCTTACCTTCCCCAACGGCACAATTAACATACAGACAAACACAGCCGTTTTTTCAAGGAAAAATAAATACCATATTCATGTAGCTTTGTTTAAGGATGATGGCCGGTCAGGATAAATTCTCCTACATCTTTGATGAGATGCTCACTAATTGGTACCGGTTGGAGTAAATACCTCAGAGACAAATCTCCAGAAAGTATCATCACTGGTTACTGGAAAGAATGGCAACTTTCCAATAACTGAATTTAAAAACTGAGCAGTGTGAGGACATGGTCTTAGGGATAGTGTTCTATTCTTGAAATGAAAGAGTAAATGAGTAAGCATGTTCTTTACGTGGAGCAGAATCACTAATCGCGTAGGTGTCAACATCAACGTTTCCGTCTTTAGAAATAGTCATAACCCGAAACATAGGAGTGTGATTTGTTTCATCGGGTATTTTGGTGCGTTCCAGGGCAGGAATATGAAGGTAATGAATATGATCAATTTTTTTGGAGTGGTTAACCCTGTCCATATCCAGGTGAAGATCTCCGGAAATTACCACGGCAAGGTTAGCTTGCGAAATCACTTTTTCCCTGAACAGTTGGTTGCTAATGCCTTTATCAGGGTTTTCCGGATAGACACCCTGTTGAGCGCCATGCACCACCAGTACTACCGGTTTAGGAGCTAATCGCTTAATCTGTTCAAGGACCCACCGGGCGCCGCTATCATCGAAATCACGGCCATGATCAGGCGATGCAAATACAAATGCCAGGTTATCATGGTTAATAACATAACTTGGGCTTACAATATCGCTGTTCCACTTTTTAACATAGTACAGATATCGTTCCACAGTACTGGTATGCTCTTCATTACCCATTATAGGATAGAAAGGAGCTTCGAGCTTCTGTAGCACCGAAGTTGCTGCTTCGTATTGGATTTCTGTTCCGTCGTGGGCAATATCGCCAACCCCGATAACGAAATCGATGGGCTGTGTTAGCATAAGTGTGTTGATTTGTTCAACGGCAGCATCTGTATGAGGAAATTCTGCCAAAGGCTTAGGTTCAGCATCACCCAAAAACGCCACCCGCAGCAGTGTGGTATCATTTTCTGCACTCAGTCCGGTAAGTAAAAATTCTGATGACTCTGCATTATTAGCATTTGTTGCGTTACCGGCATTTCCGGTGGAATCGCCTTTTCCTGTATTGCCCTGACATCCGGCCAATAAAATTGCAAAGAGAACAATTGAACGTTTCAATAAATGAGTCATATCTGTAATTATTAACAATTATTCAGATCAATATAATCATAATATGCAGTTTTTAAAGTCGGATAGCATCTCTTTCATTCTTTACCGAAAGGATTTTGACCCTGTCACCTCCTTTATAATTTGACAACCAAATTTGTAATATGTCCAATACACCTGGATAGAAACGATTTAATACTTGCAATGAACTGATATTCTCCCATTGGGTTTTGTCCGGAAGAGCAATAAACTTGCCATCGTTTTCTCCGTTATCGGTCATTTCAATGAAACCAATTATTTTGCATGAAACAAAACTACCACGTTCGATAAGCGCTCCAGGAATAAAAACATCTACAGCATAGCCATCGCCCCCTGTGCCTTTCGGCAACAAAGTTCGAGGGACAAAGCCATAATTAGCCGGATAGGGCAGATAATTAATTACCCTGAACGAATCGGGGATAACCTGTTCCCATTCTATCTGTCCGGTTACTTTATTGACTTCCCATTTTTGATTGGTGCCTGCAGGTATCAAGCAAAATAAACACACATGCCGTAAACAACACTTTCATTTTAGCTTCAAACTAAAAAACATGAATGCTGATTGTAAAAGACCTATCAGCATTCAAGACAAAGATACTTATTGTTTTCTAATTGCAATCGAACCTTAAATTAAGAGTATTTGCAATATCTTCCCACGATAGTGCCGTCAGACTGCCATCGTTATGTACTGGGTAAAAGGCCCCGTATTTAAAGTTACCAAAGGCTTTTTGGGTAATGGCTATGCCATCGGTATTACGGGTAATTTCGCCACCAAAACCTCCGATGTACTCCAGCCTTTTGCGATCAAATACCTGAAACGTATTGTTTATTTTACCCTGGTCAACCATCACGTAATAGCCAGAGCTATCAGCCTCACATTCCCATACCACAATACCTTCGGGTTCGTAGAAGAAATAGTTGTGCGGAATAATTTGCCCTGTGAAATTACCTTCTACATCGAAAATTTTTACATTCCTGTGTTCTTCATGTTCATCGGCAATTAACAAACGATTGTATGTACGGTCGATAAGCAATGATTCTACTTTGTAAAGAATACCTTCACCTTCAGTTTCGCCAAAAGCTTTGACATGTTCAGCGGCTAACTGGTTGTTTTCAACCGTAAAAACAAAATGATGTATTCTTTGACCAAGACTGTCGGCCGGGGGTGCCTCTTCTTCTGGTGTTTCGTAATTGTCGGTTACATAAATATGGTATTTACCCTCATATTGATCAATGGTAATGCCGTAAGGTAGACGCAAAACCGAATCACCAAAAGCACCCAGGGGTTTAAAATCGGGCAGGCTAAAAACCTGTATTCTTTGGTTGTCTCTTTCTACAACTACAGTATAATTATCAATCACGGCTATGCCGTTAGGCCTGCTAAATTCGCCCGGACCGCTGCCTGAATTTCCGAATCGGGTGATTTTTTCACCGGTTGCTGCATCATAAACAATAACTACATTTCCTTCTTTGGCGGTAGCTAATAACCAGTTTTCCCCGTCTTCGCCGTGCCATAAAGCAGGGCTGTCCACATTATCGCTTTCGTTGCGCAGGGTTGTGAAAACCTCTTTGATTGCAACAACATCAGGAAGAACAGATTTGG
>CAZFOO010000141.1:0-8943 GCA_964520585.1 uncultured Bacteroidales bacterium
AAGGCTGGTATCCCGACTGATAATAGTCGAAGGAAGCATATCCCTTGGAAATGCTTTTTAGCTTATCATAAAAATCAAAAACTATCTCTCCAAGAGGCATTTCAAAAGTCAGCTCAACCCTGTCACTTGTCAGATAGTGCTGGTTTTTCAAGACACCCCTTTTACCAATACAAAGATTCATTATGGCACCTGTATAGTCGGATTTGGAAATGATCTGAGCAGTTATATAAGGTTCTTCGATATGATCAAGCAGATTAGGCCCTGGCATATCAAAAGGATTATGAACCTCTATCACCTCATTTTTCTTGGTATAAGCTTTATAGGACACATTGGGAACAGTTGAAATAACCCCCATATCGAATTCCCTGTCAAGCCTTTCCTGAACAATCTCAAGATGGAGAAGTCCGAGAAATCCGCAACGAAAACCGAAGCCCAGTGCTACGGAGGACTCGGGCTCAAAGGTCAGGGAAGCATCATTGAGCTGCAATTTTTCAATTGATGTTCTTAGCTCTTCATAATCATCAGGATCAATAGGATAAATACCGGCAAAAACCATAGGCTTTACATTCTCAAATCCCTCAATAGCCTTGCTGCATGGCCTCTCTACATGCGTAATAGTATCTCCCACCTTAACTTCCCTGGAGGTTTTAACCCCTGAAATGATATACCCTACATCACCTGCACTCAACATTTTCTTAGGATGCTGGGTGAGTCTGAGCACTCCTATCTCATCTGCCTGATATTCCTTTCCTGTTGCAACAAATTTAACCCAGTCATTGGTCCTGATCGTCCCGTTCATAATACGGAAATAAGCAATAATGCCGCGAAACGGGTTGAATACGGAATCAAATATAAGGGCCTGCAGAGGTTCATCGGGATTACCTTTGGGAGGTGGAATGCGCAGGATCAGTCTTTCCAGTATTTTGTCTATCCCATATCCTGTCTTTCCACTGGCTTCGACTATATCATCCATATCGCAACCAATGAGATCTACGATCTGATCTTTAACTTCATCGGGTTTGGCAGCATCAAGATCCATCTTGTTCAGTACAGGAATAATTTCAAGCTCATGTTCGATAGCAAGGTAAAGATTGGAAATAGTTTGTGCCTGAATGCCCTGTGTAGCATCAACTATTAAAAGAGCACCCTCACATGAAGCAATTGAACGGGATACCTCGTATGAAAAATCAACGTGCCCTGGCGTATCAATCAGATTTAACTTGTATGCTATGCCCTGGAACAGATAATCCATCTGGATCGCATGCGATTTTATAGTAATACCTCTTTCCCTCTCGAGATCCATGCTGTCAAGAACCTGCTCCCTGGCATCACGGGCAGAGACAGTTCTGGTCGTTTCAAGCAACCTGTCGGCCAATGTACTCTTACCATGATCAATATGAGCGATAATGCAAAAATTTCTTGTATACTGCACTGAATTATGTTTAAATTATAAATCTGGTCTGCTATTTATTATAATTTTATTTATTCACTTTTCCGGTGGTTAAATAAAAAAATAATGTATCCTGCAACTATCTAAAATAATAGCCTCAGGATTGACCTGCAAAGATACTTATTTACTTCGATTTTAGAATGATTATGGACAATAATCGGTTGCAGGTAAGAACAACTCACACAGCCAATATCCGGTGCTTTGAAAATATGGACCCTTCATGGATTTGTTGACCTTTGGTCTGATTTCCATGGCAGGTTCATCATTTTAGCTATATTTTGCAGTTGGAAATTTCATGCTAATTTGTCTGCCGAAAAACCGATAAGGGTTTAAGCATAAAGCTTATTGAAAATATCAGGTCTTTAGATATTCCCTGATTATCACTTTTTTCAGTTCCCTGTCCAGTATCATCCCGGCTATCAGTCCGCAATATGCAAGTTCCCCTGACCGGGCCAGTTCTTTATTCAGCTCATTCTCACTTATATCTATATGATACAATAAGGCTATTAGCCTGGAATAGTCCGTTTCAAGAAGCCGGTTTATAGTTTCACTTAACTGAGAAAAGAGTTCATTATAAGCAGTATTTGCATTACCGGAAAAGCTTATATCCATTCCAAACATTGCAAAATCCTTTATAACCTGCCTGGCTGTGAGCCGGATAATTTCATCCTGCTTCCTGTATGCCTCCAGATCAGACTTTTTTAGTGATGGATAGGTCATATGGTTATTCTGTTTCCGGAATTTCAAGGGTGTAAATAATTCCTTCTACCTGACGCAGCAAATTCCGTTTTCGCTCTCCTGGGGCATATACAAATCCTTCAACAGTAATTACCCTGTTCTTCTTCTCATCAAGCGTAGTCAAACTGACAAAAGGGCCACCCATAAAATCATTCTCCACCTTCCATAATCCTCTTAATTTGGCAAAATAACGTTCATCTTCCATGAATTCATTAAAAACCGGAGATGCTTCCTCTTCAGTGGTCATCCATGAGCCGGCGGAGGGACCAGGTACATACATACTGAGAAAATCATTTCTTTTATTAATCAGAAATTCCGGAGTAAAAGTTTCCGGATCACGGTAATCGTACTGATAAATGAATATCCCCTGAATTATATCCTTGGTTGGGGGACTAAAACTGATCCACGCAAAATCAGTAGTGTCGACATAGAAAGTATACCCGGGAGGGAAAACAAGGGACACATCAAGACTTTCGGTCAACTGGGCGTTAATGGAACCTTGCTCATACTGACGGTTGTATTCCATTATCCGGTTCAATTCAGCTGTACGTATCTCCTCAACGATCCTTTCTTCCTGTTTACCGAGAAAGGAATGCAATGCATTATTATCCGAAGCATTTATTTCCATTAATATCTGAGGCTTAGCCCAGACATTTTTTCGTATATTCATGTGCGCTTCGGCATATTGGTCTGAAATATTCACAATAACAATATTCCGGTGGGTCTTAAAAATATTTGTAAAAGCTGCATGCTCTATCCTCACAATATCAAACAACGGTTCTGCCTGTGGCAATGCAGGATGCTCAGAACCAAGTATTCTGCCCAGCTCCCTGCCGGCATCAGTTTCCCATATTGGGTTATTTATTACTACCACCACCTGACCGGCAGTTCCAGTAACATTAGGTAAAAGCGGAGTCCTTTCTCCCTTACAGGAAGATAACAAAACCAATCCCAGAAAAATAAAAGGTATTAAGAGCTTAATTGTTCTTGATCTTTCCACAATTAATAAATTTGGTTTAAAATAATTTCCTAATAACTTAACTCACACATGCCTTTAGGGCAAAGCCCTGCCAGAACAGTACGGAACCATATAAATGCTAATTTCAAATATTAACTAAAGATAATTAACTAATACCAATAAACAATGTAAAAAATATGCTCCGGCAACCACCTGTATTCATTCCGCGGAAACTTATCAGGTATAATCTTCCAATTGATAACGTGAAAAATGAGTCAATGGTATAAATAATCAAGTTTGCCGTAAAAAACAAGCCCTGGCTGGGGACTTACTTAACTTATAATCTTCAGGGTGAAATAGCTTCAGGCGATACCCATATTGTCAGCTTTTGGCCCTCATGAATAACATCGCCGGAAAGATTATTCCATTCTATTATCTTATTTGCAATGGTGCCATATCGAAGTGCTATTTTATGGATAAACTCACCTTCACTCACAGTATGGGTTATCATAACCAAAAAAGAGTCGTTTTCATCTCCGGTTACCACATTATCATCTTCTTTGTTAATTTCGCGGTAGGCAAATATCCTTTCACGGTTATTTAAAAATGAGGCAATATAGCTGACTGGAAGCACCAAGACATTCGGATGAGCAGCGGCAGGTATGTGATCCAGTTTGTAAACCGGATTTAGAAACCTTAATGTTGAAACCGGTATTCCAAGTTCGCTGCTAATCTGTTTAAAATCCAACGATCTTGAAATTTGGATAGTATCAATTTCTGAAAAAGTGAATTCCGGTTCAACCGGAATGATGTCAAATTCAGAATAATGATGCATCAGGTAGTTAATTGCAATAAAAGCAGGTATAAACCGTCGGGACTGTTCAGGAAGGTATTTCCTTATTTCCCAGTACCCGGTCTTACCTCCGGAGCGGATAATTGCATTCCGGACCACACCGGGTCCACTGTTATAAGCTGCAAAAACCAAATGCCAGTCCCCGAACATCTCATAAAGATATTTCATATATCTTGCAGCAGCTTCGGTTGATCTGAGAACATCCCTTCTTTCATCGATGTATGAACTGACTTCCAGATCAAACATTCTTGCTGTGTGAGGCAGGAACTGCCAGAAACCAACGGCTCCTGATGTTGAAACCGCAAAAGGATTAAGAGCTGATTCAACAATAGCAATAAACTTTATCTCGAAAGGAAGACCATATGAATCCAATATCTCCTCAACAAGGGGGAAATACAATTCACTTAAACCAATGACCGTACTCATCGCTTCACGACGTTCACCTGTAAAAAGAGAAATAAATTCTCTTACTTCATCATTATAATCGAGAGAAACAGGTGTTTTCTTATTCAGTTCTGCAATTTGATATTCGACCAGAATATCAGGCACGGGAATTTTATCCTTTCCCATGCATTGGTAATTGATTATACCCAGCAAAAATGTAACAATGCCAAAAAAACGAATTACCATGAATATCCCACGTGATGGAAGTTTAAGAATGCTTAAAGGTTAGCCTGGGGAAAATGCCCGGATTTAATTACTTTTAGAATCCTCTATGGGTTTCTCATCCTCTTTCTCATCATCCTTCTCATTTGTTGCTTTCTTGAATTCCTTAATCCCCTCTCCTAGTCCTTTCATCAGATCTGGAATTTTCTTACCTCCAAAAAGCAACAGGATAATCACAATTATAAGGACGATTTGCCACGGGCCGATCATGGCGCCAAAAACAAATATATCTGTCATATCTTTTTAATTAAATGTGTGCGCAAATGTAATAATAAATAAACGAAATAAAATAGTTTTAATTATAAAGATTACCTGAACAATCTTATAATATCATTGGCATTGGCATAAAAGATAAGAGTCAGGAGTAATAACATTCCGGCAAGTTGTGCATACTCCATAAATTTATCACTTGGTTTCCTGCCTGAAATGATCTCATATAGCAAAAACATTACATGCCCTCCATCCAGAGCAGGAATTGGTAACACATTCATGATGGCAAGCACGATTGATAAAAATGCGGTCATATTCCAAAATACCTGCCAGTCCCATGCCCCCGGGAATATGCTGCCAATCGTAATAAAGCCCCCAAGCGATTTATATGCACCGGTCTGAGGTGAGAAAATCATTTTTAGCTGTTTCAGGTAACTACTGAAAGTGGCCATACCTTTTGTGATTCCGGCAGGAATTGCTTCAAAAAAGGAATAACTGACGGTTTTCAGCTCAAAGAACCTGCTAATTTCTCCCACCGGGATAACTCCTATTAGCCCTTCTTCCGGAACATCAACCACAACATTTTTGATCTCTCCGTCTCTCTCAATCTTTACCATAACCTCTTCATTCCTGTATTCCTGAATCCGATCCCTGAATTCGAGAAAATAAGGAACTTCTTCCCCATTCAAGCCGAGAATTTTATCACCCTCCTCCAAACCAGCTGCCTTTGCAGGAGAATCTTCGTTAAAGCCATCAATTATAAAAGGGAACCTTATATCTATAAATGGTTTTCCTGCCAAAAGCTCAGGAACAATGTTTTCCGGAATATTGATGTCGACGGTATCACTGCTCCTCTTCACCTTCATTGTATGTACATCATCAAGTACAATAGATGGCACGATCTGGTAAAACTGTTCAATATGCTGGTCCCCAACCGAAACTATCTTATCGCCATGTTGCAGACCTGCTTCTCGTGCAAGAGAATCGGCGTGTATTCCATATTCAAGACTTTCAGGGGGTAAATATCTTTCACCCCATGCATAAAGCATAGAAGAGTATATTATGAGGGCAAGAACAAAATTAACCATTACCCCCCCAAGCATTATTAATAACCTTTGCCACGCCGGTTTGGAACGAAACTCATAGGGCTTGGGTTCCTGACTCATCTGCTCTTTATCCATTGACTCATCTATCATACCGGATATTTTGACATAACCACCCAGGGGCAGCCATCCCAGACCAAATTCAGTATCCCCTCTCTTAATCCTAAAAAGCGTAAACCAGGGATTAAAAAAAAGATAAAATTTTTCAACTCTTGTTTTAAATAATCTGGCAAACAAAAAATGTCCAAATTCATGCAGAATAATAAGTAGTGAGAGGCTGAGAAAAAATTGAGCCGCTTTTATCAGTATTTCCATTTTACACTATTTTCAAATTGAAACAAACGTATTAATATATTGTTCAGGCAGGTAACAGGCTTTCGGCATATGACCTCGCTTCATTATCTGCATCGTGATAATCAGACAATCCAGGACTTTTCATGAGTGGTATCTTATCCATTGTTTTTTCGATTACAGATGAAATATCATAAAAACCTATCCTTTCATTCAAAAAAGCTTCAACTGCAATTTCGTTGGAAGCATTCATGATACAGGGCATTGTGCCTCCTGTCCTCATTGCCTGATATGCAAGAAAAAGATTGGGAAAACAATTCATATCCGGTGTTTCAAAACTCAGATTGGGATAATCATTAAAGCTGAAACGGGGAAAGTTTGTTTTTATTCTTTCGGGATAAGAAAGGGCATATAATATAGGAAGTTTCATATCAGGCAGTCCCATTTGTGCTTTCAATGATCCGTCGTTAAACTGAACAATAGAATGCAACACTGACTGCGGATGAATCACCACATCAATCTGTTCAGGTTTCAGATCAAACAGCCAGCGGGCTTCGATTACTTCGAGCCCTTTATTCATAAGCGTAGCAGAATCAATTGTTATCTTTGAGCCCATAACCCAGTTGGGGTGCCTGAGCGCTTCCTTCTTGGTTACTTTTTCAAGAAACTTTCGGTCTTTACCCCTGAACGGGCCGCCTGATGCTGTGAGATAGATCTTTTCAATAGCATCCGGTTCTCCGGTAAGGCATTGAAAAATCGCTGAATGTTCTGAATCGACAGGAATAATTTTAACATTTCCTTCCCGTGCCATCCTTGTAATCATTTCTCCGGCAACAACAAGTGTTTCCTTGTTGGCAAGAGCAATAGTCTTTCCGGCATTAATTGCATGAAGAGTGGGGACAAGGCCTGAATAGCCTACCATTGCAGCCAGTACAATATCAACCGTATCCATTTGTACTATCTGCTCCACTGCATCATTACCGGCATAAACCTTGACAGGATAATTTTTTAATGCTTCTGCTAAAACCTGATACTTAACTTTATTGGCTATTACGACAGCATTAGGTTTAAAAAGTATAGCCTGCTCTATTAGAAGTTGAACATTATTATTCGCTGTCAAAACCTCCACCTCAAAAATGTCATTGTGCCTGCTAATTACATCGAGCGATTGCGTCCCGATTGAGCCGGTAGAACCCAGTATAGCAATTCTTTTCTTCATCATGTTTTACTTTAAAAAGATCATTTTCAGGGTTTTTAATTGCTACAGGAGGAGAGAAATGCTAAAAGATGATGTAGTTTTCAGGGTTAAGAGGAGAACCATTTTGCCATAGTTCAAAATGTAAATGCGGCCCGGTTGTAAGTTCACCAGAATTACCTACTATCGCTATGGCATCACCGGCACTGACGTACTCACCTACACTTTTAAGTAATTCGGCATTATGTTTGTAAAGGGACAAATAGTTATTCTCATGTTGAATCTGTATAACATATCCGGTTTCAACAGTCCAGTTAGCAAAAGTTACTGTGCCATTCATAACGGCTACAACAGGCTGATCTATTTCTGTAACCAAATCAACACCATAATGATTCTGACCAGGATTGAACCGGTTTATTATCAAACCCTTGGTTGGAGGCATAAAATGCACGGTAGAAGCATCAGTTGAAAGAAGTGAATCTGGAGAACCATTTAAATTAAACTGCTCTTCTCCTTCAACCTGGGATCGAAGGACTGAATCCTCATAAGATCTGGTAAAATTTAAATTATCAATACTTATGGTGGTATCGGGAGTATATTCATAAGTCCTTGGTTCACGACCAGAAATTATAGCCCTGAGGTTTTCCATAAACTGCTCTCTTATCCTTATCTCATTTTCGAGAGAATCAAGTAATACCGCATTCATAATCATATCCCTTCTCATGCTACCATCAGGATATCCCGGGATGAATTCACGGACTGGAGTAAAAGCTATAAGTATTGTAACCAGAGTTATTAAAATTATTACTGATGAACCTATGATTGAGAAGATATTCAGTTTTGTAAGACGCACAGAGACCACCTCAGCATAAGAATGATCATTAAAAATAATTAGTCTGTATTTATGCTTTAAGCGCTTAAAAAAATCTCCGTTATTTTTTTTATTCGCCATATTTGTTTTTTTAAAATCAAATACAAAGATAATAAGAATAAGATTATTCCTTTTATAACCTACTTAATTTAAAAATCTCAAAAATACCGATAATATTATTTATTCTGCTTCATAAATATTCGCAACATTATGAAGTTAAAATTCCTGGTATCTATGCGGCATAGAAATTATTGTTCCGAGGCTTCAATAACTCAGGTAAACTTTTAAGTTTATGAATTAATCAAGTAAGTTTCCCTGTTATCAACACGGAAACTCCAATAATATTGTTTGGAGGGATAAGCTTATTGAGCAAAGTTAAAAGTTCAAATACCTTAAAATTAATATGAGATGGCGGTTTCTAAATTATTTTTCTGCTCCTCTTTTTATAATTCCTGAATTATTGGAAAATAATTTGCAGTTACCCAAATTTGCATTACTTTTGCATTTAATATTGCGGGGTGGAGCAGTGGTAGCTCGTTGGGCTCATAACCCAAAGGTCACAGGTTCGAGTCCTGTCCCCGCTACTAAAATCCCCTGAAATCATATGA
>CAZFOO010000142.1:0-8898 GCA_964520585.1 uncultured Bacteroidales bacterium
CGGGCAGCCAGAAGGAACCCTGTTGAGTCGCTGAGGTATGAATAGATCCGGATTCAAATTTGGTGATCATTTGTCAATTATTGAATTTTGAATTTATTTAAATGCATATTTTGAATTACATTTTCCGAAGCCTGATAAGGCATAAGCTGAACACCGGTGTAATTATACTGAGCCTTAGCATCGGTATAGCATGTATAAGCCTAATAGCGGTTTTTATCAACCGTGAATTAAATACAGACAGGTTTCATGCTGACAATGAACTGATCTATACTTTGAGAGCAGATGATCCTTTCAGGGATGGTGAATTTATGTACTTTATAAGAAGTGGAGCTGCGGAATATATGAAGGAGAATTTTGAACAGGTCAGGGATTTTTGCCGCTTCGATAATGCCGGTGCACCTTTCAAAGTGGATGTTGAAGATGATTCGTTTTTCGACCGGCCTTTAAGCATTGCTGCATCAGGAAACTTTTTTGAGTTTTTCTCTTATGATCTGCTCAAGGGTAATCCACAGTCCCTGCTTCAGACTGAAAACAGCCTTGTTATTTCTCAAGACCTTGCTTCGAAGTATTTTGGCTCATCCGATCCTGTAGGCCGGTTCATTACCCTGGGCCACAGGGACAGGGAGGAGGAGATGGTCATTACCGGAGTTTTCAGAAAACCTGTTGAAAACTCGCAACTCAATTTTGATATGGTTCGCCTTATAGGGGAGGAAAAGGACAGCCGTTGCTTTGTCAGGTTATCTCAGCAGGCAGATCCCGGAGAGCTGGAAAAGCAGTTTGATGCAAACAGGGAAACCATTCCAATTGTCCACGCCGGCACTCCCGGGCAATACTACCTATTGCCTTTGCGGGATGTATATTTCGATACAACCAGGAGCATATCCGTCTGGGGCAGCCGTGATAAAGCTGATTTGTGGATTGCCCTTGTTATCGGGCTAATGATTATCGGGATAGCAGTTTTTAATTATATCGGACTTATCAACAACAGTCTGATCTGGAAAACCGGTGAGTATTCAATAAGAAGAATAAACGGGGCATCAACAAAAGGATTGATATTCAGCTTTACGACCGAAAATGTAGTTTTAATAACTATTTCATTCGTAATCAGCCTTTATATTATAACCTATATAGCCCCATTTTTCAACAGGATTACAGGGACAGCCATCACGACTGCTTTTCTTTTTCGCGGCGGACAAATTTTGATACTGCTTTCGGTTGTTTTTTTATTAGTACTGATCACCATTCTTTTTGCATTTTTCCGGTTAAGATTGCATAGTTTCCGGCATACATTAAAACCTGTTAATCACCAGGCCGGTAAAGGTGTTTATTTGCCTGCATTCAACATTGTTCAACTGGCGGGTTCTTTAATCCTGATTATTAGCTCAATTGTTATAGTAAGGCAGATGAGCTTTATTACAAACAGGCCAATCGGACTTGACAGAGAGGTAATTGAAGTGAAAATCATGCCACAGCATAGTGAGCTGGTACCTGTTTTCAAAGAGGAGCTGGAGAAGATGGCCCCGGTTGCCACGGTTTCTGTTGCCAATGCATCGCCGGTACTTGAATATTATATGGTTTTACTTCATTATGAAGAGGATGGGGTTGAACGGCAATATACCCCGGCCGGTTTTCGGGGGGATGAGAATTTCGTATCAACTCTTGGCCTTAGGTTAATAGCAGGCGATGGTTTTACCGGTAATCCCTCAGCCAACCAGGACAAATATCTGATAAACGAGTCACTTGCCAGCCTCTTCCCCGATAAGGATATGATTGGCAGGAGCCTGCCTGGTATGGAAAATTCAATAATCACTGGTATTGTTGAGGATTTTCATTATTCAAGCCTTAAATCCCATATATCGCCTGCATATATCACATTTGATACGAGGGGAAGCCATCTGCTGGTGAAGCCAAAAGATAATCAGGGCCGGGAAGCCCGGGACGCAATTTCTCAGTTGTGGTCTGAACTGATCCCCGGTTATCCTGTAAATTATGAGTCCATAGGCGAACGCTATGAATGGATGCACAGGGAGAATAAAAATTACCTGCTTTTGATCGGCTCATGTTGCTTTGTCAGTATCTTCTTATCGATGATCGGACTGTTTGCCATATCATTTTACAGCAGCCGGTACCGGACAAAAGAGATTGGAATAAGAAAAGTTAATGGGGCCAAAATCTGGGAGGTGGTGATGCTTCTTAACAAGGATTTCGTCAAATGGGTAGCTGTTGCCTTTGTAATAGCCACGCCGGCGGCCTGGTATGCCATGAGCCGGTGGCTGCAGAATTTTGCCTATCAGACTGAACTAAGCTGGTGGATTTTTGCACTTGCTGGAGTGATTGCCCTCGGAATAGCCATGCTCACGGTGAGCTGGCAGAGCTGGAGTGCTGCAAGAAGGAACCCCGTGGAGGCTTTGAGATATGAATAGGAAATGCAGTGTTATCGGTTCCGGGATGCAAACAGGCGGCCGGCCGTAATCCGGTGGAGCCACTGAGGTATGAATAGATTATTAGAGCCGTGTAAAGATAAAAGCGGAGGTGATCATGCAAAACCTTTTAAGGTGTTGAGGATTGAATGGACATGTTAGAGGTCAATAAAAAACATTTATCGGGAAATCAAGGGATAATTTTCAGGAGATTCAATCATGTCCAATGTTAAATCAATATCAAGGTTCTTCCAGTACAAATGCTTTTCTGAAAGCCTTTCTACTTCTGAAATATCAGTTATGCGGGCATTTTTGAACCATGGAAAATACTTGAAAGGAAGAAAATACTCCTTTTCATCTAACATGACCCAAAAACCATGTTCTGAGATATTTGTAACTTCAATATCCAAAATGGGCTCTCCAGCTTTTTTTGATTTCATCTCTTTTCTTTTTAATAATTTCAGCCAGACTATTAAGTTCATGATCACTAAATCCAACACTTTTTGCAACTTCTATTTCGGGTTCTATCCAAAATTTTGCTTCCCCGGCGGGACTGATAACATGGATGTGAATTCTTGTTTCTTCACGGGAAAAGAAGAAAAAACGATAACTCTTATATCTGAAAACTGTTGGACTCACAAATGCCAAATACCTGGTTATTATACAAAACTAAACATTTACATTGAATATTATCTGAAAAATAGTAAAGATGCTGTTTCATTTTGCACTTAGAAGTATAATAAGCCATCCGTTACTGAACGGGATAAAAGTTCTGGGACTTGCTTTGGGACTGACAGGAATCCTATTCATTACTTTGTTTATAAGACATGAACTCTCCTATGACACATTCCATCCGAATGCTAAGAGGATTTACAGGATTACAACAACAAGTCCACAGTTCCTTAAAAACAGCCATTTTGCCCGCATCCCCAGTTCAGAGCATATCCCCGATCTTGCGGAATATTTTACCGGGATAGAAAGTTTTGTTAGGCTGGTGCCGGTAAGAGGTGGCGTGATTAAGCATGATGAGCGGTATTTTAAATTAACTCAGGGATATTTATCTGACAGCACCTTTTTTAATATTTTCAGTGCTGAGTTGCTCTCAGGCGATAAAAAAACGGTCCTGAATGAACCCGGCTCGATGGTTGTTTCTGAATCATTTGCTAAAAAGGTGTTTGGAACGGCTAACCCCGCAGGGAAAGTTCTGTCAATTCCTATGGGGCAATATTACGGAGAAAGAACCGATTTCATTGTTAGGGGGGTAATGAAGGATTTCCCACGTAATTCTCATTTTCATCCTGAATTTATAACCACTCCTTCAGTGGGTGATATCGGTGGTTGGGCTTTTACCTACCTCCTATTGTCAGATAAAACCGTTGCCGAAAACATAACGGAGGGATATTCCGGCTTTTTGTCTGAAAGGGTTGACGGACCGGATATTCATTATGAAACAAAAGCCTATCTTCAGAACATATCAGATATATACCTGCACTCACATAAACTGCGCGAAATAGAAGTTAACGGGAATATTACCAACATCTATGTGTTTTTGGTTGCTGCCCTGGTCCTGCTGCTGATATGTATTAGTAACTATGCCAACCTGACCCTTGGCATGACCGGATTTAAGAATAAATTTATTTATATCAGCCGTATTCTGGGATCCAGTAAACGAATGACTCTCTACTATTTTTTAACCGAAAGTCTTCTGATCATTGGGGCTTCGGCTGTCCTTACCACTTTGATATTTTTCCAGGCAAATAGTACCATAATCAGCTACTTTGGCATCAACCTGATTGAAGGACAGACTATGTTTATTATCCTTGTGGTCATCCTGTTCAGTATATTGGGACTAATTGCCGGGATACAGCCGATGTTCAAAACATACATAAATGAAAGCTTTCAAAAAACAGGAAAGGCACTATATAATTTCCGGAATATAAGGGCTGGAAGCTGGATAATTATTGTTCAATACTCACTGGTAATTTTTTTGATTGTGTCGGTAATCGTTATTTCCCGTCAGACAAATTATGCAATCACTCATTCACTGGGAGTGGAAGAGGATAATATTTTTTGTATAGAGAATGTGCATAGCGATGTTCAGAAGAGATTTGAGTTATTCAAATCGGAGCTGTTAAAATATCCCTCAATTGAATCAGTATCGGCTATGATGGAACCTCCTGGTGGTGAGGCTAATGATATGTTTCCCTTCGAGCTGGAAGGTCGACAGCGGACTGATCAGCAGGAGGATGAACGGATAGGTGTGTTTCCATGTGATTATTCTTTTCCTGAGGTCTTTAATCTTGAGTTTATTGCGGGCCGTAATTTTACTGAACACAATGCTGATGCCGACGGATCTGGTGAGTATATAATAAATGAGAGCGCAATGAATTATTTTAATTATACTGACCCCGGAGAAATAGCTGGCAAAGGTTTCAAACTGATCTCAACTGCATCAGGTGTTGATCTTCCGGCCGGGAGAATTATAGGTGTAGTTAAGGATTTTCATCTTTCAAGCATGAAAGAAAAGGTAAGAACGCTGGTTTTGTTCAAACGGGAGGACTTGTGGCTGATTAATTTTGTGGTCTCCCACAATGATGGAATGCGTGAAGCCGCTATTGCTGATATACATGAGGTATGGGAAGAGATGTTCGGGGAATATCCCCTGGAGTTTGAACATGTGGGCTCTATGTATAGAAAGGTCTACAGGTCTGAACTGTTGCAGTCAGGCTTACTTACGATCTTCTCGTTTGTCTCGCTGTTCATATGTTCAATGGGGCTGCTTGGAATGTCACTGCTGGTTATTCAGCAACGAACAAAAGAGATTGGTATACGCAAGGTTAACGGTGCTAAAGCATCGGAGATTCTGAACATGCTTAATAAAGATATTGTTAAGCTGGTGGTTCTGGCATTTTTATTTGCAATACCGGCGGCCTGGTATGTTATGAGCCGGTGGCTGCAGAATTTTGCCTATCAGACTGAACTAAGCTGGTGGATTTTTGCACTTGCTGGAGTGATTGCCCTCGGAATAGCCATGCTCACGGTGAGCTGGCAGAGCTGGCGGGCGGCCAGAAGGAACCCGGTGGAGGCGTTGAGGTATGAGTAAATGTGATAGTTGGATGGTCTGACTATATGCAACCATTGAGAATCCGTTAGAAAATTTGAGATATTAATGCAAAGGGAGTTTAGTTTTATTTAAATCAGGCTTCGAAACCTTATTTTAAATTTGTCAATTACAATGAATTTATTATATGCTTCATCATCAAGTGTCTTTATCGCAGCTAATAATATTTTAGCTTTTTCTGAGATATCGGTTTCGGAGAGCCGTAAAAGGATAATCCCAAAGTTAGGTCTTTGTAATCTAAAAGTTAACTCACCAAAATCCTTATCGGAAGTAATTATGAGCAATTTGTTATTAAATGCATATTCAATTATTTCAGAATCGGTTGCACCTTTCATTATTTCCCTGACTGAGACAATATCCAAATTATTATCTCTTAATTTGGGGATTAAGGGATATTCAAGGTTTTCGTCAGCCAGGAACCGCATCAGGATGCTAATGGTTTTGTTACTTCATTCCTTATTAGTGAAGAAGCATAAGCCAAACAGGCATATAGATCCTCCTCCTTTAGATCAGGATAGCTTTGAATTATATCCTGAAAGTTTTGCCCACATGACATTTTTTCCAGGATCAGGTCTACAGATATTCTTGTTCCCTTTATTACGGGTTTTCCATAGAGGATGGCAGGATTGGCTTCAATATGGCTTTTCCAGTCTTTCATTTGTTTTATTTAATCTTTAATATTTAAATATTCATGAACTACCAGGTTCAATTCTTTCTTTATTGGCTGCAAATTTCAAACAAGCCAGAATGTCCCCTTTCTGAAGACAGGGAAAGTCTTCAAGTATCTCTTCAAAGTTCATTCCGGAAGCAAGATAGTCCAGGACCTCAGACACGGTTATGCGCATATTTCTTACGCATGGTTTGCCGCCACGTTTACCGGCCTCGATGGTTATTCTTCCGATTAATTGCATGCTAGTTTCTTTATATAACAAAACTACATATTAATATGAAATATTATCCAGCATTAATCTGAAAAAATGTTGCGGACAGATGGTAAACTTGTAATAAATAATTTAGAATATACAGTTCAGGCTTGGAAATATTTTTTCACATAAAACTTGCAATCCGGTCACTACTCTATAACCGTAAACCAGCGGTGCTGCTCTGTCTTTCCATTACAACGGGATTGACAGCATTCATACTGATATCCGGATATGTTACCTGGGAGAGGGGGTTCGATCGGCACTTCCCCGAAAGGGAAAATATTTACAGGATCATTACCGATATCTATTCGGAAGGCGAGCTTAAGATGTCAAAGCCTCAGAATGAGCGGGGACTGGGTGAGGCGTTAAAGGAAAATTATCCTGAAGTGATTGAAACCGGGTTCCTCACAGGCACCGCTAATCCTCAATACCGAATTGGTGAGGAATTATTCAGGGATGAGATGGTTTATCATGCTTCTGCCGGTTTCCTTGATGTTTTTTCGATTGATATGGTTCAGGGCGACCGCGGGCAAATTCTCAGGGCGCCTTATACCGCGATCATCTCAGAATCTGCTGCCGCAAAATATTTTGGAGACGCCGATCCCGTCGGGGAAACCATATTCAAATACCCGGCTTTTGATTATGTGATTGAGGGTGTATTTGAAGATATTCCCGGGCAGGCTCATATTTCATTTGATATCCTGCTTTCCTTCCATGACCAGATGCATCTGCCACCGCCTGTAAAAGATTACTGGGGAGAAACGGTGTTTTACACATACCTTAAATTGAGGCCCGGTACTGATGCCGGATCATTTGAGGATAATATAAATGAGCTGGTTATGGCTCACAAGAAAGAGCATTTCGACAGAAATAAATCCCTCCACAAATACCACCTGCAGCCTCTTAATGATATACATCTCAATTCGGATTTTGATGATGACCTGCAGAAGGCAGTGCGTGCAGATTATCTCTATTTGCTTTTGATTGCCGGTTTCCTTATATTAATTGCTGCCGGATTTAATTACCTGCATTTCTCTTTCACAAACCTGGCAAGCAGATCATCTCATATTGGGATTAAAAAAGTTAATGGCGCCGGAAGTTTTTCACTTATTTTCCAGGGAATAGCCGAATCTGTCATCATTCATGCAATATCGCTCTCAGCGGCAATTATAATCAGTCTCCGGCTGATTCAGCCTGTTTACAATTACCTGGGGATAACTATTGATCTTTCCATCAATAATCACCTTTTCTGGCTGGTATTATCAGGTATTATCCTGATCAGCATACTTGTAAACGGGATAATCCCGGTTTATCTGACCGGCAGGTTAAGCAGCATTGATCTTTTGCAGAACAGAAGAAACATTAATGCTGCCGGGTTCTCTTACCGGCATATTATTACGACAGTTCAGTTTGCAATAACAATTGCTATTATTATCGCCGTTTTCGGAATGAACAAGCAGATCGGTTACCTTGAGGGAAAGGAAAAGGGTTTTGAGATTTCCAATGACCTTGTAATAAAAGTACCGCAAAACATGCAGAGGAGCTCTCAGCGCCTGGTCAACCTGGATGCCTTCGAGCAGCAGCTGATGAGCCATTCGCTGATCACGGGGGTAACCCAAAGCAACAGGATACCCGGGGAGCAGGTGGCAATGAATTTCTCCTTTTCAGAAAAAGGAACGGGCCGGTCAGGGAAGGCCGGTGTGCTGGTTGCCGGGGAAGGCTTTACAGACTATTTTGGTATAGATATTCTGGCCGGGCGGTTTCCTGGTGCTTACCCGGCACAGAACAATAATTACTGCATAATAAATGAGGCCTGCCTGAAAGAGCTGGGTCTTGCCCGGCCGGAGGATGCAGTCGGCAGAATCCTTACACTGGCAGATGAGAGCATGATGCAGGAGATAGAGGTGGAAATTGCTTCCGTTACCAGTGATTACAATTTCGAGAGTATGAGAAACATACCCGGGCCGGTGATACTAATGGACTGGACCGGTAATATGATATGGGGAAACTACATTGTAAAACTTTTACAACCGGAGTATTCTGCAGTCATCCCTTTTATAAGGGACCTGTTTGAAGCTACCTTTATCAATTATCCTTTTGAATATATTTTGCTTGAGGATTTTTACAATCAACAGTTTGCGGGCGAGAGACAACTTGTGCTTTTACTTAAAATTTGCATGGTGGTTATACTGGCAATCAGTTTAATGAATTTGTTTGCGATGGCCTGGTATGTTACCCTGGCGCGTACGAAGGAGATAGGTATCCGCAAGGTAAATGGCGCCAAAAGCCGGGAAATTGTATGGATGCTTAACGGCGATTTTCTCAGATGGGTGGTAATGGCTTTTCTTATTGCCACACCCATTGCCTGGTATGCCATGAACCGGTGGCTGCAGAATTTCGCCTACCGCACCGAACTGAACTGGTGGATTTTTGC
>CAZFOO010000143.1:0-8861 GCA_964520585.1 uncultured Bacteroidales bacterium
GGTTTCCGCAGCCACAAATACCCCGTGATTTTCAAGAAATATCACCTGCGGTTCGTATCCCATTCTGTCCCTGTATTCCCTTATCTCCTCATAAACTTTTCTAAACAGGATGTATCCCGGATCGGTATAGGGAACATAGAGGGCATCGGGAAAAAGTTCTGAGGCAACCTTCTCTGAGTCCTTTCCGCATAAAAACCCGTTCACCAGGGTGGGATGAAGATGTATCACATAGCTGTATCCTATAACATCATGCAGGTTGGTCTCGACCGATGGCCTGAGCTTGCTGTCAGGATCAACGCAGCTTGCGTAAAGATCAGCCTTCACCTCTTTCTCCCTTATCTCCGGGTCGGTGCTGTACTCCTTATCGGCCATCTCCCGGAGCCTGTCCCTTCTCATTACCGCAAACCCGTCCTCGTCTATATCAGCCAGTCCGGTACCGCTTGCCTTCACCCACAACCTCTCCTCATCCTTAAAGGAGGTGTTACCTCCCCCTGCAATCACATAATCGCTGCTTTTTCCGTAAAACCTTGATATCTCTACCAGATCATTCAATTTCTGTTCCAACATAAATAGTGTTTTAATATTACCGGAAACCGGATAAGTTATTGATCCAGGAACCACTCTATAACCGCCGCTCCCAGCTCTTCAAATTCTTTTTTTATCTCCCTTCCGGGGAAGGAAACGTATCCGGGCTCTCCCAGCGACCGGAGATACTGGTGGGCCGCGACAACACATGCCCCCTTCCATGAGGAATCCAGCAATTCATTATCCAGGGGTGCACCACCGCGGGCAGTTACAGTCAGCGGATCCAGCGAAGGTGAATTATGTTCAGTGCCGAACATAACAATAAAGTCGCGGTCACTGAAAAAAGAGACAAGACTCTTCAAAAAACCGGTACTGTGTCTGCCGGGTATAAGTTCCACCGCCGGAACACCGAGTAATTTCAGCCTGTTGAACAGTGACTCAAAGTCAGATTCAAACTCAGTGAAATTACCCTTCGCATCATCCAGCAAAACAGGATAGCAGGGAATACCGCCGCCATCTATTATGACAGCAATAATCTCTTCAAGGTCAAGGAAAGCCGAAGGATCCTCCTCAACAAAAGCCGCACCGCCCGCCTTCAGCAATCTTCCTCTGATCTCGTTCTCCAGTGCTGCATTATCATTTATATCAATTGCCGGTTCCTTGTTCCCGTAAAGCTTCTTCAGCAAAACCCTTCTTGCCGTATCATCACCGATCTTTTCAAAAACCATGTCCCTCACTGCCCTTGCAATATGCCTCTCCCTTACCATTCCACTGGCATATTTCTCTTTGATCAAATCAAAATCCAGAACCATTGATGGATCAAGCGACCGGATAAGCTGGTTTAGCTTACCTGTCATCTCCTTTACCTGGCGGTGGCTTTCATCAATTATACCCTGCACTTTGTGCAGGGAGGAATCTCCCCAGCTTACAGGATTATCCAGTCCTTTACCACTGAAATAAATTCGACCGGGATTATTGGGGTCGTTGATCCTTATCCCCTTCTTCTGCTCATCTTTAAGCAGGCCCATAAACTCAATGTTGAACAAGGGGAAAATGCGGTATTTAAGGCTCAGGTCGCCAAATAGGTCATATCCTGCCGTAGTGTTGAAATCATTTATGCCAAGCACCCTGACCTCCTCTTCTGAAGCCATCCTGAAAGCCTGCTCCAGATCGGCAAATGCACTGAAGGAAAACGGAGAGTGAATATGTCCGTTAACGCTATGAATTTTGCCGCCCCCTTTCTTCCTGAAATGGTCATACAAAACGTCTTTACCCGGGAAATCTCTGAATATTTTATTCATGATAGTTTATGAAGTTTTAGACCAATCAATCCATAAATTCTCACATCATAATGAATTTGATAGTCCAGGTGTCTTTATAATGAAAAAAATCTTGTCCCCAAAATTCAACAGACATAGAACTAAAGAGATTGTAAAAATGTGAATATTAATGCATTATCTATTGATGATATTAAAATAAGTAGGACATTAATGAGTTTATAAAACCCGCATCAGCCTTCGGCAGACAAAATAACATGAATTTCACATCAGATGAATATGGCAAAAAGAACTTATTATTGCATGTGAAATCGACGAAGTCAACAAACCATGCGGGATCCATGGGATTGAAAAACCGAATATGAATTACTTGTTAAATATAATTCATTGATTATTAATTTGATTAACCTGATTTATACGAATGAATCAATATGTTCCCATTTCAGAACCGTATGTTCCCTCATCGTAATCCGGGTTCTTCCGGAATTTAATGGCCTACTCCTTCTCCAGTTCAAGTTTATCCAGCTCCCGGTTGATGAACCCGATCTCTTCATCTGTAAGTGAAAATCTCAGTGCTCCCGCATTATCTGCAACCTGCTCCGGATTTCTGGCCCCGGCCAGGGCACAGGTTATTCCCGGTTGCTGGAGGGTCCACCTCAGGACAAGCTGTGAAAGAGTAGCATCTTTAGATTCTGCTACCTGTTTGATTTTATCAAGAAAATCATTTACCCTTTTGATATTTTCCTTTTTATACCAGTACAGTCCGGCACGATGATCACCTTCCTTGAATTTATGATCAGGATCGAACTTACCGGTCAGGAGTCCCCTCTGCATCGGACTGTAAGCCAGTATACCGATACTGTTCTCTATGCAATAAGGAACAAGATCATCTTCAATGCCTCTGTTAACCATGCTGTAGGGAACCTGGTTTGATGCAATATCTGTTACTTTTACGGCCTTATCAAGTAATTGCACATCATAATTTGATACGCCGCCAGCAAGAATCTTTCCCTGCTCTTTCAGACGATCCAGAGCTTCCATCGTTTCCTCAACCGGAGTTGTCGGATCAGGCCAGTGAATCTGGAGAAGGTCTATATGATCAGTTTTCAGACGCCGGAGACTGTTTTCACATTCTTCAATAACACTCTTTTTCCCTGCATAACGGTATATATCAACCTTATTTCCTTTACTGTCCTCGGAAGCGAAGTAGAACTCTCCTTTATTCATATCCCATCTGAGTCCGAACTTGGTAAGTATCTGGACTTTGTCCCTAATGCCCTTGGTTGCTTCAGCTATAATCTCCTCACTAATACCGAACCCGTATACAGGAGCCGTATCTATTGTGGTTATGCCAAGGTCAATGGATTTTTTAACAGCCTTTACCGCATCCTTAACTTCTGCACCTCCCCACATCCATCCACCTATGGCCCATGCACCAAAGGCTATGGGTGTAACTTCAACCTGGCTTTTCCCGAGTTTTCTTAGTTCCATATTTTTCATATTTGATTAATATTTAATTAGGACTTTTTGTTTATGGTCTATCTTTTATGATTTTAGTAACATAATATTTTTTATTACATAAAAGAACATTTATTCATAAAAATACAAAGCCTTAATTTAAATACATAATAACATTTTGTAATCATACTATTATCACAGGATAAAAACAACAGTTGCAGAATAATTTAACTAACTGCTCCCGTGTTTTCCTCCAGTTTAGATAAATTATTTAATTAATACTGGTGTCAGTTCGGGTGCAGTAAGAAGCTATAACTTTGCAGGAAAGATCATACAGGAGCAATTTGTCAAACTCCCCTCCTGCTCCTTTCCATAATAATTTTATCACTGAAGTCATTTGCAATTTCATGACCATCAAGTGGCAGTATACGCTGATGGATAGCATCTATTATCCATTCAGGTTGAGGGAAATAATAATTCTCAAGCTCATGTGCAGGAACGATCCAGTTCCTGGCCCCTACAACTACGGCGGGAGCATCAAGATAATCGAATGCGAGATCAGTAATTTTTTGTGCCATATCATTCAAGTATGCTCCCCGGGAGTTGGCATCACCTGAAATAACGATCCTTCCGGTCTTTTTGACCGACTCTATTACCGGATCATAATTAAAAGGCACAAGACTTCTGGCATCAATTATTTCAGAAGTAAGTCCGTATTTTTCCTCAAGAATATCAGCGGCTTCAATCGCACGGTAAAGAGTTGCACCCACGGTAAGGATAGTAATATCCTCGCCGTTGCGTTTAATATCAGGTTCCCCGAAAGGTATTTCGTAGTATCCTTCAGGCACACCTTCCTGATGAAAATGCTCACCTATGTCATAAATCCTCTGACTCTCAAAGAAGATGACCGGATCAGTACCCTGAAGAGCAGAATTCATCAGTCCTTTTGCATCATAGGGAGTAGCAGGAAAAACAACTTTTAGTCCGGGAATATGAGCAACCAGAGAGGTCCAGTCCTGTGAATGCTGAGCTCCATATTTGGATCCGACCGATACTCTTATCACAACCGGCATTTTAATGAGGTTTCCGCTCATGGCCTGCCATTTGGGCAATTGATTAAATACTTCGTCACCGGAACGACCAAGAAAATCACAATACATTATCTCGGCAATAACCCTTCCGCCTGCCATACCATATCCAATTGCAGTACCCACTATAGCCCCTTCGGATATAGGAGAATTGAATAACCTGTTATAGGGGAGAGCTTCGGTCAGTCCACGGTAAACTGCAAAAGCACCACCCCAGTCCCTGTTCTCCTCTCCATAAGCCACCAGGGTAGGATCCTTATAAAACCTGTCAGCAACAGCCTCAAATATGCCGTCTCTGAGCTGATACTGCTTTAGCTTGGAAAATGGTTTTCCATCCTTATCCAGGGCAAAGCGTTCTTTTTTAGCTATCTGCTTCATCCTGGGATTATCCTCCTGAGGCATCAGCGTCTCAACCTCCCTGTCCTCCATCCTGTCTTCCGATCCTTCCGAAAACATCATACTGCCTATCAGTTCAGGATTGGATTTAACATCCATTCTTGGCGAAACTGTATCGTCGACAGACAGTTGCAATGCTTTTGTTATCATTGATTCAGCACGGCGGTGGATCTTTTCAAGATCTTCCATTTTGGTGACACCTGCAGATATAAGCTCTTTTCCATATCCTTTAATGGAATCCACCTCCATCCATGCTTCAAGTTCTTCCTTAGACCTGTACGAAGAAGCATCCGAGGGTGAGTGGCCCGAATAACGGTAGGTAAGGGTATCCAGTAACACAGGTCCTTTTTTATCTTCCAGTATCTGCTTTTTTCTTTTAAAAGCATCGATCACCGCAAGCGGATTATAGCCATCAACTCTTTCCGCATGCATCATTTCAGGGTTCACACCTGCACCAACCCGGGCAAGAATGTCGTATCCCATGGTTTCACCCTGGGTCTGGCCACCCATTCCGTACTGATTATTCATAAAGTTAAATATGACCGGCAATCCGCCCTGGTACTCACCTTCCCACAACGTCCGGAACTGATCCATGGAAGCGAAGGTAATTCCCTCCCAAACCGGACCACAGCCCATAGAAGCATCGCCAATATTGGCAACCACGATACCCGGTTTACGGTTAACCCTTTTAAATAGTGCCGCGCCCACTGAAATATCGCCCGATCCGCCAACAATTGCATTATTCGGATAAACTCCGAACGGCGTGAAGAAAGCATGCATCGAACCGCCGAGTCCCCTGTTAAAGCCGGTCTCCCTGGCGAATATTTCGGCAAGGGTTCCGTAAACAAGAAAATCAGCGGCCAGTTCTTTGACGCTGCCCTCAAAACCATTTTCAACTATCTTTAATATTGCACCGTCAAAATATGATTTCATTATCTCCATTAGCTGATCATCATCAAGCGAATTAACAGCAGATAATCCCTTGGCAAGTATTTCTCCGTGACTCCGGTGTGAGCCGAAAATAAAATCATCAACAGAAAGATTATAAGCCATACCCACTGCAGCAGCTTCCTGTCCTATCGAAAGATGAGCCGGTCCGGGATGATTATAGCTTATTCCCCTGTATTCATTTTTGGTTTTTATTTCATGCAACATACTTTCAAATTCCCGTAGGATATACATGTCATTATAAATCCTCAGAAGATCATCATCAGAAAAATTGCTTCTCTCATCTTCAACAGATTTATTATATGCATTAACAGGAATAGTACCGAACTTGATCTTTCCGGTTTTTCTGACTTTCAGGGGATCGATAAATTGATTCTTTGGCATAATAGTTTTAGCTTAAATCATAAAAAAAATATTAATCTCTATACTGGCAAAACAGATAATGTAGCAGTAAAAAACCTTTTCCGGCTAATCCTGTTTAACTTTCCTGTAACTGCCAGGTATTTAATGTTCTCAGTTTATTTTTACAGTATATGTATATATTGATATTATCATTACCTTTTTGTACTATCCGGATATTCCGTTATTCCTTACACCCTTTGATTTTAGTTTCCTTGTATATCATCTGTATCATTTGCATCTTCCATATTATGTTTCTACAGATATTATCCTGGTTATTTTGATATTACATAAACACTTTCAGGATCTTTTGATATTTTCAATCTCCTTTTTTATTTCCGCCAGGAAAATTGAAGCCGGAGCTCCGTCCACTGCACGATGATCATAGGTAAGTGAAAGGCCTATTACCGGGACAAAACCTATAACCCCATCACCCATATCTGAAGGACGGTAAGTTATTGTATTAACTCCCAGGATGCCAACCTGCGGCAGATTAATTACCGGGGTAAACATCTCAACGCCGTAGGCACCAAGATTACTGACGGTAAAGCTTGCAGCCTCACTGTCAAGTAGTCCGGGATCCACACTTCCCTTTCTGCAATCTTCTGCAAGTGCCTTGATCCTTCCTGATAAACCGTTTATATTCAAATCACCGGCATCCCTGATCACGGGAACCATTAATCCACGGTCAGTATCCACGGCAATACCCAAATGGACCTTATGGAAAGTTCTTATTCCGTTACCCAGAAAATGAGAATTCATAAACGGGTGTTTTTTCAGGGCATTTATCACCGCAAAACATACCATATCATTGATGCTGATGCCGTGTGTTCCGGGACTTTCTTTTTCTGTCTTGAGCTGCTTTCTCCAGGCCAGCATTCCTCTTGCATCTGCACTCATGTGATGGGTGAGCTGTGCCGAGTTTTGCAATGACTCTCCCATTTTGGTGGCAATGATCCTGCGCATATTGTTCAGGCCGGAATCTGTGTAATCTCCTTCCCTTTCAGGGATCTTTCCGGGACCGGCTGCAACACCGGTTTTATATTCTGGCGGCTCGGATGATTTCAGTACCTGCCGGTCGTATACTTTCTGTTCTTCGGCAGTCTCCTTAATGCCCTGGACAGCTTTTTTGATATCCCTTTCTATAATTCTGCCATGGGGACCAGTACCCTTAATTCCGGACAAATCTAAATCATATTCTTTTGCAAGTTTCCTTGCGAGAGGGGAAATACGTAATTTTGGTTTTTCTCCAGGAGCTTCATCAGGATGATTGGCTGTTCCGGTTTCCATTGAACCTGCCTTACCAGGGGTTGCCTTGGCATATCCGGATTCGGCTGATTTACCGATCTGATCATCATTGGAACCCGGGTAAGCCTTGCCGGGAACCGCCTCTTCGCTCTTTTCCCCCGGCTTTCCGATTACCGCTACTGTTTCCAGGACCGGCACCTCATCACCATCATCATAAAATATATCCAGAAGAACCCCGTCCACAGTTGCCTCTTCCTCAAAAGCAGCTTTATCAGTCTCATATGAAAAAAGGATATCACCTACACTTACCTTATCTCCTTTTGATTTATGCCAGCTGGTAATAATACAGGTCTCGACACTTTGCCCTTGTCTGGGCATTAAAACAGCAACAGCCATATAAAATAATTTTAACTTGTAAACATATATTTAACTTCCAATAACACTCAAATCAATTTGCCCTCTAAATGCAAACCATACAAATATATTACTTTATACTTGTAATTACAAGCTAATTTAAATATATTTACAACTTTAGCCAAATAAAGCTAATTTAATTGACCGGGGTTATTACAGGCAAAAACTTATAAGCAAAAAAGAATTAAGTATAAACAGGATTAAATTAGCTTCAAAAACGAAAATTCCCGATGAATGCCATGAGTAAAAATATCCCCCAGCACAGACGACTTTACGAAATTCTGCGCAAGCATATAAATGAAGAGATTTATAAAGAAGGCGACCTGCTGCCTTCTGAGAACGATCTCTGCAGCATCTATGGCCTAACCAGGCCTACTGTAAGGCAGGCACTTTCCGCACTGGTACAGGATGGCTATATAACCAGGCAACAGGGTAAAGGGAGCATTGTCAGGAAAATGCCCCAGGGTATTGGTATTTTGTCTGTCTCAGGGACAACAACAGCTTTAAAAGATAAGAATCTAAGAACGGAAATAATAGAAGAGCCCCGGATAACTCCCTGGCCTGAAAATTTCAAGTTCGCACTATCAGACCTGGAAATTGAATCAGGCTGCATCCATATGACCAGGCTCAGGTTACTCGATGATAACCCGGTTTTTTATGATATAAGCTATATCCCGGCTATAAACCTGCCAAGGTTCACATCCCGTACATTCAGGAACCGTTCGCTGTTTGGAATATTACGAAAAAACTACCAGATTGAGATAAAAGGCGGAGAACAAAGAATAAAGGCCATAAAGGCAGACAGCATAATTTCAGGATACCTGAAAGTCAAAACCGGTTATCCCGTGCTTCATATGGAAAGAAAAATGATCACCAACCGGGCCGGGCTGAATATTTACTCATCAATATATTGCAACACCAGTGAATATTCAATTTATGGAACTTTTTAAAACATAATAATTGTAAAATGTTTCATGTGAAGTTCAGCAAATATCCACCATGATGATAAATCAAAGATTGAAATTTGAAATGTATGGCTTATGAAAAAAACCGGTGCCGGTTCATCAGTGTATTTGTAATTTTGTAATTAAAACTAAATGATTTGAAT
>CAZFOO010000144.1:0-8782 GCA_964520585.1 uncultured Bacteroidales bacterium
TAGTATAACAATTCACTCGGATCCGGTTTATCATAATGCATTAATAGATGGTATATGGACCTACCCCTTTAATATGGACGCTGAGTTAAATTAAGCAAAGCAAAGCTGCATTCTTAATAATTCAACAGATATATAGAATGAAAGACCACAAATTTTGATTTTTATGAAAAAAATATTCAATATTTCGCCAAACAATTCTTTTTCGGGAACTCTTCGAATCCGTTTGTCGCTAATATTTATTTTTGCCGGAATGATTGTTGTTTCGGCTGTTCATCCTGGAATAGATACTACTGAGGAAGACTGGAATTTGCATGTCACAACATTTGAACCGGTGCTCTTTTCAGATGATCATGTCAGCGAAGGTTTTCTTGCCCCGCTTGATGATGGCAGGATCATGCTCATATTCAGGTTGGATCCTGGCTTGGAAGGAAGTCATGTAGGAACCAAGGGATATATTGCTAAAATTATTTATGATCCCGTTGTGGACAAATGGAGCGAGGTTGAAACTGTTTATAACAGTCACCGCTACGACGATCGCAATATACATGGTGGAGTTACCAGGGAGGGCAGAATCGTGTTGTTCTTCCGCAGATATATCCCTGATGGGCAGGTAACAGAAGGAAGATATTTCATCTATAGCGATGATAACGGAGAGACCTGGTCTGATCTGCAAGTTTCAGGTGTACTCGGGGGAATTCCCGGTACCGGCCAGATGTTCTACAATCAGGATGCAGAGAAATACTGTATTATGGAATATCTGAGGGGTAAGAACAGCATTCTTTTCAGTGATGACGGTTCAGCCTGGGAGGAGTCTGTTCTGGTTGCAGAGGATCCGGATGTGGCGCTGACCGAGATAGCGGGTGCCTGGTGCGGTGATAATAGAATTGTTGCCCTGATACGGGATGATGAACGGAAGGAGGGTTTTCCTTTATTGCAGACAGAAAGTCAGGATAATGGCCAGACATGGTCAAGGCCTTTACCAACTAATATTCCCCCTGATGATCATTGGGGTTGTGCTCCCCAGCTGATTTATGACAATACCCGCGATTTGCTTATAGCTATTACCAGTGACAGGTATTCAAGGCCTGACGAAGAAAACAGCCTGTTCATATATACAGCGAAGCCGGATGATGTATTTGGAAATCCCGGGGACTGGACTTTGCAGTATGAATTGTTACGTCCGTGGGCCAGGGAGGATTTCCAGGAGGACCGGCCCGTTAACCAGCATTTTTATGGTTATCCAACCATTGCCCCTGTAAGTGATGATGAATACCTGATAGTTTTTACAGAACGCAACCAGATGCATGGAACAGAACAAGCAGATCTGTATTATTTCAGATTGAGATTTGATTGATAACGCGGATTATCCGCCAGCCACTAAACAAACGGTATGGTCAAAACTTGGTAAGTTGTTTGTAATTGAAAATATTTATCTAACTTTATTTTACCCAATAAATAATATCTGATGCTTAGACGGCCGTCTCTGCCCATACCATCGACCGGTATAATCATCCTTTGCTGGCAACCATTCCGTTCTATTACATCAGAAAGGAATTTCTAATTAAGCCTGATAAATATTTCATATCATTTGTGAACTTCCAATTTCAAATTCGAAATTTTTTTTTGATTATACCTGTTAAACACTGATCATAACTAATAACTTAAACTCACTTCACTTAAGTCAGTATTAATTTTATTTGCATATTTGTAGATTGCCATTATGATAATCAAAAAAATGTCTTATAATTAATGCCGAAAAAAATGATCTTTATAAATATCGGAGAGTGCTAATAAAATTGTTTAAATAAAGATTTTAAGATGAGAACCATAATAATTGATATCGCCGGAAAGTTATCCGGTTTGCTGTTACTATCCACTTTTATTACATTATCCTGTACCAGGAGTGCAGAAAATCCATTCTGGGGCGATGGTCAGGAGCGGTTCGAGATCCAGCCAGTATTTGAGGGCGAACGTTTTCCCAATGTTGTTGTAGCAACTGATGGCAGTATTATTGCCACCTGGGGCAGGGATACATACCAGGTCAGACGAAGTGAAGACGGCGGAGAAAACTGGGGGGATATAATTATGGTAGCAGATCCCGGATTTCATGGAGGCGGGGTAACGGTAGATGAGAACAGCGGCGCCATCTTTGTTTTTGTTGAGGAAGGTCATCCTCCCGCACCGATTGGAGTATATAAGAGCACTGATCATGGTAAAACCTGGAAAAAGCATGATGCTGTAATACACCCTGATACTAAAGGCAATGTGCCCTCTATGCATATGAATGAACGAGGCATTACTCTTAAACATGGCGAACATTCAGGTCGTTTAATACGCCCGGCCCGCAGTTATGCCGGTGGCAACCAGAGGGAGTTCTGGCCTGATCATTACAGCAATGCCATTTACAGTGACGATGGTGGAAGTACCTGGCACACAAGTGATCCTTTTCCTGCTTACGGGACCGGGGAAGCTGCCCTGGAGGAGCTTTCAGATGGACGGATATACTATAATTCACGCAGACACTTGTCCACCGACGGACTTGATCCGAGAAAGCGCCATATTGCCTGGAGTTATGATGGGGGGCATACATGGGAAGATCTTTCCGTAAGCGATGTATTACCCGATGGCGATCAGGACAGGGATTATGGTTTGATGGCAGGATTGGTAAGGCTTCCTGTTGATGGTCATGATATTTTGGTTTACAGCAATATAGATTCAGAGTCCGGACGGAAAAATGGTACTGTATGGGCGAGTTTTGATGGTGGCGAAACCTGGCCGGTCAAGCGGCTGGTTGATGACGGTGGATTTGCTTACTCTTCTTTGGCGGCCGGTCGTAAGGGTACACCCGGTGAAGGCTGGATATACCTGATGTATGAAGGGGGAGGGGATCCTTACGGATATGCATACATGGCCCGCTTCAACCTTGCATGGATTACAGGAGGAATTCACTGGCGGGAGTTTCTTGATGATTAATTTTTAATGGCTCTTCCGTGTTGTTAACCTGAGTTTAATCTGGGAATAATTTTTTGTTAATACAAAATATGTACTTTTGAATTATTCTATCAGAATCAGAATTATATTTTAACATTGGTTTCTAAAATGCTAATCTCATTATTTCATAGATATTCACGTTATTATTAGATTAAGCATTCCGTTATATTACTGGCAAAAAAGCTTATAGCCGGGATTCAATAGCTCAAAAATAACTGTAAGTTTATAAAATGATCAGGACAAAATCTTAAAATCTTAAAGCCTTAAAATCTTAAAAATAATACAAATGAATAATTCAGTATTTCTAAATTTCAAATTATTATTTGCCGGTTTACTGATAATGACTGTTCTTTCATCCTGCCAGACAGCTGGTGAAGACTCAAAGTGGTTGCGTGGAAACATGCATACGCATACTTTCTGGAGCGATGGGGATGATTTTCCTGAATCGGCTGCTAAATGGTATAAAGACAATGGTTATGATTTCCTTGTACATACCGATCATAATATTTTACTTGAAACCCCCACTTCCGGTCCGGTGCGTGGAGGTCAACAGCTTATTGAAGGTGAACTCTGGCAAAGGATTGCCGAAGATCACCCGGCAGTTGAAAAGTATATTGAGAATTTTGGAGAGGAATGGGCTGATATACGACCTCATGAGGATGAGGGTTTTATGCAGATCAGGCTGAGACCGCTTGATGAATTCAGAGATATGTTTGAAGATCCTGGAGAATTTTTGCTTATTATGGGAAACGAGATCACCGACCAGCATGCTGTTCATCTTGTTGCTGTCCATCAGGATGAGGTTATTCCCACTGTGGGCGGGAGCCCCGGTGAGAGGGCTGACATGATAAGGGAGATCGTACACCGCGCTGATGATTACAGGGAGCGATCCGGCCGCAATACCTGGCCCATTCTTGCACATCCCAATTTCACCTGGGCTATTACCGCCGAGATGATGCTTGAGGCTGAAAACCTGCGCTATTTTGAGGTTTATAACGGTCACCCCAGTGTTAATAATGAGGGTGATGGCTACCGTGCAAGCACAGAGAGGATTTGGGACATAGTTCTTTCCATGCGTCTGGGCGAGGGCGACGGGAACATTATATACGGACTGGCAACTGACGATACACACAGGTATCATTCCGGGGGAGCAACGCCCGGCAGGGGTTGGGTAATGGTTCGTGCCGATGATCTTAACCCCGGTTCAATACTTGATGCTATTGACAAAGGAGAGTTTTATTCTTCAACAGGAGTTGAACTCAGGGAAATCACTTTTGATGGCAACCGCATCAATGTTGAGATAGAACCCCGGGAAGGAGTTGAATATACTACTGAATATATTGGTACACCGGCCGGATTTCCTACATGGAGCAGGCCAACCCTCGACGGGGAAGGAAATGTAATACCCAATACCACGAGGACATATAGTGCGGAAATTGGAAAAATACTTGCCAGCAGCAATGATTTAAGCTCAAGCTATAAATTAACCGGCGATGAACTTTATGTCCGTGTAAAAATAACATCCTCGGCAGACCAGATTGATCAGATAACAGGTGAAGTTATTGGAAAACAGGTTGCCTGGGTGCAACCGGTAATTCCGGGTGATTTTAATTAACATCTAATTCCAGGCTCTTATTATTATGATCAGGGTTATAAATGGGATTATCAGGTTTGATCAGGATCTATTAATCAGGTCTTTAGAAGGTATAGTTAGTGTAATATAATAAATTTAATCTCAAAAAAGATGTTTAAAAAATCAAATTTATTTTTAATCCGGGAATTACTTCCTCTATTCTTAGCCGGCATTTTAATCTCAGGATGCGGACCGGCTGCCACCGGCGACAGTGATATGGGTACCGAAAAGCAAACCTGGGCAGAAAAACTAGGGTTTCCATCGGATAAAAAAGTAATCATTTTTCATGCCGATGATATGGGTATGGTTGGAGAAGCAAATGAGGCAACTTTTCATCTGCTGGAGAACGGTCACATACAGAGTGCAGCAGCCATGGCTCCCTGTCCGGCATATGAAGAAGCAATAAACTGGGCAATTGATAATCCCCGGACCGATGTTGGGATACATCTGACGCTAACAAGTGAATGGAGAGACTATCGTTGGGGACCGGTGGCCGATCCTGCTGAAGTCCCCGGACTGACAGATCCTGACGGTTATATGTGGAGAAGCGTGAAGGAGGTGGTCATGAATGCAACGCCTGAGGAAGTGGAAAAGGAGCTGAGGGCTCAGATTGAAAAAACCCTGACTATCGGTTACCGTCCTGATCATATGGATACACATATGGGGACATTATATGGTTCCAATGATTTTACCGAAATTTACCTGCGGCTGGCAGAAGAATACAGAATACCTGCAATGGTGATTGATTTTTCCGACCCTGTTGTGGCAGAGCAATATAAGCAGGCAGGTTATCCTGTCAGCGACAGACTCTTCACAATGCTGGAAAACTATTCACTGCCAAAGCTTGATTATTTTTCATCAATCCCCCATGGAGACAGCTATGAAGATATGCGTGAAAATTTTTTCGATCAGATTAGGTCACTTAAACCCGGCCTCACCGAAATAATTTTTCATCCCCAGTTTGAGAGTGAATTGGTCAAAACAATTACGGGGTCCTGGCAGCAGCGTGCATGGGAGGCTGAGCTTTTTGCCGATCCTGTGGTAAAAGAGTTTTTTGAGGAGGAAGAATTAATATTTACTAACTGGATTGAGATTATGGAACGGTTTGAAAGGATAAAGGGGTCATAAAAAAGAGTGATACTTTTCTTCCACATTTCATAAGGTTATTTTCATGAAAATCAATGGAAAACCATAAAATACCAAGTGTTTATTGAAGAATCGCTGAAAAGTAATTAATTTATTTATTATTGACTGTCACTATCTTTCATTGTGAGTGAATATCTCAAATACGGCTTAACCTTTTGGCAGCACCGATCCGGGAATAGAATTAATATAAATACGTTTGGAATTTTAATTATTTTTTACGAATATTTGCTGAAACGTTACAGCGAAAAAAAATATAAATGCGCCACATAGATCTATTAATTTTCATTACCTATTTGATAGGAATTGTATTATTCGGTATCTCGTTTTATAGGAAAGGAAGGACTTCGGCGGACTATTCCACAGGGTCGGGTACAATACCTGCATGGGTTATTGGTTTGTCAATTTTTGCAACATTTGTAAGCAGTATAAGTTATCTTGCACTTCCCGGAATAGCCTTTTTATCCAACTGGAACGCCTATGTTTTCAGTCTCTCGATTCCCTTTGCTATTTTAATAGCCATTAAATTCTTTGTTCCCTTGTACCGCAGTGTCGGAAGTCCCTCGGCCTACACCTATCTTGAACAGCGTTTTGGCACCTGGGCAAGAGTTTATGTTGCCTCATTCTGGATACTTACACAGGTAATGCGGATTGCCACTATTCTTTACCTTCTTGCCCTGCCAATGTATGTTCTGCTTGGATGGGATATGCGCATAATTATACTGATAACAGGTGTTAGTGTACTGATATATTCAGTTATGGGCGGCATCAAAGCTGTAGTGTGGACCGATGCCATTCAGGCAATTGTGCTTATTACCGGTGCTGTAGTAACCCTTGGAATTATAATGTTTTCACTACCGGAAGGGGTTTCCCAGTTTTTTGAGATTGCCTCCAGGCATAATAAATTCAGCCTTGGCAGTCTTGGGATAAATTTCACCGAATCTACTTTCTGGGTTGTTTTTATTTACGGGTTGTTTATCAATATGCAGAATTATGGCATAGATCAGAATTATATACAAAGATATATGAGCGCAAGAAATGAGAAGGAAGCCATTTCGTCTGCCCTGGGCGGCGGATTGCTTTATGTGCCTGTATCTTTGCTTTTTTTTCTGATAGGTACCGGTCTGTTTGTCTATTACCAGGTTTATTCAGAAGCCTTACCTACTGAATTCCTGGAAGCCGGTATGTCGGACAGTATTTTTCCCTATTTCATTGTGAATGTTTTGCCTGCAGGACTTACTGGCTTGCTTATTGCTTCGATATTTGCAGCCGGAATGAGCACTATTTCAACAAGTCTGAATAGCAGCGCAACAGTAATTCTGAATGATTTTTTCAAGCGAATGAAATCAGCAGGCAATGAAAAGGAGTCGGTTAAGGTTCTTTACCTGTCATCCGTTGTTATAAGTATTCTTGGAATAATTATCTCATTTTATATAATCAGGGTGGAAAGTGCACTTGATATCTGGTGGAATCTGGCAGGGATTTTCAGCGGAGGTATGCTTGGAATTTTTCTACTTGGCTATTTTACCAGAAAGGTTAAAAATGTTGCCGCAATGATTGGAGTAGTACTGGGACTTCTGGTAATAATATGGATGAGTCTATCGCCGGTTTACTTTACGGGTGATCTTGAAAAATTCCAAAATCCGCTTCACAGCTATATGACCATAGTGGTGGGAACCATGGTCATTTTCTTTACAGGCTTGCTTTTAACAGTAATAATGAATAAAACAACAAGAAAGAATGAAAAATAATAACAAACTGGTTATTTGGAAATTATTTCCAGGAGTGATTTTGTTCTCAATAATGATGGTACTGTTATCGTGTAATACAAATGAACAAGAAAAAGAGATCAGGCATCTGAAAGTTTATCATGAACCCGGCCGTTTCGGAGGCTGGCCAGCCAATCACGGGATCTGGTCATGGGGAGATGAAATCCTTGTTGGCTTTTGCACTGCCTGGTATATGGACACGGGCGGGGGACATGCCGTTGATCCTGACAAGCCCGAACACCATGTCCTGGCAAGGAGTCTTGACGGCGGAGAGACCTGGGAGCTTGAATATCCTGAAAAACATGGAACATTGCTTCCCCGGGGGGCTATGCTTTTTGGGACGCCTCTTCCCAATGTGGAGTATCCTCCCATTACTGAGCTGCAGGAGCCAATAGATTTTACACATCCCGATTTTGCGATGACATTCCGGATGGAAGATCATAGAGGTGGGGGGCAGTCGCGCTTTTACTATTCCTACGACCGTGGTAAAAGCTGGAATGGGCCTTTTGCTTTGCCTCTGTTTGATACTCCCGGGATCGCTGCAAGAACCGATTACCTGGTGGAGAGTAAGGATGAAATGCTTGTATTTTTAACTGCCGGAAAATCGGATGGGAGGGAAGGCAGGACCCTGTGTGTAAAAACAGAGGATGGCGGAATAAGCTGGGAATTTCTTTCGTGGATAGGTCCGGAACCTGATGTTTTCCGTATTATGCCTTCTACTGTCAGACTTTCAGAAAATGAGATCCTTACTGCTGTGCGCAAGAGAGAAAGTGATCGGAGACTGATAAAGGGATGGCTGTCAACAGATAATGGAGCAAGCTGGGATTTTTTGACAGAGATTGCACCTGATGTGGGTTCCGGAAATCCTCCGAGCCTTATTAAACTGAGAGATGGACGTCTTGCGGTGACTTATGCGCACAGAGCTGAACCATATGGGATGCGGGGCCGGCTGAGTGAAGACAATGGAAGAACATGGAGTGATCCGGTCATTTTCAGAGAAGACGGTGGAAACTGGGATATTGGTTATCCCCGGTCCGTTCAGCGTACTGATGGTAAGATAGTTACTATTTATTATTACTGGGATCCGGAAACCGGTCCTGAAAGGTATATAGCTGCTACTATATGGGATCCTGATGTTTCCGGGTCTTATGATCAGTCATATTAATGCTAAATAGTGAAAGTGTCTTTTGGTTCATTCGTATAAAGTATAGTTAGCAATCTGTTTAACAATGTGTTAATAATGCAT
>CAZFOO010000145.1:0-8715 GCA_964520585.1 uncultured Bacteroidales bacterium
TCATATTACTTCTGCTTCAGGCCAGCCCGGTAGCACCTCTCAGATCAGGATAAGGGGTATAGGATCAATATCTGCAGGAACCGAACCTCTTTATATTGTTGATGGAGTGCCTGTTGCAACCGGAGATTACTCACAGCAGTCCTCAACCACCAGTGCCCTCTCTCATATTAACCCTAATGATATTGAGTCGGTAACCGTACTTAAGGATGCAGCGGCAACAGCAATCTATGGTTCCCGTGCATCTAATGGAGTTGTGCTTATTCAGACCAAGCGAGGCGCTGAGGGTGTAACCAACTTTAATTTCAGGAGCCAGGCAGGTTTTTCATCACGTACAAATGAGGATTATAAAGTTTTAGATGCAGACGAATATGTGATGCTTACCAACGAAGGACGTGCAAATGCCGGTCTTGGTCCTCAGGATTTCGGAGATTATGATAATTTTGACTGGCTTGAAGCTGCTTTCCGTGATAATGCGTTGACGCAAAGCTATGAGCTCAGTGCAAACGGCGGTACTGAAAAAACCCGTTTTTATATATCCGGGTCCATGTATGATCAGGAAGGGATGGCAATTGGCAGTTCTCTGGAAAGGCTTTCCGGCCGGTTCAATCTTGACCATGAGGCAACGGACAAGCTGACTTTTGGGATTAATCTCGGGTTGTCCCGTACCTATCAGGATACTCCTCTTACAGATGACGCCTATTTCACCAGCCCTGTAACCGGTAGCTTCCTTTTACCTCCTATCTATTCGGCATATAATGAAGACGGGACTTATAATATGGATTATCCTGCTCTTGGTGGCGTAAATTTTGTTGCCAACCTGGATTATAATGACCATGATTCATGGGCAAACCGAGCAGTAGGATCTGCCTATGCAGAATATGATATCCTTGATAATCTCGTGTTTAAATCCACGTTTGGACTTGACTGGCTGGATCTCCTTGAAGAATTCTGGGATGACCACAGAGCAAAAGGGAACACAGCTTTTGAAAAAGGCCGTGCCTCTGCTTCCATGTCAAAAAATACTATCTGGTCAACAACCAATACACTTAATTTTACAGAAACTTTTGATGATGTGCACAATGTTGCCATACTTGTTGGCCAGGAAGCACAGGCTTCTGATTATAAGGATTATTATGTTGCAGCAGAAGATTTCCCCTCCTTCCAGTTAAGGAGACTTGATTCCGGAGCAACACCGGTAACTACAGCCGGTTCCGGTACTTCATGGAGACTGACATCATGGTTTTCAAAGCTGGACTACAATATGGACAGTAAGTATTATTTGTCAGCCAGTATACGTAGGGATGGTTCATCACGTTTTGGCAGGGAAAACCGTTATGCTAATTTCTGGTCAGTAGGTGGTTCCTGGAGATTGTCACAGGAGGCATTCATTGCCGACAATTTTACTTTTGTCGATAACCTGCAGTTAAGAGCAAGTTACGGTACTGCCGGTAATTCACAGATAGGAAATTTTGCTGCGCTGGGTCTTTATGGCTACGGAAGGGACTATGACGGACGTCCGGGTAGTTCACCTGCGCAATTTGAGAATCCTGATCTTACCTGGGAGCAGAACATCAACTATAATATCGGACTTGATGTCAGAGTTTTTGAAAGGTTAAGCGGTACTGTCGAGTATTATAACAGGCGTACCTCTGATCTGTTGTTAAATGTACCCCTTTCCTCTACATCTGGTATAACTTCGCAACTTCGAAATGTTGGTGAGATGGAGAACAAAGGATGGGAAGTGAGTCTTGCAACCAACCTGCTTGATCCCCGCGGTGATTTTAACTGGGATATCGAGGGTAACATATCATTCAACACGAACAGGGTAATATCGCTTGTTGATGGTGAAGACATCATAGCCGGAACTAAGATACGTCGTGAAGGCGAGCCTTTCCAGTCATTCTATCTCGAAAGATGGGCCGGTGTTAATCCTGCCAACGGCATGCCCTTATGGTATGATGAAGATGGTAATATCACAGGTTCATACACCCAGGCCAGTCGTGAGATTGTCGGCAATGCAGATCCGGACTTCTTTGGAGGTTTTACCAATACATTCAGATGGAGAGGATTTTCCGTTTCAGCATTCTTTTCCTTTGTTTACGGAAATGAGCTGTTTGATGATACCAACAGGATAATGGGTTCTGATGGCGCTTTTGCCGGATTTAACCAGAACAGGGATCAGCTGAACAGATGGACAGAGCCCGGGCAAATAACCGACATTCCCAAAAGGATCCACGGGAATCCTACCAGCAGTAATCAGCGGTCTACCAGGAATATGTATGACGGTTCATATATGAGGCTTAAGAACCTTAACGTTAGTTATATTCTTCCTTCCTCAATTACGAACAGGATCGATGTCAACTCTGTGAGAATATATCTCCAGGGTCAAAACCTGTTGACCTGGACCAATTATCCGGGAATGGATCCCGAGCAGCAGATCAGCGGAGTTGTGTGGTTTGTTTACCCCAATGCAAAAACGATGACAGTTGGTCTTGATATTTCTTTCTAAGTTGCGGATCATAAAAAAAACAATAGATTATGAAAAATATATTAAAATTATTATCAATTCTTTTTGCGGTGGCATTATTCTCGTTGCCTTCTTGCTCCGACGAGTTTCTCGATGTCGATCCACAGACTTCCCTTTCCACTGAAATGGCCATCGGCCCTGTGGCTGATTCTGCGTTTGCGCTTATGGGACTTTATGAATGAATTGAATCAACCCAGCATTATTATGCACGGGAGTTTGTTGTAATTCCTGACGTGGCCGGAGATGATGTTAAAATTTCGCCTCTGAACTCCGGACGGTTTTTATCACATTACAATTACAGTACTATTCCATCCGACGGATTTCTTACCGGATTCTGGAATCGTGCATGGAACACTATCGACCGTGCCAATAATATTATCACACGTATAGATCTTATTGAGGACGGTACTGAAGCAGAAAGGAACCAGATACTGGGAGAGGCTCTTACTTTGCGGGCACTTGCACATTTTGATCTGGCCAGAATGTATGCAAAATCATATGCAGAGGATCCTTCTGCATTGTGTATTCCATATATGGAGGAGCCAGCTATTACTGACCCTGAAAGGGAAACAAACCAGGTTGTATATGATAAGATAGTCAGCGACCTTACCCGTGCCATACCATTACTTACCATTGAACGTGCGGAAGGTGGATGGGCTTATATTTCCGAATATGCTGCAAAAGCTCTGCTGGCGCGTGTATACCTGTATATGGAAAACTGGGATATGGCTGCTTCAACCGCTATTGATGTTATTGATAACGGTGGTTACAGTCTTGTTTCTACTGAAAACTACATCAGCGGATGGTCTGAGGAAGCTACTTCAGAAACCATATTCAGCCTTGCAATGAGTAATGTTGATTATTCGGCTACAAATGCGCTTGGTTATATTTATGTTGAAAGGGGTTACGGCGACTTGCTTCCTACTGACGATATTATTTCACTTCTGGAAAATGCAGGAAATACCGATCCTGGCGATGACGTGCGCTTTGACGCTTTCCTGATATGGGAAGAGGGGAAAGAGGACTGGTTCATTAATAAATATCCCGGAAGGGGTGGACAGGCCGGACTGGATAATACTCCTGTTCTCAGGTTATCCGAAATGTATCTTATCGCTGCCGAAGCTCTGGCTAAAAAAGCTACTCCCGATGAGAATCAGGCTCAGACGTATCTCAATGCGATAATACAGAGAGGTAATCCTGATGCTGCCGACTTTGTTGCATCGGGGGAGAATCTTATAGAAAGGATCAATCTTGAAAAAAGGATCGAATTTGCTTTCGAGGGACATAGGTTATTTGACATAAAGCGCAGGAAGGAAGACCTTATCAGGGGAGCCGACTGTACAGCAGATATTTGTTTCCTTGAAGCAGGGCATAATCGCCTGGCATTTCCGATTCCTCAAAGAGAGATGGATGCAAATCCGAATATGCAGCAAAACCCTGGGTACTAATCTTAAATGAATAAAAAATAGAAATATGAAAAAATTCTTGAAATATTTTCTGGTTTTCGCAGGCTTTGCCTTATTATTTGCTTCCTGCGAGGAAGAGGAAAAATTATATACCGGCGTACAGGTTGGGTTTGAGTCAGCCTCCGGTAGTCTGATGATTCCCGTGGATGTAACCACCACCTATGAAGGAACTTTCAGGGTAGCTCTTATTGCAGAGCCTCAGTCAAATGATATAACTGTTTCATTTGATGTGGCTGAAGCTTCCACTGCCGTTGAAGGAACTCATTTTTCAATGGATACAAAAACCGTTACCATTCCGGCAGGTGAGAATTTCGGCGAATTTGATATCACTGCTCTGGATAGTGGTTTTGAGTTTGGTGGTGAATTTAAAAATTTGGTTTTGGAGATAACCGATGCCTCAATAGATATTGCTTCTAATTTTTCAGTATTTACACTGACAATTTCAAAGGAGAGTTTTATAGATACCTATTCCGGTACTTTTGAGGCATACGAGTTTTCACCAAATGATCTCGAAAATCCCATTTACGGGCCCTACAATGTTGCATGCTCTCCGATAGCTGGCACAAACAGCATTACCCTGAATCCAATGTATGACTGGGCAACCGACGATATAATCGTTCAGTTTGACCCTTCGGATAACAGCATACTTGTTGAAAGGCAGGTGTTTAATCCTGGTGTTGGAGCGGGTCTGGCGGTTGAGGGAACCGGGTCATTCGATCTGGAAACAGAAACCTTCGAAATTGATGCTAACATTTACAATGGTGATGCGCTATTTGATGTAACACATATTAAATACAGTAAACCTTCGAAGAAATCTCTAAACATCAATAAAACCCGGAGTAAATCTGAGATACATGATCTGGATTAATTGATTATAAGCAATTTTTTTAAAAGGCAATGGAACTCTCCATTGCCTTTTTTTATATATTTACCGGTGTATGACCAGACAATCAATAATAATTATCCTTATGCTCTTTACCGTGGCATTTTTTGTTACCCTTTCTGCACAGATCATCAATCCTGAGCAGAGGTTGCATCTTGAAGGATTATCTGAGGAGCTTGATTTTAAATATAAAATTAACAAGTCAGAAGCCCTGGAGTGGGCTGAAAGAAACCAGGTTAATTCCCGGATCGTTTTACCCGATGGCAGGGTCAGGGAATTACAATATATCGATTTTAATGATGTGGCTGTTTGGCATGAAACAAAAAATGCCGGAGCTGCAGTCACCACAGGGTCCAGTGCCCTGCACCCTGGTGGTAATCTCCGTCTTGCTTTAACAGGCAGGGGGATGACGGGTGGAATATGGGATGCCGGCGGAGCCGATCATAAACATTTAGAACTGGAAAATAAAATTTTAATCAAAGATGAAGGTGTCGTTGATGATCATGCAACACATGTTGCCGGTACTATGGTTGCCAGGGGTCTTGAAAAACCGGCTATGGGTATGGCACCTGAAGCAGGATTGCACAGTTTTGACTGGAATAATGACCTGAGTGAAATGGCTGATGAGGCAGCCTCAGGTTTATTGGTGTCAAATCACTCATATGGTATAAGTCTCGGTTGGGGCCGTGACGACGAGGACTGGGAATGGCATGCGCATGCTGACAGTACCGAGGATTACAGGTTTGGTTTTTACAACAGTAAGAGCAGGACCCTGGATGAAATATCCTTTAACGCACCCTATTATTCAATTTCCTGGGCTGCCGGCAATGACCGTAGTGACACCGGAGACGGGACTAAACCTCCGGATGGACCTTATGATTGTATTGGGCCTGAAGGGACTGCCAAAAATATCATTACAGTTGGAGCAATAAATAAAATTTCTAACGGATATACAAAACCTTCAGATGTTGTAATGAGTCCTTTCAGTAGCTGGGGGCCAACAGATGATGGGCGGATAAAACCCGATATAACAGCTGCCGGAGTGCAGCTTTATTCAACATATCCTGGTAATAGTTACGGCCGGAGTTCCGGCACTTCAATGGCTACTCCCAATTTGAGTGGAACCCTGCTGCTTTTACAGCAATTATATTATGAACATAACTCTTTCGATCATTATATGCGATCTGCTACTCTAAAGGGACTTGTGATACATACTGCTTCAGAAGCGGGAAACAGGGGACCGGATTACCGCTTTGGTTGGGGACTGCTCAATGCTGAAAGAGCTGCAAGGGTTATTCTTTTTGAGGATAATGAAAGATTGTTTATTAGAGAAGAAACACTTGCCGAGGGGCAAACATTTGAAATGGATTTTGAAGTAACTGTAAGTGAAAATATAACTGCTACATTATCATGGACTGACCCTCCGGGTAAGCCAACTTCCCCCAAAATGAATCCAACTGATCTTATGCTGGTGAATGATCTGGATATGAGAATTATTAGTGACCAGGGGGATGAAATTTATTATCCCTGGAGGCTCAATCCCGATACTCCGACTATTGCTGCAACAAAAGGAGATAATTTCAGGGATAATGTTGAAAAGATCACGATTGATACCCTTCCTGCAGGCAGATATATATTACAAATTACACACAAGGATACTCTTGCTAATGATCAACAGGATTTTTCACTGCTGTTTCAAGCCGGCATTATTCCGGAACGACCCACACTTTATTGGATAGGTGATGATGGATCATGGAATGACGGGACTAACTGGTCACTTTCAAGCGGAGGGGAAGCCGCAGATAGAATACCGGGGGCAAATGATCATGTTGTGTTTGATGATAATTCATTTACAGATATCGATACAACAGCCCTGGTTTTGATTAACGACGATGTTGAATGTTATACTTTTAACTGGTTTGCCGGGAAAGATGCCCGCCTGCAGGCTTCCTCCGCCAGAATATCGGTCCACAATTCTGTTTATGTTTCGAATGCTTTAAATGTAATATCTGATTCAGTAAGTTTCATTTTCACAGGAGACCAGCCAAATAATAACGTCTCAGTCAACGGATCAGCATTAATGAATGCTGATTTCATCTTCACCGGAAACGGGATATGGAATATAACCGATACCCTGCATGTTAATACCTTATCTGTTTACAGGGGTGTGATAAATGCAGTGAATACCCGGATAATAACCCGGGAAATGCAATTTTTGGAGGATGCCGAACCAGATAATGAGCTCTATGTAAATCTTAATAATTCCCGGATAGATAGCTTGAGACTTATGGAACTCTCAAACAGGAACCTTGTCTTTACTGCCGAAAATTCAGTCATCAATTTCGAGAATAGACCCGGAGAAAATGGTGAATCATTTTTGATTGCGGATGACACCAGATTCTGGAACATTAATAATCAAAGCAGCAGTATTACAGTTACCGGCAGTAATTTCTTCAATGGATTTAAAGGAAGTGGCGCTGTTAATTTTTCGGGTAGTAATTATATGGATTCCTTGTTGTTGCTTCCCGGAAGTGAGCTTCACCTTGAAGCCGGCAGCCGTCAGGTCATTTCATCTTCTTTTGAAATTATCAGTAAAGCCGATTCAATTGTCGGCCTCATTTCCGGGGGAGCTGAAAATGCAACTATTGAAGTCCAGGAGTATCAAAAACTATGTTTTGATTATTTACAGGTATTCGGTATCTCTGCTACCGGTGGAGCAGTTTTTAATGCCGGCATCAACAGTGTTATTGATGATGCTTCAACTGGATGGCAGGAAAATCTTTGCGAAAATGTATTTTTTGCAGATTATATACACAAATATGGCTGTGTTGACTCACGGACCTATTTCTATGACAGAAGCTCTGGTGACATAGAAGAGTGGTTGTGGGAATTTGGTACCGGTGATGAATTATTGCAGTCTGATCAGGGAGACATTCATTATTCATATGTTGATACCGGAGTTTATGATGTAAGCCTTACAATATTCAGCCGGGATGATTCAAAAATATATACAAAAAGTATAGATATAATTGAGAACACGCTGGAACCCCCGGGCATACTGATAAGCGGAAACAGGTACACTTCTGCAACTCTTGCAATGGATTATAAATGGTACCGGGATGGGGAGCCTATAGACGGAGCCACTAATCGTTCATATACCAATCAAGATGAAGTGTCCGGAGTTTACCAGGTGCAAATATTTGACAGGACATGCAATATATTCTCAGAACCCTTAATAACCAATGCCGAAAAAATTTATCAGGGTAATTCTAATGGATTGATTTTATATCCAAATCCGGTGAAGGATGTCCTTTTTGTGGAACTTGATAATTTATATACCGGTCCGGTAATTTTTGATATTTTAGATATTGCCGGGCAAATGGTAAATTCCGTTAATCAATATAAGCCTGCCGGCATATATAATTTTTCTTTGGATGTTTCAGCTCTGTCGCAGGGACTTTATCTTATCAGGGTCAAAGAAGGAAATGATGTTATGGTAAAGAGCTTTGTTAAAAATTAATCTAAAAAATATACATGAATTTTGCATCTGAATATAATTGTAAGAATGCACTGACAACAGCATGCAAAATCGACCTTCAGGTCAAATTTTTTCTGCCGGGTTTCTTCTAAATCAATTCACGCCAGGTTTTTTGGTATTGCTGTTTTCATTTTTGTGAATTTTTTGCAATAATTTGCCTTTAATATATTTTTATTAGATTTGTGCACTTTGAAATACCTTACTGCAATATCATTTTGATTTGCAAAGAATGAGATATATTTTTTAAACCTAAAAATTTACCCATGAAGAAAATTATTTATTTGAGTTTTATCCTAATGTT
>CAZFOO010000146.1:0-8569 GCA_964520585.1 uncultured Bacteroidales bacterium
TTTCATTTTCTGACCTTTCAATTTGCCTGAAAGGAACGAGATAGAAATAGTTAGGTCTTGCCAGGGTATTAGTCCACGCCGCCCTTAAAATAGTAGTTTTATCAAAATCGTATTTCAAGTGAAGTCCGGGCAGAACATTTATGTATGAATCAGTGACTTTTTCGGACAGCTCGGCTAAGTTTTCATCAGCATCGTACTGGTAACCCTGATATTCCAGTAAGGTGTTTTCAAGTCGCACTCCTGCAATCATCGATAGTTTAGAACCAAGATCCTGGTTTAGCATCAGATATGCCCCTATAACGTCTTCCTTAGCATTGAAATTCTCAGCTGTTTCTTCAATGTCTTTTTCTTCTTCAAACAATGATGAATTGGTCAAGTCAAGACTACCCAGGTATTCTGGTGTAACATGCTTACCTGTTTCATAATTGCCGGCCAAAAAATTGTCTTTGGTATAATCCTCCAGATTACCCAGGGAATTGGCCATGAATTTATCTTCGTCAAGAGGAGAATACTCAAATTTTTCATTATTGCGGTGTTTGTCCTTGCCCTTATATCGTACTCCTGCTTTCATAACCTGAATACCCACGTAAAAACTAACCTGAAAACTTCTTTAAACATAAAGGTCCTACTGAGGTTTTTGAGAACCATCAATGTTAATTTTTCACAAAGAAATAAGCCCATTTTAGATTAACTGAATTTTAAGAAAACAACAAAGAACAAAAACCATTCTTGACAATAATATAATCTATTGTTAATGAACATGTAACAAACACTTTTTTTCTTTGAAAACAAAACCGATGCTCAAAAAGGCCCACTATAAAACCATCATAATATCAGACCTGCACCTGGGTGTGGAAAACTCAAAGGCAAAAGAGGTGCTGGGGTTTTTGAAAACCAATACGTGTGACACCCTGATACTCAACGGAGATATCATAGACGGATGGCAATTAAAACAAACGGGTAAATGGAGGAAAAGACATACCATGTTCATAAAATGGGTTATGGAAATGCCATCATCAATGAAGACAAGGATACTCTACATCACCGGAAACCATGATGATTTTCTGAATCATATTACCCCTTTCCACTTTGGAAACATCTCGATCCTCAGGGACCATATTATTGAGAGTGGAAACAAAAGGTATTATGTGACCCACGGTGATATTTTCGATACCATCACGACAAATTTCAGGTGGCTCGCCGATCACGGCGATACAGGGTATTTATTTCTTCTCTGGCTCAACAAAGTATACAACAACAGGCGCCTCAGGAAAGGCCTGCCCTACCTCTCACTTTCTAAAATAATCAAGTATAAGGTCAAGAGGGCCAGTTCTTACATCTCCAGATATGAAAAGGAGCTTGTAAATATTGCAAGGGTAAAAAAATGCGACGGTGTTATCTGCGGCCATATCCATATACCTGTAATAAGCAGTTATGACAATATCACCTACATGAACTCGGGCGACTGGGTTGAATCTCTCAGCGCACTAGTTGAGGACTATTATGGCAACTGGAAAATCATCTACTACTCCGAGCTTACGGATGAGGAAAAAGATGCGGGTATGAATATGAAATCCGGCAGCTCGATTAATCCAGCAACTGTGAGACCTGTGGCACCTGCATAATCTTCAGCATCGGAAGCGACCTCTTCCTGCAACAAACCGCTGCAATTCGGATAACTGACCGAATAAAATATTTACATCCAATACCCGTTCGTGGAAGACAAAGGTGTACGGCCCTTGCAATCAGGATGCAAGGTTTCAATCGCAAATCGCTATATCAGCCGGCTCGCCTTCAATTAGAGCTATTCAACGACCTTTAACCCAATATTTACATTGTTCGTATAAACCAGCCATAAAACGCTGTAATACATATTGCTCAGCCAGTGCTCCCCTGAATTCAAAAAAAACAATATTCCCATCAAGGATAGTTTTGTATCAATATCTACCATGGCATACATTAGATTCTAACCGTAGCTTATCCAACAAAACAATTAAAAAAATCAGGTATGGTATTTTGAACCATAAAGCATTCCGATACCTTTTTGACCAGCATTTCGAGAGGGTAAATAATTACATCTTCTACCGGTGCGGAGACCCTGAACTTGCCATAGATATAAATATTACGCAGGATTTCTTCATGAAAATCTGGGAAAGAAACTGAAACCGGACAGGGGAAAAGAAAAAGCGCTGTTCTTTAAAAATGCCGGCGACATTTTCATCAGCGAGATGGAACAGCTTGAGGGAACATATTGTAGAGCGAAAAACACTTGAACCCCTTCCCTATGCCAGTTTATTGATTAATGATTCGGGTACCATCTCTTATATCATCGGCCGGGAGAATCTTTTATGCAACAACCTGAAACGCGTTCCCACCAGTCAGACAAGCAGCATCAGGCTTTATCAGCAATCAGTCCCCTTCACTCCCACCCTATACCTGAAGGTGGGGTTTTCAGACCCCACCTGTATGATTTATTTTCGAAAAGTGATATTTCGAAACTGCATGTTTTTCCATAGCAATAAGTTAACGCAAGGTAATTCTCCAGCATCAGACCCGGTGTTTCAGTATTCCAGGTGTAACTGCTTTTTGTGGAACGCTCCGGTTTTAATGAACCTTTCAGTCAGGGTAGGATCTTTAATTTCTTTAGAAAGTGATTTTATAAATTCTTTCGGGATATCATACAGGTCAAGAAACATTAGTCCGTCGAGACAATTATTGAATCCGGGGTCAATATTAAATCCGAGTATCTTTGCATTCAGACTAAGGTACTTTTTTAGTAAAACAGGTATCCTGAATCCTGGTTCAACATCAGTAATTATAGATTCCAGTCTGCCAATATCTTTTCCGGCCCCGGCAACCAGTATTTCGCTGTCGACAATATTGCAGCCGGCACATTGAAATCTTTTCCTGGGAGTGACCATAGAAGAAAGGTCATGATTATAGTAGTGTTTGCGGGTGAATTCTATAATTAATTTTTTTGAAAATCCCGAAATATCCTTACTTATACTTACCGGGCCAAAAAGATAGCGATACTCCGGATTTTTGATTAAAAAATAGAAAATTCCTTTCCAGAGAAGATAAAGAGGTAATACGCTCCTTTGATAATCAGGGGCAACGAACGATCTGCCGAGCTCAAGGCTTTCACGAAGAGTGTATTCAAATTCATCTTTAATATCAAAAAGAGAGTTAACATATAGACCTTTAATACCGTGCCCTTCAATTATCTCACTCCCCTTCCCTATTCTGTAACCTCCCACGATCCTTTCCTTATAGGTATCCCACAGAATAAGTTGGTGGTAATAACTGTCGTACTCGTCAATATCACAGCTTTTTCCTGTTCCTTCTCCAGCCAGCCTGAATGTAAGCTCCCTTTGTCTTCCTGTTTCAATTAATAAACCAGGCATTAAGGATGCAGGAGCACATATTACACTGTAGTTGCCCGATGAGAACAGCTCATAGGACTTCCTGATTCCGTCAATATCTTTTTTTAGCAGAGATTTAGGTATAGGCTTAATCAGATCTGATTCTTTTCTTGGCCGTTGAAAAGGCTTAAATGAAAGTGCCTTCCCGGTTTCAAGTGTTGTACTAAGGGAGTATATTCTGGCTCTTAAGTAACTGCCATACTCAGAAATATTATTTAACCTGGTCTGATCGGAAACAGATATCTGACTACCAATCCTTATCTGAATGGTTTTATCTTTTTTGTTAAAAAGTTCTGAAGGGAGTCTTGCTGTTCTTAGAACCGGGTGTACCTTACCCAGGAAATGAAACATCCGTGAGTTGGTACCATGAAAGTATATTGGTATTACAGGTACGTTCGCCCGCCGGATAAATTTCAACACCGACCTGTTCCACTCTTTGTCAATAATAAGATTGGAATCAGGTTGCCGTGCAGACACCTCTCCGGCGGGGAAAATACCTACACAATGGCCACCAGTCAAATGGTTGAGACCCTCTTTTAACCCCTCGTATGAGGAGCGGTTACTATGTTTAGTGTCAAAAGGATTTACAGGTAAAATGATATCTTCGACAGCTTTAAGCCGCTTCAGAAGATAGTTGGCCATTATTTTTATATCGGGTCTCTTTTCATATATTGCCTTTACCATCAACAGCGAATCTATACCTCCATAAGGGTGGTTCGCTATGGCAATGAAGCTGCCGGTTTCAGGTATTTTTTCAAGCTCTTCAGCATTCAGTTCAAATCTAATCTCAAGTTGTTCGAGAGCTCTGTTTATAAAATCTATAGGATTACTTTCAGGCAGCAAAGAGTACAAGTTATTAACTCGGTTAAGCTTTAAAACCTGCATAATAGCTTTTGCAACTAAAATCCTGCCTGGAAATGTTATTCCTGTAGCTGTTACTATATCATTTGATGTCAGTAGTTTATATTTTTTTCTATCCTTAGAATCAAACTTTGCAGGTTCAAAGCTCATGTGAGATTATTTTGTTATTAACAAAAGTAGTATTGTAGTTAAAACAATACTTTATTAATTAGTTAAGTTTCTGTGAATATTATGTTCTGAATTTCAGACAGACATGATCAGGTGCTAGCGTTATAACTGGAAATGCTCCGGCCCAAAATCCATGCTACCATAATAACCTGAACCCCTAAATAAGAAAAGCACCTTTTCATCCGGGGAACCTTCAAAACCCCTTACAAAAAAGTGCTGTTTCCGCGAACCTAACCTAACCTAACCTAACCTACCTAAAATCTTAACCTAAATAACTGCTAAAGACAATAATTAGAACCTCTTCAAAAAGAATAATCTCTATTGAGATTTTTGATAACTATTAATGTGATCATTTCTCATGCAAATAAAACCAATATAGATTAACTGAATTTTAAGCAATCAATAAAATAACAATAAGAAAAAGGAAATGAAGCTTAGAAATATTACTTGAATAAAAAATTGAGCCTCTATCTGATTAGTTTCTGTTGCTGTTCTTGCCAGATACTGATATTACTGGAATAATTGGTACCGGTTCCGATTAAAGTGTTGCCTGATTTACCAGTTAGCTTATTAGCGGTTTAGCCATTCCCTGAATCGTGAAGACTTCTCACTGCTTACAATAACATCCTGATCCGGTACCGGCACCAGGTCTATCTTAAATCTTGATTTAGAATACTGGTGCATGGTACGGATACTTGCAAAACAGGCAATATATTGCCTGTTTACACGAAAAAAAATGTCAGGATCAAGAACTGTCTCTAGCTTATCAAGAGAGAAATCAACCGCATACTCTTTACCGGATGATGTAACAAGAAAAACAGACTTTTCCCTCGCCGCAAAATATGCAATATCATCTACATTTATAGCTTTTATCTTATCCGCATATTGCACCACAAATCTTTTCTGCCATGATCTGGTCTGTTGATTCCGGATCTCTTCAAGCAACACACCCAAATCAGGTAATGCAGGTTTGTATCTTTTATATTTATTAATACTGAAGGCAAGTTCCTCTCTCTTAATAGGTTTGAGAAGATAATCCACACTGTTAACCTTAAATGCCTGTACAGCATATTGATCATATGCTGTGGTAAATATGACTGGAGAATTAATTTCCGCCTGTTCAATTATTTTGAATCCAGATCCGTCGGCTAAATGAATATCCAGAAAGATCAGGTCGGGATCGGAATTTTCTTTAAGCCATCGCAAGGTTGACTGAACACTATCAGTTATTCCGGCCACATAGATATCAGGATCCGTTTCCCGGATCATCTTAACCAGCCTTTTTGCAGCGGCAACCTCATCTTCAACTACAAGTGCCCTAATTTTCATCTGCTGATATGACATCTGTACCAATCTATTTTTGCATTCTCAGAACCGGAAGTTTTACAACAAATATATCACTATTACTGTAAACAATTACTTCACGGCCACTTAAGTATAAATACCTGTTTTTGATGTTCTTCAACCCAATTCCGTTTGATTCGGCATCATTTTCTCTGAGCTGTAGATTATTCCTGACAATAATATATTCCTCATCAATGGATATTGAAATATTCAGAGGTGATTCCTTCGAAATAATATTGTGTTTGATTGCATTCTCAAACAACATCTGTATTGTAAGAGGCGCCACAAATGTCCTGAGATAATCATGGCCTACATAAACATCAAGTGTAAGATTACTGCCAAATCTCTTTTGCTGGAGATAATAGTAATCTTCTATCAACCTCATCTCATCAGTAAGCAGAATCACATCTTTATCCTTTAGACTCAAGATATTTCTAAAATAATCGGCTGTCCGCTGAACATAATCAACCGCAAGTTTCTGATCATCTTCGATGAGACTGGTTAAGGTATTAAGATTATTGAAAAGAAAATGGGGACTGATCTGGCTCTTAAGAGTTTCAAACTGAATTTGAATGTTTTCTTTTTCAAGTTTTTCACTAAAAAGCAGGGTTTTCTTCCATTGCTGAAAAAAAAACCACCCTTCATGAAGTGACGTGATAAAAAATGTAACCAGAAGGGTGAAAAAAATATTTAAACCAAATTCCTGGTTGTTTATATATTCCGGATTAAAATAAAGCCAGTACAACGATATAAGAATTCCTGCCAGCATGGTATATCCGAGTATGGCCGCTATTTCGATTAAAAGATGCTTTACCGGATTTTTCTCCCATGGAAATTTATCCCAGAGGTAGATCACGATTCTCCTGACACCAAGCCATATAATGACGGTCGATAAAACTGAACCAGTAACTGGTACAATAATCTCCAGATCATGCTCTTTGATAAAACCTCTGCCCAAAACCAGGACACCGATTAACGCTACAACCGGAATGCCAATCAGCAGTAATTTAAGATCCTTGAGTTTTGTTGTGGCTTCTGATATTGATGCGTTCACGGTTAATAGTTTACTGTCCTGACAAATTAATTTTTAAATTACCGGCAAGTTAAAAAATTATCCGGTACTGCGGGATTGCCATAAAGCCAAGTTGATGAACATGTGGGGCCTCACCTGTATACCGGTTAAAATTATCGCCGAAAATATTTTTGGTATCAAAAAGATTGGTTATCTCGATACCCCACTCCTGGGTTATTCCTCTCTTATTTGATCTAAAACTCACCTTGATGTCGGTCTTATGATAATCATCCAACTTTTTCTCAAAGGCTCTTGAGTAATCCCATTCACGTTCATATTCACGTGTAACATCATTAAAAACTGCTGTCCATGGAGTCGTACGCTTACCCCCGGCAAGCATAGTCTTTAAATCTACGGAAATTGAACGTTGTACTGAAGGGCTATTTTTGCTCAAAACAAATTCCTTACCAATCAGCATGTTAACAACATAATTGTTATTAAATGCGGTATTGAAGATAATGTCACTGCTTCCTTTATATGTTGATTCAAATAGTGATGCAGTAAACAGGTAGTAAAGTCCTTTATGCAGAAACCGCTCAAGGGTGAGCTCCAGACCGTAGTTATTACCTTCGCCATTATTGGCAAGATATTCGGGCATACTGAATTCAAAAGAAGCTCCATTATTCAGCATCGAAAATGAATTGACCTCTATTGCATCCACAGGCACATCAAAAAGATACTGGTAGTACGTTTCAAGCCTGATCCGGGAATGATCATTAACCCTTAAATCGTAACCGGCAACTATATGGTGGCTTCGCGTCAGACCCAGTGATTCATTTGCCATTACATACTCTCCACCTGCATTAAGATTTTGCAGAAAATATGTAAAGATGGGTGATATCTGGCTGTGCAGGCCATATCCAAAATTGAAGGCATGTCTGGGGGCAATCTGAAGTCGCATTCCTGCACGTGGCTCCAGCGAACTGCTGCCATTTAGAGCAAAATAATTTTAATGGAGTCCCGAATTGATAGTCATGAAGTCGCTTGGCCGGTACTGCCACTGGATATATGGCTGGATCATACTGGTCGATCCCTTAAAACCGCCTCCTATAGCCGTCATCTTGCTTCATATATACACTGTCTGTTAGATCACTGAATATTCTTTTGGAAGTAACCCCGCCCCTCAGGCTATGATTTACATTAAACCGGTGGTTAAGAACCACTGTAGCGGTCAGACGGTTATCGATCATAGTATTCTGGTAAAACAGGAACTTACTGAAATCAATACCAAGTGTATCGATCCTGTTGGTCGCCCTTTGACCCATTGCAGCCAAAGTGACCCTTAAATAAGTATTAGGAGTAATTGTATAATGAGAGGAAAGCCCGACAACACCCATATCGGTGCCTGAAGTTATATCCCATCCCTCGTCACCATAAAGATTAATTTGCTGTTCAGTAGTATCTGTGCGGCTTTCCCATATTTCGATATTGCTTAATCCGCCCAGTCCAAAGGCTGAAATATGACCCAGTGGCGTACTTGGCATATTTATTCTAAAGGAAAGATCCTGGTAGTACGGTACACCAACAGATCCGAAATCCATCCCGAGTGCATCGAAAACACCCATAGTCGAATACCGGTAGTTTATTAGAAAAGATGACCCTTTTTCTTTTAAAACAGGTCCCTCTGCACCAAGCTCAAAACCGTTAAATCCTACCTGTCCGAGAAACTCGTATTGCTCATTATTGCTAGCACGCATACGCA
>CAZFOO010000147.1:0-8500 GCA_964520585.1 uncultured Bacteroidales bacterium
AAGCAAATATTTAACGCGCGGAGATGAAATAGGAGATCTTGGCAAGGCGCTTCAAAGGATGATGGAAAAGCTCAGAAGCGTTATTGGCGATATTATATCCGGTGCCGATAACATAAGTGGTGCAAGCACCGAGATGAGTTCTTCTTCACAACAGATGTCTCAGGGCGCTACAGAACAGGCATCATCTGCAGAAGAAGTTTCTTCATCTATGGAGGAAATGGTTTCAAACATTCAGCAAAATACAGATAATGCTCAACAAACTGAAACTATTGCTCAGAATGTCTCATCCGGAATTCAGAAAGTTGGTGATTCAGCAAATGAAAGCCTGGCATCAATCAGAAATATAGCCGATAAAATCAATATCATTAATGACATTGCATTCCAGACAAATATACTTGCTCTTAATGCGGCTGTAGAAGCTGCCCGTGCCGGGGAACATGGCCGTGGATTTGCAGTTGTTGCCGCCGAGGTGCGTAAACTTGCAGAAAGAAGCAAGATAGCAGCAGATGAAATAGTTACACTTGCCACACAGAGCGTCAGTCTTACTGAGGGCTCAGGAAAGCTGATGAACGATCTTATTCCCGATGTAGAAAAAACAGCCAGACTTGTGCAGGAGATTACAGCAGCAAGTCTTGAACAAAACTCAGGAGCCGATCAGATTAATAATGCCATACAGCAGCTAAATCAGGTTATACAGCAAAATGCAGCTGTTTCCGAAGAAATGGCAACAAGCTCAGAGGAACTGTCAGGACAGGCTGAACAGCTTAAGGAAACTGTTTCTTATTTCACTCTCGATCTTGACAGGAATTACAAGAAGTCCACCTTGCCAAAGCCAGGGCATATAACTCAAACAACAACACCGGTAAAGCAGGTTCCAAAAGCCACAAAAGTTGAAAAAAACGGAGCAGACCTGAAGATGTTTAATGAATCAGTAACAGATAATAACTATGAAAGTTACTAGCATAATGTAAAATTATAGTGTTATTTAGTAATCAGGCAGGAGGAAAATTAAATAGTTTTCCTCCTGTCTGTTTTCCTGCCTCTTACACCACCATAGTGCGGCCGCCGTAAACGGCGTTTCCCTGTTTTACAGTCCGGTATCCGTATAGTCTGTGGACTTTGACTTTCCTGGTATTGTTATTACTTCTATTGTGCCTGATGCAATCCATCCAGGCATATCGAATATTCCCGGGTATTTTTTAACTCTGTTACAGCCTAAAATAGTTCTGTTATTGGTTGTATCAGTTCGAATGTTTATTTTTATGTCATAAAACATGTTATCATATTTATATAAATAAAAACCTTTTATACAAAATCATCATGACCAGAATACCCTATGATATTAAAGACACCCTGAAAACAGGTATGGGTGGCCTGACATTTTTTAGTTTAAAAAAACTTGAACGGCTGGGTCATCAGGTAGCCCATCTTCCTTTTTCCATACGGATACTCCTGGAAAATGCTATTAGAAACTACGATGGTTTTGGCATAAAGAAGGAAAATATAGAAACTCTTCTGAACTGGAATCCGGAACCCAGTGAAAAAGACATACCCTATAAACCGGCACGGGTATTAATGCAGGATTTTACCGGTGTACCGGCAGTCGTCGATATTGCTTCCTTACGGGCAGAAATGTCGAGAAAAGGAAAAGATCCCGACAAGATCAGTCCCCTGATACCGGTTGACCTGGTAATTGATCATTCAGTGCAGGTGGATTATTTTGGCACAAATTATTCATATCAGAAGAATGTAGAAAAAGAATATGAAAGAAACAGTGAAAGATACCAGTTCCTTAAATGGGCAAAAAAGGCTTTCGACAACTTTTCGGTAGTTCCTCCCGGCATGGGGATTTGTCACCAGGTAAACCTTGAATATCTTGCCAAAGGCGTTATAGCAAGGGATGGAATGGTTTTTCCCGATACACTTGTGGGTACGGACAGCCATACCCCTATGGTAAACGGAATAGGTGTCGTTGGTTGGGGTGTCGGCGGGATTGAAGCAGAGGCTGCAATACTTGGTCAGCCTGTCTACTTTATAATGCCCGAAGTTATCGGACTTAACCTTACAGGTAGCATGCCGGCGGGAACAACTGCCACGGATCTGGTTTTGATTATTACCAATCTTCTGCGAAACCATGGAGTTGTAGGCAAATTTGTAGAAGTGTTTGGTGAGGGTCTGGATAATCTGTCGGTACCCGACAGGGCAACAATATCAAATATGTCCCCCGAATTCGGATGTACAATAACCTATTTCCCAGTAGATCAACGTACTATCGAATATATGAGGCAGACAAACCGGCCTGAAAACCAAATTGAACTGGTCGAAAAGTATTGCAGGGAAAACTTGTTATGGAGGACTGGCAATGAAAATATTCAGTATTCAGATATCCTTGAACTTGACCTTTCAACTGTCGAACCTACACTGGCCGGACCCAGGAGGCCACAGGACAAGATACTAATGCGCAACGCAAAAACTGCTTTCCAGGAACATCTGAAGTCCGGTTTCAACCGCAAATATATAGCTATCGACAACAGGGAACTGGAACGGTGGAAAGGTGAAGGAGGAACCCCTGCTCAAATGGAAGAGAAGGCTGCTGATACCGGAATAGCAAAAATAGAACCCCATCCTTCAAAAGATGGATTAAGAACGGTGGAAGTAACCCTGCGTGATGAAAAATTCACACTCAGTGATGGCTCGGTCGTAATTGCCGCAATTACTTCCTGCACAAACACATCCAATCCAAGTGTAATGATAGGTGCCGGTCTCCTTGCAAAAAAAGCCAGGGAACGTGGATTACAAACCAGACCCTGGGTAAAAACCTCACTTGCTCCGGGATCAAAAGTGGTTACGGATTATCTGAGAAATGCCGGACTTCTTGATGATCTGGAAGCACTTCGTTTTCATGTAGTGGGCTACGGTTGTACCAGTTGTATTGGGAATTCCGGCCCCTTGCCTTCCCATATTGCAAAAGCTGTTGATGATAATGAACTGATTGTTTCTTCTGTTTTATCAGGTAACAGGAATTTTGAGGCTCGAGTACATCACTAGGTAAAACTGATTTATCTTATGTCACCTCTACTGGTTGTTGCTTATGCAATTGCCGGAAGGATAGACATTGATCTTTTAAATGACCCCTTGTCATGGGACTCGAATATGGATCCGGTATATCTTAAAGATATATGGCCCTCCGGCACTGAAATATCAGAAGCAATGTCATCGGTGCTTTCAGCCAATGATTACAAAAAAAGTTATGGCGAGATCTTCGATGGCGACGATATATGGAAAAATATGAAAGTGCCGGCAGAAGATGTTTACCAGTGGGATGATAAGTCTACGTACATAAAAGAGGCTCCTTTCTTCAAGAATCTGAGTACCGAACCCGGAAAACTTAAGGAAATAGAAAATGCAAGGGTATTGCTTATGCTCGGAGACAGCATAACAACAGATCATATCTCTCCTGCCGGTGCTTTCAGCACTAAAACACCTGCAGGTAAATATTTATTGGAAAAAGGTGTTGAAAGAAAGGATTTTAACTCCTATGGATCGCGGAGGGGCAACGATGAGATAATGGTAAGGGGAACATTTGCCAATGTTCGTATCAAAAACAAACTGGCAGCATCCGAAGGTGGGTTCACCAGGTATCTCCCTAACGGTAAAGAGATGAGTGTTTATGATGCTGCCCGGCTTTACCAGCAGGATAATACCCCCCTCCTGGTTCTTGCAGGCAGGGAATATGGCAGTGGTTCGAGCAGGGACTGGGCGGCAAAGGGAACTTTTCTTCTTGGAATAAAGGCTGTTCTGGCAGAAAGCTATGAAAGGATACACCGAAGTAATCTGGTTGGAATGGGTGTATTGCCCCTGCAGTTCAGGGAAGGGGAACATGCTTCTTCACTTGGACTTACCGGTACAGAGCACTTCGATATTAAGGGAATATCAGATGGACTAACTCCCGGGAAAGAGCTGGATGTGTCGGCGACTGGCAAAAATGGCGAAACCAAAGATTTCAGGGTACTGGCCAGACTTGATTCAGAAATAGAAATAGCCTATTATACAAACGGAGGGATCCTGCAGTATGTACTCCGGCAGTTCCTCAATTCCTGAACTTTGTATACAGGCCGGTCATTTGTCTAATATTATTTTTGAATCTGTGTTTTTTTACATAAATTTATGTAAAACATAAAGATAAGAATTATCTGTAGGAAGTAACACAAAACAGAATAATTAACAAATAAATATTGACTTATGAAACGAAGAAAATTCCTTAAAAGCAGTTTGGCAGGTGGCGGAGCTCTTACCCTGTCATTTAATTCAGTTTGGGAATCATCAAATCTTTTTGGAGACAAGACAGTTCCCAGAAGAGTTCTTGGCAGATCAGGAATTGAAATATCAATGATAGGTTTCGGGGGAATCATGCTCAACAATGAACCTCAGGAAACCTGCAACAATATTGTTGCAAGGGCCCGGGAAGCTGGCATCGATTATTTTGATGTGGCACCAAGTTATGGTAATGCAGAAGAGTTAATGGGACCGGCACTGGAGCCTTACCGTAAAGATTGTTTCCTCTCCTGCAAAAGCACAGAAAGAGAACGCGATGGAGTGGAAAGAGAGATGCAGGAATCATTCAGAAAACTTCGCACCGATTATTTTGATCTCTATCAGCTTCATGCGCTTACGAGTATTGAGGATGTTGAAAGATCTTTTGCTGCCGGAGGCGCTATGGAAGCAGTTCTCCAGGCAAAAAAGGAAGGTAAGATCAGGTTAATTGGATTTTCAGCACATTCTGAAGAAGCAGCGCTTCTTGCCCTTGAGAAATATGATTTTGATACGGTAATGTTCCCTATTAATTTCGCCTGCTGGCATCACGGCAATTTTGGTCCCCGTGTTTATGAAAAAGCCACCGAAAGGAATCTCGGGATAATGGTACTTAAATCCCTCGCTGAAAGGAGGTTAAGGCAGGGAGAAGACAAATATTTCTCAAACGTCTGGTATAAACCATTGCAGGATGATAAGCTTTTTGACCAGGCTCTCGCCTTTTCATTGTCACGAAAAGTAACTTCCATAATTCCTCCGGGTAATATAAGCCTTTTCCTGAAAGCCCTGGACAGGGTTCACCATTATAGGCCGCTTACTGCCAGCGAGGAAGAAGCTGTCAAAAACAAGGCAATGGAAATAGATCCTCTGTTCAGCACTTAGCAGGTATTCCGGTGGTTATGGTATTTTTTATCCGAAACATCAGGTACATAAAAATCCACCATCAATTGTAAGGCATGATCCGGTTATCCATGATGATTTATCTCCAGCAAGAAAGTGAACAGCATCTGCAATATCTTTGGCTGTTCCCAGCCTTTTCATAGGGAGCCTTGATTCGGTCTGCTCTATGATTGTATCCGTATTTTCAAATGCTTTTACTGAATTACGCAAAAGCGGAGTATCTACCTGTGCAGGACACAAAAGATTAATGCGGATTCCGGCCCATAATCGGCTGCTACCTGCCTGACCGGCGATACCAGTGCTCCTTGTGATGCACAATAGGCTGCATGGGCAGGGAATGCATGAAAAGCAGCCACTGATCCTATTATCACGATATTACCTCCACCGTTTTTAAACATTTCGGGAATAGCATATTTGATCAGGTAGAAAACGGAATTGAGATTAACGTTAATCGTCCTTATCCAGTCCTCCTCTTCTACTTCGGTGATCTTGCCTATGCCAAGACGCCCTGCACTCATTACAACTATATCAAGCCGTCCAAATGACGAGATGGCAGCATCTACAAGATTTTTACTGGTCCCGGGGTCGGAATTATCACCCGGCACAAATACGGCCGAAGAAGCCCCCTTACTTAACTGTTCCGCAAATTCTTCTCCTTTCTTGATATTCCTTCCCCCCAGAACTGTCTTACTCCCCTCCTTAGAGAATTTTGTGGCAACACCGGCTCCCATTCCGCTGGTAGCACCGGTAATAACAGATACCTTGCCGGCTAATGAGTCCATAGATCCTTATTACTCAATCCTTATCTCCGTTGTAAAACATTTTTCCATCCAAATAACACATACGGATGAGAAAATAATCTGGTAAATGATGTTACAGTTCCCTAACCCAGATATTACGAAAACTGACCAGATCACTATGATCCTGTAATCCGAGGGGCAGTTTCCCGGGGTGTTCGGTATATGTCGGTAGTCCGGTATATTGAGTACTTCCCCATATCTCAACATTATTTTGTACAAGGACACCATTATGAATCACTGTAACCCTGGCAGGAGAAGTGACCCGTCCCTTCTCATTAAACCTTGGAGCCATAAAGATTATATCATAGGTTTGCCATTTACCGGGTTCCCTGCAGGCATTTACCAAAGGAATGGTCTGCTTGTAAACAGATGCGGCCTGTCCATTTGGATAAGTATAATTATCATATGAATCAAGCACCTGAATTTCATACCTGCCCATCAAAAACACCCCACTGTTGCCACGGCCCTGGCCTTCTCCCTTGACTATCTCCGGAGACCTCCATTCAATGTGAAGCTGAATATCACCAAATCCTTCTTTTGTCTGAATGCCTCCTGTTCCAGGAACGACAGTCATATAATCATTTTCAACCTTCCATTGTGCATCACTTCCGTCTGATCTCTCCCAGTTTGAAAGATCCGTTCCGTCGAACAGGACAATGGCATCTGAGGGAGGAGCAGTAGCCTCTCCGGGCCTAACAACCGGGGGAACCGGTTCGTGGACCTCCGTCACTTCTGGTATCGATTGTTGTGCTTCCATAGTTAATGCGGATAAGAATAAGATTGTTGTTAGAAAAAAAGATTTTTGTTTCATAGGAATTGGTTTTAAGGTTAATGATTATCATCAAGCCAAATTGAATTATTATCAAATTGATCAATAATTCAATTTTCTAAATATACATGAATTTCTCATCAGCTAAAAACTCAACATAAAGCAAGATTTTGCATGAGTAATCGAGTTAGTTAAAATTTTGCAACTTCCTGATGAAATTTTGACTTCTTGTATATGACAAGATAAATACCAATTAATTAGTCATGATTAAATTTCATTCATATTATACAAAGAAATAAAAAAAAAACTTACCAGTATTCTTATTATACGACTATTTATACTTTTCATAACTTGGCATTATGCCGTTATTTTTGTAATTTGTGCATTAAACAGAAAACCAATATAATCATGAGAGCAATATCCTTATTTCTGTTAATCCTGGTATCTCATCCGGGAATATCGCAAGATTTTGAAAGAATGAGGGAGAACATGGTGCGCCGTCAGCTGGAGAAAAGGGATATTGATCATCAGCCCACCCTGGAGGCAATGCGAAATGTTGAACGTCATCTGTTTGTCCCCCCCGGACAACGCAGAAGGGCATACGATGACGGCCCTGTACCCATCGGTCACGGACAAACCATCTCCCAGCCTTACATCGTCGCATATATGACCCGGCTTATTGAACCCGGGCCAGATGACAAAATTCTGGAAATCGGGACAGGATCAGGATACCAGGCAGCTGTACTGGGTGAAATTGTCGATCAGGTATACACTATAGAAATAATACCCGAACTTGGAAACAGGGCAAGACGGTTATTAAATGATCTTGATTATCAGAATGTCGAGGTTTTTATTGGCGATGGTTATCAGGGACTTGAAGAATATGCCCCCTTTGATGCCATAGTGGTTACTGCTGCAGCAGAACATATACCTCCCCCTCTTATAGACCAGCTCAAAGATAACGGGAAGATGATAATTCCTGTAGGATCGCCGTTTCTGGTACAGACACTTATGCTGGTTGAAAAAAAGGGAGATAACATCACGACGACCAACCTCATGCCGGTACGATTTGTTCCTTTTACCAGGAAAGAATGATAACCTGATATCCCGGTAACTTCCAACAAGTAATTTCTATGACCAGAAAAATATACTTAAGTATTGGCCTGCTTTCCGCTTCTGTTATTGCATTTCAGGTTACACTCATGCAGCTCCTGTCAATTGTACAGTGGAGCCATTTTGCCTATATGGTTATTTCGGTTGCATTGCTGGGTTTTGGAGCCAGTGGGACCCTACTTGCACTTACTCGCCACTTCTTCGTAAAACATATAAAAAGCATCCTTCCCCTGCTAATGATACTTACAGGGATTTCCATGAGCCTGATAATGCTTGTTTCACCAATTGTTTTTGGCAGTTTTGATTCTTATCTCCTTTTTGTGGACCGCCGTCAGATACTTGGATTACTGGTTGCATATTTCGCTTTTTTTATCCCGTTTTTTTTGGGAGCCCTGGCAATCGGGCTGGTTTATATAAATTATATCGAAAAGATCGGGAAGTTATATTTTGCCGACCTGCTTGGATCAGGAACCGGCGGATTGCTGATGCTGTTGTTATTCTGGCTATTTTATCCTGCCCAGCTACCTTCAGTTATAGCTCTTTTTCCGGTCATTGCAGGTATGCTGATAACTCCGGTCCGTTTAAGGGTTAAATTTGCTTTTCCGGC
>CAZFOO010000148.1:0-8489 GCA_964520585.1 uncultured Bacteroidales bacterium
TTATTAAAGAAACTGCGATCTTCGTAACATCTCCTTTAAGTGATGCAAAAATACAAGATATTTTATTTCTGCCAAACATTTCAGCCTTATTAATTGTGATTTTTTTTAAATTATTATTCATTCACAAAAATACTGAAATGTACGCTGCCATATTTTCTTAGCTCGCGGAACCGGGCATGACCCGAAAAATCATGATCTTTACTGTGTTCAAGGATAAACCATCCGCCGGGCTTAAGGAGGTTGCGGCTAAATACCAATAAAGGCAACTGATCCAGGCCCCCGATTTCAAATGGAGGATCAGCAAATATTAAATCATATTCCCGTATTGTGTGTTTCAAAAACCGGAATGCATCGGTCCTGATGGCACTAAGGTTATTAAACCCAAGTTCCCTGGATGTCTTCATGATAAAGGCATGATACCGGGAGTTAATCTCTACTGACTCAACCTGCCTGCTTCCCCTCGAAGAAAATTCGAATGAAATACTTCCGGTACCGCTGAAGAGATCCAGAACAACCAAATCTTCAAAATCCAAATAATTACTTAACACATTAAACAGATTCTCCTTGGCGAAATCTGTGGTGGGACGGGCCTTGAACCCTTTTCCGGGATAAAGTCGTTTACCTTTTTGAACACCGCTGATTATACGCACAGCTTCAGGTTTAAAAGATTAATGAACCGGTGTGCATCGACTTCATTAAATGTATAACTGTAAACAAAATGGCTGCTGCGCTTTTCGAAACCAATTTTTTTAATGTATGATTTTAACATTTCGTAAACAGGCGAATTTTTCGGGATATCCCCCAAAAGATAAAGAGGCGTCTCGATTCCGTCAAGTTTTAATTGTTCATATACATATAAAATAAAATATATCAGGTCATTTTCGTTTTTCCACTGAAAACTATTGCACAATAAGAGACTATCTCTCTGAATTACACAAACATCGGCATTATTACCATAAATATTAACTATGGCAATGTGCTTTGAACTTTTTCCTCCATGGGTTATCAGGCCATGTTCGATGAGTGGCGTAGCCTGGTGAAAATACCTGACATTCCGGTATTTTTTGTAAACAATATTGGAAATTTCCGTGGGTATTACAAAGAGATTATATGCATCGATACTACGGAACTCATTATAATGAATTTCATCGAGATCATCAAGCACATGATTAAACTCAAAGTACTTGCGTAAATTATCCTTATTGAATAAGGGTCCGGGGATGAGGGTGTATTTTGGTGAGAGGTATGAAAAAAAAACGGACTTGTAATCCCGTGTTAAAAATTCATCATTATCCTGGATATAAGAAATCTTTTCTTCGAGCAGATCTTCGGTCAATTCACCGGAGAACTGAAAATGCTTTAACAGGATATATTTATTCCGAAGGGGATCAAGTACTGAAAAAGAATATCCATTCAGGCCGGCCTGAATGGATATATAATAATTTTTTGTCTGATTCAGATCGAATGTTTCGTCTATAAAGACCATTTCCATTCCGGAAGGGATTATTATTCCCAATTACCAGCGTTATTGGTGGTTTCTGTGAGAGAACCAACACGGAGACCTGGGAACTGGTCTCTTTTGATACGCTCATCATTCATATTAATTACCAGCTGCTGGTTCAGTCCCTGTAATAAAACGTTATTATGAACATGGACTTCAAACACTTCAACCTCGAGTCCGGATCCTGTCATAACCTCGCCAGCACCAAGAAAAAATTCTTCCCTGCCGCCTGTAAACGGGACATAACGCAGTGAATCGACAACATAATCTGCCGGGAAAAGAGAGTCTCTTACACTTACCATGACGGTATCCCGGATAACTTCTTCGTCAACAACCTCCTCGTCTTCATCTTCAAATCCGATCGCAGTAACAACACGGAAGGAGTCATTATTGATAAAATGGATCAAGGAGTCAAAGCTCCCTGTAAATTCTCCGTAAATGGAGCGGTAAGCAATCTGTGCAGCCCGTATATCCTTTAACCTTTCAATGGTACGGTTGTACCTTGCTTTTTGTTCCTGCTGAAAATTTATAGGCTCCATGATACTGTCAACCAGTAAATATCCAAGAACAACGATCGCGATGGAAAGAAGAATCTGAATTACTGTTTTCATTTGGAATTATTTAAATTATTTAACCAATCTAATAAATCTTAAAATTAACTATATTTTGAATGATTTCTGCATTTTATCCTAAAGTGCCCTGTGAGCCGGTTTCTAAATGATATCTTTTTTAATACGGGATATTAGTTTTAAGTTTGATGGCAAATTTATAAAAAAAATACATTTATTCCCGAATTTTTAAGATAAATCCATGAAATGTTAAAAAACCATATTATCAATATCTTAACAGAACAACTGGGTCACAAACCTACTGCAAGCCAGCAGAAACTAATAGAACATATACCGGGATTTATTGCAGGCAACAGGGAAAAAGAGGTACTGCTTATCAAAGGATTCGCGGGAACGGGCAAAACATCGATTATAGGAGCAATAGTAAAAACGATGAACCTTTTGAAATCCAGAGTTATTTTGCTCGCACCAACAGGCAGGGCTGCAAAAGTTCTTTCTTCCTACTGCTCTCACAGTGCATTCACGATTCACAAAAAAATATACCGCCAGAGATCCTCATCGGATGGTACGGGAAAGTTCATTCTGGACAGGAACCTTCATAAGGACACATTATTCATTGTGGATGAAGCTTCCATGATATCAAACCAGTCCTTCGAATCAGATGTTTTTGGCAGTGGCAGATTACTGGATGACCTTATAGAATATGTTGATAACGGGAAAAATTGCAAGCTTATACTTGCAGGTGATACGGCACAGCTCCCACCGGTACACATTGACATAAGCCCGGCCCTGGACCCTGGCTACCTGAAAGGTTTCGGAATTGATGTGCAGGAAATATTTCTTTACGAAATACTCAGACAAGCCGAGAATTCGGGTATACTTTTCAATGCAACAGGCATAAGGCATAATATAACCGGATCGGTTCCCGGCTTTCCCAGGCTGGTTATTGAAGATTTTCCGGATATTGAAAGGGTAGCCGGCGCTGATCTGCTGGAAAAGATCACCGAATCATATGATCATTGCGGTGTTGACGAAACTATAATTGTTACACGCTCAAATAAAAGAGCAAATCAATACAATAAAGGAATAAGGGATAGTATCCTGGGGAAAGAAGAGGAACTGGCGCCGGGAGATCTGCTGATGATAGTCCGGAATAACTATTTCTGGCTATCCGAAAATGAAACGACGGACTTTATTGCCAACGGAGATATAATGGAGGTGGTTCGCATAAAGAAATATGAAGAAATGTATGGCTTCAGATTTGCCGATGCCCTGGTCAGGTTTATTGATTACAGGGGTATGGAGATCGAGGTAAAACTATTACTGGATACTATTTATTCGGAGACTGCCGCACTGAGCAGTGAACAGAATAAGGCATTTTTCTATTCGGTGATGGAAGATTATGCTGACATACCCAATAAAAGGAAGAAATTCGAACAAATAAAAAAGAATCCATGGTTTAATGCCCTCCAGGTTAAATTCGCCTATGCCGTAACCTGCCACAAGGCCCAGGGAGGACAGTGGAAAAATGTGTTTATTGACCAGGGATTCATCAGGGAAGAAATGGTCAATACCGAATATTTACGATGGTTATACACCGCATTTACCCGTTCAACGGAAAGACTGTTCCTGCTTAATTTCGGCGACCAGTTCTTTGAATAAGCTGCCTTTATAAAGAGTGGCTGATTTACTACAGATAAAGGATTTTGATTTTCAATATTTTGGGAGCTGGCAAAAAAAAATTATTCACCTATAATCTTTATAAGTAAACGTTTACGCCTCTTGCCATCAAACTCGCCATAGAATATCTGCTCCCATGGTCCGAAATCAAGTTTGCCTTCGGTTATTGCTACGACAACTTCCCGTCCCATGATAGTCCTTTTCAGATGGGCATCGGCGTTGTCTTCGTAACCATTATGCCTGTATTGTGAATGAGGGTGCTCAGGCGCAAGTTTTTCAAGCCAGACCTCAAAATCATGATGCAGGCCGGACTCATCATCGTTTATGAAAACACTGCTGGTAATGTGCATTGCATTACATAACAGCAACCCTTCTTTGATTCCACTTTCAGCAAGGCACTTTGCAACGTCAGGGGTAATATTTATAAGCTCCCGGCGGTTTCTGGTTTCAAACCAGAGTTCTTTTTTGTATGACTGCATATTACTATTTTTTAAATATTTCAGAAATGTTTTTTCAGTTATAAGATCATTACAAATCCATTATCACGCTTCTTCCTGCCATTTCCTCTCCCGGCATATCTAAGGATATTACACTCCGGCTATCCCGTCTGCTCCACGTGGTCTTCCAGCTATCACCGTTTCCCCTGACTCGGGAATTAATGGTTAATTCAATTGTACCGTGGGTACGTGAAGGATCGGACACTGTTATCCTCGCTATCCTGCGACCGCGCTCTTTGACCATAACCATGCAGGATTTATTGACCGATAGCCTGATACCGCTGCCGAGATCAATATCTCCGGCTTCATAAAACACAACCTGGGTAATACCCAGATCATCATGCCGTACCGCCTGCTGCGAAGTGGTATTACTGAGTATTCTGACAGGAAGGTCTCGACGATAGTTTTCAACTGCCTCCAGTTCAATTCCAGGAACGACAATATATTCATAATTTTGGCCCTCAGGTCTTGTTCCATGATCAACCCACAGTGTAAAAAGATCTGCACTTAACTCCTCTTCTGTTGCCCAATAACCATGATTAATCTCTCTCCAGTTACCCGTTGAAGTTGTATTTCTCAAGTTTACCGAGGACTGCGAAGGAAACAGATAGGCAACGTCGTCATGAAATAGCCAGGATAAATTTTCCATCGAATGTTCACCTCTTCCCGGAATGGCCCTTTTGTTATTCTGACCTGTTACTATATCACCGGTCAGGTATCGCTGACTAATAGTTGTATTTACAGGAAAATCTGCATTGGAAGAGATACCGCTGCCCAGGGCTACATATTCATCATCAAAAAAGAACCATGATTTACGTGCCTGCAGGGGATCATGGGGACTAACAAAATCAAATACTGCGGCTCCATATTCATCATCGGTAACACCTCCGACAAAGACTGAAGGTCCTTTCCGGACTATCTCATTCCAGTGGGGAAGTCCGGGTTTCTGGACAACAGTAGTGCCCGGCACCCTCTGCCAGTCCCATACAGGAAAGATCTGGTCATATTCTTCTGCCGTGATTGACAGGAAATTGGATCCGTCGGCAAAATGATGATTTTTCAAACCCTCCTCATTATGAGGGGCATCGATATTATTGTTCCTCTCAGAGTACATCCTGACGGATGCATACCAGTCAGGCCGCTGATGAATAAAATATTCGGAATGCCAGAAAAAACTGGTATAACGCAGATCAGGTTCTATCTCTCCTCTGCGTATCTTTGCTATGGTTGCCAGCTCCTCACGACGATGATGCGAGGTTCGGTAAAGAGCCTCTGCTATTTGGGGACTGGCAGCCTCAAGAACCGTCATGCGTGAAATTTCCCTGTTTTGAACACCTGGGTCACTATACTTGCCATAAACCATCGACCTGCAAACTCCATCAAGATAGTAATCTACCAGCAGTTCCATCGCCGACTCAGGAAATTCAAACCTTGTTCCCTCAATTTTAAGTGCCCAGGTTGAAAAAATCCGGGGTGGATGGAGTCCGTAGGTCAATGTCGAGACTACATTATCTTTGCGATGATGATAACTAAGATCGGGTTTGATTCCCGGACCATCACTGATAATCTGTATATCAGAAGCCATCACACCAATCACATTTTCCAGTATTTCAGTATCCCGCTTAAATACTCCGTGTCTCCCTCTTAAACCGGCCATAAAGATCCGGTCACCGCTTTGCCTGGCACCAGAGGCCTGCATATTGGCACGTCCGGTGATTTTAAGACCCTCTGTCACCTGCCTGTCTGTCAGTTCATCATCCATTATCAGCATGAAATTGATAATACTCCTTGGTGTTCCTATCTGGTTATGCCACCAGTTATCACAAATAAAATCATGTTCCAGCCAGAAATCAAAGGCAGCACTGATGGCTCTTTTTAGTTCCTGGTTGCCCGTATAACGGTTCCCGGATTTTTTATAAGCCCGGGCCATAATAATCATGTTGCTAAGGTGCAAAGTCTGATCGAAACCCGTCCGGGACACATCCTCGTAGTTAATACCGGGCCAGTATCCGCCTGGTGTAATGGTATTCAGGGCAAGTTCTACGCTGGCTTCATCAACAGCAGGTCTCATAACATTGGCAATCACTCTCTCCCTTATTATCTCAAGATCTTCGTCAACCGCTGCAGAGCTCCCGCTACGAAGGTTTGATGAGGCATTCAGGTTAAACATTAAAAGGAATAGGATTAGAAAAGTCAATCCAAAATCATATATTTTACTTCTGTTGTTCATAATTTTTCACTGTACGGTAATTAATAAATGTATTTATAAAATATGAGAATAATCTCTCGTCTCTTACAGGTCTTTCAAAATGATATATAACTGATTAATGTTACTTTCCATTGAAGAAAATACAATGATCTTAATCAGACTCCAAGCTCCTTAATGATCTTTCCGGCTTTTTCCGTGAGCTGGCGACTGACACGCTCATAATCTTCTTTCTTCTCAAGATCCCCCTGAACGCCAATATAAAACTTTATTTTGGGTTCTGTTCCTGAGGGACGTAATGAAATTACAGTTTTATCCTGCAGGAAGAATTGCAGCACATTTGATTTAGGAAGGTCAATATCCTGACGAAGCTGGTTTATGGAATCAAAAGATTTCTGCTTCAGATAATCATTTACCAGCATGACAGGAGAACCATTTATTGATTCGGGAGGTGAATTGCGGAACCTGTCCATTATGGCATTGATCTCCTCAGCACCTTCCCTGCCCTTCTTTACTACTGAAATAAGAGATTCCTGATAACAACCAAATTCCATGTACAAATCCAGCAATAAATCAAACAGGGTTTTGCCCTGATCCATTGCCCATGCCATAGTTTCAGCTATCAATGCACATGACACAACCGCGTCCTTGTCCCTTACATAATCTCCTGCCAGGTAACCGTAACTTTCTTCAAACCCTGCAAGAAACGTTTTGTCTCCTTCGTGCATCCTTATCAGGCCTGCGATAAATTTAAACCCGGTAAGCACGTCAAAACACTCAACCCCGAATTTTGACGCTATATCCGACAGCATTTCAGTGGTTACAATAGTCTTAACAATATATTCATTCCCTTTGAATCCAACAGTATCCTTATGGCGATTCAACAGGTAATACAGGAGCAGGGAGGCGGTTTGGTTCCCGTTAAGAAGTACATAGTTTTTTTTATTATCGCGGACTGCAATCCCAACCCTGTCCCCGTCAGGATCGGTACCCATTACCAGGTCGGCTTCAGTCTCTTCGGCTTTTTTAATTGCCATCTCAAGAGCGGCCTTCTCTTCCGGATTGGGTGAAACTACAGTTGGGAAATCCCCGTCAGTCTTGTCCTGCTCCGGAACATTTATGATATTATCGAAGCCGTAAATCTTAAGTGCCCTTGGAACAAGATGTACCGCAGTTCCGTGTATCGGGGTAAAAACGATTTTCATGTCCTTCCATTTTTCATTTATCTCTGGAGAATAGGACATCTCTTTAACACGGGCAAGATATTTCAGGTCGATATCTTCACCAATCATTTTTAATCTGGACGGCTGCGCATCCCTTTTAACCTGTTTGATACTGGTGACCTTCTTCACCTCCGCAACTATGTTAACATCGTGCGGAGCCAGTATTTGTCCCCCATCTTCCCAATAAACCTTGTAACCATTATATTCTTTAGGATTATGGGAGGCTGTTATGTTAATACCGGACTGGCAGTTGAGATGCCTGATGGCAAATGACAACTCAGGAGTCGGACGCAGATCATCAAACAAAAACACATCTATATCATTTGCTGTAAGTATATTGGCCGCTGTTTCGGCGAAAAACCGGCTGTTGTTCCTGCAATCATATGCAATTGCAACCTTAATGGTATCCAGGTGGGAAAACTGCCCGAGCAGGTAATTTGCCAGCCCCTGAGTGGCCATACTTATAGTATATTCGTTCACCCGGTTTGTTCCAGCCCCCATAATTCCTCTTAATCCTCCCGTACCAAACTCCAGATCCCGGTAAAAAGCATCCACAAGGTCTTTTTCCGGACCCTCAATAAGCTCTTCTACCATTATTCGGGTTTCTTCATCAAAATCTTCACCCATCCAGGCTTTTGCACGGGTCTGTACTGATCGAAAAAGTTCTTTATTATCCATATCTAAAATTTATATGTTCATGAGAATAAATCAAAGTTATAGTGTTTAATATCTTTATTTTCAACAGCTGTGTATTCCTATTCAGTATTTAACTCTTATGGAACCCGCATGTTTATACATGTTTTGTTTTGTGGG
>CAZFOO010000149.1:0-8296 GCA_964520585.1 uncultured Bacteroidales bacterium
ATTATGATTCCAGTATACCTTCTCCTGAAGAATTTCTGGGATATCAGATAGGAGAATGGCATATTAACCATACCCTCCTGTCTCAATATATGAATCTTATAGCAGAACGTTCAGACAGGGCGATTATTTATGAATATGCGAGGTCATACGAGCATCGTCCTCTCAGCCATCTGGTGATAACTTCAGAAGAAAATCACAGAAACCTTGAGGAAATAAGAAGAAAACACCTTGATCTGACCAAACCCGGCATTTCGGCAGAAGTTGATATCAGCTCAATGCCGGCGGTAATACGGCTCGGTTATGGTGTTCATGGTAATGAAGCGAGTGCACACAATGCAGCACCGCTGGTGGCATACTATCTGGCGGCTGGTCAGAGTGACAAAGTAGAAGAAATTCTCGATAACCTGGTCATAATAATAGACCCCTCACTAAATCCCGACGGCCAACACCGTTTTGCAAGCTGGGTAAACAGGTACAAGAGCAAAACACTTAATCCTGATCCTGAAAATACTGAGTTTAATGATGTATGGCCGGGATCACGGACCAATCATTACTGGTTTGATCTTAACAGGGACTGGCTGCCGGTTCAGCATCCCGAGAGCTACGGTAGAGTTAAAGCCTATCATCAGTGGATGCCTAACATCAATACCGATCATCATGAGTTTGGTTCGGCTTCAACATTCTTCTTCCAGCCCGGAGTGCCTGAAAGGGTTAATCCAAGAACTCCGCAGCGTACAGATGACATTACGCTCGAAGTGGCAAGCTATCACGCAAAAGCATTTGATGAAATTGGGCAGCTGTATTACACGCAGCAAGGGTTTGACGATTTCTATTACGGAAAAGGCTCAACCTATCCGGATGTTCATGGCAGCATTGGTATTCTTTTTGAGCAGGCCTCAACAAGAGGACATAAAAGAGAAACTATCCACGGCACTATGGATTTTGCTGAAACAGTAAAGAACCAGGTAGTGGTTTCTCTTTCTTCTATAGAAGCCGGACTAAATATGAGAGAAGAACTTCTTGATCATCTTCGCTGGTTCTACAATTCTGCCATGGAAGAAGCTTCCGGAGAAGATTTTCACGCCTGGATATTCGGTGACCAGTGGGACCAGGGAAAGAATTACCACCTGCTGGATATTTTAAACACACACCAGATCCAGGTCCACGATATCAATGATACCGTTTCAGTAGACGGAAAAACATATTCACCCGGTTCTGCATGGCTGATACCGGTCAGACAGCCACAGTACAGACTGCTAATGTCATTGTTTGAGGAAGTACTTGAATTTGGCGACAGCCTGTTCTATGATGTTTCCACATGGACGAAACCATTGGCATTCAATACACCATACGGAAAGATTTCTTCTTCAAGTGAGTTAAACTCACTGATGGGTAGCCGTGTGCAGAATCCTGTTCCACCCGAAGGAAAACTGTTAGGAGGAATGACAAATAATTCCTATATCTTCCAGTGGGATGATTACTATGCTCCTAAAGCTCTGTATTTCCTTCAGAATAAAGGGTTGAGAACAAAGGTTGCAACACAACCTTTCTCAATCCGCAATGCAGACGGGGAGCTGATGGAATTTAACTACGGTTCAATTCTCATTCCTGCACGTACACAGGACCATGATATGGAAGATGTATATGAATTTGTTGCCCAGGCAGCAAAAAATGCCGGTATCACAATTCATTCTGTTGAAACAAGCTTTGCGCAGGAGGGCATACACCTGGGCAGTGGCAGTTTCGGGAATCTTACAAAACCGGAGGTACTGATGCTGACAGGTCCGGGTACCAACAGCCGGGAAGCAGGTGAAGTCTGGCATCTTCTTGATCAGAGATATTTTATGCCGGTAACAAAGATTGAAGTTGAAAGGATAAACAACATCGATCTGAGCCGTTATAATATCATTGTGATGGTATCAGGCAGTTATAATGCCATAAACGACTCCGGCAAGGCCTCACTCAACCGGTGGATTAGGTCAGGCGGTAATATAGTTGCCTTTGGTAGTGCAAATCAATGGCTTGACGGAAATGATTTTGCAGATATAGAATTTAAATCTGTTCCCGAACAGGAGGAACCGGAATTTCTTCCTTACAGCATACGTTCCGAATACAGGGGTGCCAGGCGTATATCCGGATCAATATTTGAAACAAGACTTGATATTACTCATCCAATAGGATACGGGTACAGAAATGAACTTATGCCTTATTATGTGACGGGAACACTGGCAGCCAACCCGGACAGCAGTCCATTTGCCAATCCCCTGCTGTTCACAGAAAATTCACTCATGAGCGGTTATGCATGGGAGCCTTATATTAACCATCTGGATAATACGGCCGGCATTTTGATCAATTCAAGGGGAAGGGGCAAAATAATATCTTTTACCAATAACCCAAATTTCAGGGCATTTTGGTTCGGGACCAATAAATTATTTGCCAATGCACTTTTCTTTGGATCTGTTATGGGGAGATAACAGATCTGGCGTAGCTCTTAGGCCTGATTCCATGGCCATACCAGCGGGAATAAACCCATGAAAACTCAGCACCGAAAAGTAATATCAGGCAGGAATAAGTAACCCAAAGCATAACTATGATCAGTGAACCGGCAGCACCATAAATGCTGCCGGGACTGGCTTCGCTAAAGTAAAAACTTAGAAGTTCCTTGCCTGCAGTGAATAAAAAGGATGTTATTATGGCGCCTATCCAGACTGTTTTCCACCTTATATAGGCATCCGGCAGGTATTTAAATATGAGGGCAAATAACAAGGTTACTACCGCAAAGGGTATTATTAAATTAAGTACCTGTAACAAATACATACTTAATTCGGGTAACCATATACCGATATAATTATGCAGAGCTGATAATAAGGCTGAAACAACAAAACTGGCCAATAATAAAAAGGCAACCACCAAAACAAAGCCAAAACTTCTGACCCTGTCTAACAGATATCTTAAAATCTCCGATTTTGGATCGGACTGTATTCCCCATACTTTATTAATAGAAAGCTGCAAATGATAAAACACTCCGGTTGCACCAAATATCATAGCACCTATGCTAATAATGGTTGAAACAAGAGATTGACCCTCCTCACCGGCACTTTCCAGAATAGTTTGAACTCCGTCAGCCGCAGAAGTCCCCATTGCCGCCTCCAACTCATCATATATTACCCCTTCAACTATCTCGGTACTCCAGAAATAGCCTACAACATTTACAATTATTACCAGTAGTCCGGGCAACGACAATATTGCATAATATGCAACTATAGCACTCAGACGCCAGGGGTCATCACTGTTCCAGGAGATAGCGGATTTTTTTAACAGAGCAGGTAAGTGCTTTAGCTTAAATTTTTGCTCTGTTTTTTCAGCTGGTTTCATGATTATCAGTATATTACCCAGGAGTTTCCAGGGGAACAGTGGATAATATTTCCCGGTGTGACCCGTGAAAATTAATACGTCTCTTTATGTTTTAAAAACCATCTTTTTCAGTTGAACTCCATTCAGCTGACTTAGTTCCTTTTCGAGTTTGTCCATTTCTGATGTATCACCTAGAAGTTCAAGAAGTATGAGTCCGCATGGACTGCAAAGGTCGGTCGAAATTTCATGAAGTCCAAGACGGGTTTTTATTGAACACCCAAATTTGGTAAGAAGCCGCTGAACATTACCTGCTTCTTTTTCCCGGTTGGTAATAAGTACACCAAGAATACGGATTTCCTTGTCCATGATTTAACTGGTTTTAAACATTATAAAATTCTGTATTTTCTACTAAAATCCAAACTATCAAAGGCTAAAGGACTGACTGCCTTCATTCAACATTGTCTGTTTCACAAAACATTTATACAATAATCACTCATATCAGCGGGCATCAAAATCAAACGACATAACCTGCACATTTAGTCCGCCAATCTCCTCAAGCTCTTTTTGCAGCTTATCCCATTCACCACGATCCCCTGACAGCTCCAGAATTATAAAGCCGTCACGGCTGCATACTTCACTTGTCAGTTCGTGGAAACCAAGCCTGGTGGATATGCAATGGGCATATCTGGACAGAACAGACTGGGTAAGGCCTGCCTCTTTAATGCGGTCGAAAACCTGAAGTCCTAAAACACGTAATTCGTTTATCATGATTATTGAAATGCCTGTTTATTTATTATTTACCTGTTAATCGAAAGTATTGCTTAACTGGGGACTTCAAACCTGGCCAATACCGTCATATCTCAATTTATGTTTTACACCGGAACATCCTGAAAACCTAAAAGTAAATATCTCTCCGGCCTTTTTTGATCAGCTCAATTCGTTCCCGTATATCCTTATTTATTTTATCACCTTGAAGTTCTTTCAGGTTATCTTCAATTACTTTCCAGCCCTTTTCAGCAGTATCCGGTGGCGCATAATCCTCAAGGTATTCGGCCAGTGTTAATATTGCATTTGGTGAACAAAACCTTTTTATAAAACCAGGCACCGAGAATTCCATAAAATGTTCGCCTGTTCGTCCCTTCCTGTAACAGGCCGTACAAAACGAAGGAAGATAGCCATCATCAAGCAACTCATCGATAATCTCATTAAGCGATCTTGAATCATTTATTTTAAACTGTTCTTTATTCAGGTCCTGATCTTCGTTGATGCTATCCGAATAACTACCCATTTCCAGCTTTGTTCCTCCATCGATCTGGGAAACCCCAAATTTCATGACTTCCCTTCTGACCATTGCATTCTCCCTGGCGGTAAGGATCATTCCGGTATAGGGGACTGCAAGGCGGAGAATGGCCACCAGTCGGATAAATTCTTCATGGCTGACAATGTAACGCGGATCTACGTCTACAGATGAAGCATCCTGTATCCTGGGAAAAGAAATGGTATGGGGACCGACCCTGTAGCAAGCCTCAAAGTGATTTGTATGCCGTACCAACCCAAGTACCTCAAAACGCCAGTCATACAATCCGAAAAGAGCACCGATCCCCACATCATCAATACCAGCCTCCTGGGCTCTGTCCAGCGCAGTAAGCCGGTATTCGTAATCCATCTTTTTTCCGCCAAGGTGAAATTTCCGGTAAGTATCATGGTGATATGTTTCCTGGAATACCTGGTAAGTACCTATTCCGGCATCCTTTACTATCCGGAAACCATCTATATCAAGAGGAGCGGCATTTATGTTTACTCTTCTTATTTCACCATTACCTTTTTTTACCGAATAAACGGTTTTAACAGTGTGAGCAATGTAATTCGCATCATAGGCAGGATGCTCCCCGTAAACAAGAATAAGCCGTTTCTGGCCGTTGTCCTCAAGTGCTTCCACCTCTTTCACCAGCTGTAAATCGGTAAGGGTTTGTCTCACTGCAAACTTGTTGGATGTTCTGAAGCCGCAATAAGTACAATTATTCGTACATTTATTACCAACATACAGAGGGGCAAACAGAACAATCCGGTTGCCATAAACTCTTTTTTTAAGTTCTCTTGCTCCCTCCTTGATCTCTTCAATAAGTTCCGGTGTGTCGGCATTTATCAGTACGGCAGTTTCCTCCAACGAAAGTCTCTCCTTGCCCAGTGATTTCGATATGATCTGCCTGACTCGCTCAGGAGTAGCTTTGGTATTATGAATTAGCCCCCATATCTCTTCAGGATCTATGAACGGTTTCATTCGCTGATCTCTGATACTGCACTTTTCGGGATTGAACTGCATGCGGGTTATATTTCTTAAATTAAGTATCTGGATACGTAAATCATTCAGGCGAAGTTAACTTAAAAATCATGAATTTGAAAAATGCCGTCCGGCTTTTCGGCTAATACCGGTAAAATTTTAGGTGGACTATCCGTAAATTACTGTTATAAAAACTCATAAATATCTAAAATATTATAATGTCCAGTCAACCGGATCTTTTCCCTGGCTAACAAGTATTTTATTTGCTTTAGAAAAGTGCCTGCAGCCGAAAAATCCATTAAAAGCAGAAAAGGGTGATGGATGAGAGGCTTTTAAAACATGGTGCTTATCCAGATCGATAAGGGCCTCTTTTGCCTGCGCATAACGCCCCCAAAGCAGGAATACAATACCTGAAAATTCTAAAGAAAGTGCTGTTATAGCTGCATCTGTAAACCTTTCCCATCCCCTGTTCTGATGAGATCCAGCCTGGCCGGCTCTTACGGTGAGAGTCGCATTCAGAAGCAGGACTCCCTGATGGGCCCAGTTTTCGAGATTACCGTGAGCAGGCAATGGCATATCAAGATCATCTTTTAGTTCTTTAAAAATGTTTTTTAATGATGGAGGCGGGTTGACACCATGGCGCACTGAAAAGCAAAGACCATGAGCCTGACCATTACCATGGTAAGGATCCTGTCCGAGGATTACTACTCTTACTTTACCAGGGGGAGTAAGGTTAAAGGCCTTAAAAATTTCTTTACCGGGGGGATATATCCTCTGTTTCTCTTTTTCTTTAAGTAAGAACTTCTTCAGCTCTAAAAAATAAGCAGCATTGAACTGATCTTTCAAAAGTTCTTTCCATGTATCTTCTATAGCCGGGTTAACCTGGTTCATCAGATTCTATAAATAAAAAGCATATGTTTAAAACCTGTTATTTCATCATTTATAAAAGTCGGCCGAAATGGCAATATTATAATCTGATTAGTGCGTGTAAAAATAATTATATCAATAAATCAATTCTTCGGTTTCCTCCTTTGCTTCTCTTAATTCTGACAACAGATCATATCCATTTGTATAAATAGTATCGTCTCTTATTTGTTTATGGAAAAATATTGTTGCAGTCTGTCCAACAAGATTGATATTGTAATCAAACAAGTGAAGCTCAAGAGCAATGTTGCAGGAGCTTGCGGAATCGGTTTCGGACGGCCGCTTTATTTTAATCATCCCACGGTAATAGATGCTACCCGAAATGACATGAATGGCGTAGATACCATCCGGAGGGATAAGTTTGGTATCTTCTTCAACCGGCAACCGCAGGGTGGGAAATCCCTTATCATACAATTTAATGTCGCCTTTTTCGAGTTTTCCCCGAATAATATAGTGATGATCAAGATAGGCATTGGCTCTTTGTATGTTGCCGTCTTTAAGAGCCTTTCTTATCTTGGTCGAACTAACGGTCTCATTATCTATATCCTGTTGAGGAATTTCTTCTACCTCAAAATTAAAGTAACGGCCCAGCTCATACAAATACTCATAATCGCCTTCGCGGTTATGACCAAAATGGTGATTAAACCCTACAACAACTTTTCTTGCCGCAAGCCTTCCAACAAGTATCTTTCTTATAAAATCAGCAGAGCTTATTTTTGAGAATTCAATTGTAAAATCAACGATGATCAGATGATCAAGTTTTGTTGTTTTAAGCAGCTTTATTTTTTCACTCTGGGAGTTTATAAGTCTCAGTTCCCTGCCAGCCGTATCCGGATAAAGCACCTTTCTGGGGTGAGGATAAAAGGTAATCAGTACTGATTCTCCGTCAACGTCACGGGCTATCTTCCTCAAGCGGTTGAGTATAGTCTTGTGTCCTACATGAACGCCATCAAAGGATCCTGTTGTAATAACAGGATTACGTATATTAAACTCCTTGTCCAGTCCATAATGTACCTGCATCGGCGACCAATTTATTTTTCAAGTCGCGAATTTACGAAACTGAACTGTTCTTTTTGACAAAATAAGCAACTTTTTCAATTGAAGTTATCATGTCGTAATCTTCCAGATATACGTTCCCGGAAATATTCAGTGGGACAGAAGTAAAGTTAAGTATCCCTTTTATGCCTGCGATAACCAGCGATTCGGCTACACTTTCTGCATGATCGGGAGGAACGGTCAGAATAGCTATGGTAATATCAAGTTCTTTTATCATTTGGGATAACTGCTGGACAGGATAGCAATTTACGCCGGAAATAACCCGGTTGATCTTAGAGGGATCAGTATCAAAAGTAGCCACTATATTGAGCTTGGAACGTTTACCAGTAAAATATCCTGTTATTGCCCTACCAAAATTCCCAACACCCACAACCGCAACATTCTGACCTTTACGGGTATCAAGTATGGTGCCGATTACTTTTATCAATTCGTTTATATCATAACCTTTTTTCAGACTTGTGGAATATCCCATCAGCATAATGTCTCTTCGTACCTGCACAGCTGTAAGATTAAGCATATTTGCCAGTTCGTGAGAATAAATATGTGTCTTTCCAGAACTCAGGCAGTTTAGTAAAATCCGCCTGTACTGGCTCAATCTCTCAATAGTTTTTCCCGGAAGCTTCATTTGTACAAATCAGGTTAATCAAGTTAATATTCAATTAGTTATATTTTGCACGGAAT
>CAZFOO010000150.1:0-8101 GCA_964520585.1 uncultured Bacteroidales bacterium
AAAGGCCGTGAGATTTGCAACAGGATTGATAAGTTAAGGTAGTACTAAAAAACATTTTAACAATGGAACATTTTTTTTGGTAACTTGTGCGGGGTTTTCAAAATTTATCACAACAGGGATCATATCGATGAATTCATACAACAGGGCTTCAGATGAGGCCATATTATTTGACTTTGGCACATTAGAAAATGTGGACGACTGGCTGGTTGTCAATGATGGCGTTATGGGTGGCCTCTCGAAAAGCAGCTTCATTTTGAGTGATAGTAATACTGCTGTTTTTTCGGGGAATATATCACTTTGAAACTGATATAGATCAGTGGCAAACAATCTCTGTTCCTTTCGACAAATGCGTGCCTGTATTCAGAGGACGAATACTGCCAGACACGGAACCTGTCTCACCGGAAGATATTCAACAAGTGGGATTCTTAATATCTGATAAACAGGCCGGTGAGTTTCATCTTGAAATTCAATGGATAAAAGCGTATCGATAAGAGTATTCATTTTACATCATCTAAATAATAAATGCATGAAAATAAAGAATAACAAATCCCGAAACCGGATGTCGGGATCACTTTTGACTTAGACCGAATAGTATGGACGCAGGTTATTCGTAATCCTTAAATTAAAAAGAATTGCAAGTTAATCAGAAAGGAACTATAAAAGTCGTTCAGCCCAGAATTTGTTTGATGCGATCATACGACCAGCGTTCGCATACATATCTTGATTACGTAATAATTATAAATTGTATAATAAAAGACGAAAGGTCAGTAAAAATGGGACTGCGACATTTGAAAAGTGTCCTCTTCCCCGAAAGGGATAATATCTACTTAATTAACTGCCAGATTTATGCCTAATATTTCCGTTCCCTTGAAAGGAAATACCCTGTTACGATCAATCCCAGCCCGATAAAATAATAGGGGACGTGCATGGGAGCATAAAATATTTCTAACATAATTATCTGGACGGATAGCCAGCCGGTCAGGATAATCCCCTGGAGGATTATTAACCGGGGATAGTACCTGTTTCTTTTTATAGCGAGGATTGCTATTATCACGCTTAATAAACCATTCATTGTGAAAAGTATAATGCCAGGTATAAGATAATTGGTGAATGGTGAACAGGTAAGGAGGTCAAGGGGCATTTGCATGAAATCTCCCCGGGGATCGTATATTAGTCCGCCCCCTCCCCAAATGGCTGTAAAACCATTGAATAATAACAGTACGATGGCTGTTGTTCTTAGTTTCTTTTCCATAGAGATATTGTTTTTGTATTTAACCTTGTCAGAACCTTTCCTACATAGAAGATTTCCAGTTTATGTCTGCCTACAAAAATGTAAATGAATTGAAAGCGGCCATTAGAACCGGTAGTTGTTCCTTTTGTGTTTTCTTTTGAAGTTAGTATTACCGTTGCACCAGGCAAAGGGGGCCCAATATGAGAATCGGTTACGATGCCTCTTACTGTCTGATCGTAAGGTTGCGATAACCGGGCTGCTGGTAATTGTATTATGAGTAGCAGCAGAATAACTCTTGATGTTCGCATTAATTGCAGATATTATACAGGATTTCCGTAATGTTTAGATTTCCAAATTATTTCTTATTCAATTCAGTCCTTTGAATTCCGGTGGTTTGTAAATTTCTTTTTTTACCAAAGGCTGAAAGAAGCTCTAGGATAAAAATAAATATAATAATTATTATGGTCGGGATCTTAACTTTTCAGTCGTGAGTTTTTAATGTATGGCCTGCTCCTGCATCCCCTATTTCTATCCTGCGGCGTTAGGTTTTATCTATTTATTGTTACAGGTTTGAATTTTCGTCGCTTGTTTGCAAAATGTGCTGAAAGTTCTGAAGGTGCTGATCTAACTGCAGATGCCGAAGTTGAGACAGGTGCTTCAGGTGTCAAAGTTTCCTGTTGAAGCAGACTGCGCGATTTTACATTCATTCCCGCATCTTTTTTTTCATTTGGAAGTTCGGAATAGTAGTTAATTTTCCAGTTTACGTAATAGTCCTCAACAAGTGCACTGAGAGAATCAACCCAGTCGCCCGAATTCATGTAGATTATATTCTCATACCTGCTTATTATTAGTATATGGATATGGCCGCAGATTACACCGTCGCATTTTTTTACCCTTGCAATATTGACAAGTTCATTTTCATATCTGGAGATGTAACAATTGGCCCTCTTGACCTTATACCTGATTATTTTAGAAAGTGAATGGTAGGGTAGGCCTTTTCTGAGGAGCCTTTTGTTATATGCCTTTGAGCCATAGAAGAAATGTATACCCTGTATCGCCAAGGCTGGAGAGCCACCTGAAATTCATCGTGATGGTATCGAAAATATCGCCGTGTGTTACATAATACCTTTTATTTCTGCTCTTAATAATATGATCTCTGAGGATGGAGATATTTCCAAAGTGGAAAGGGGCAATATGATTGAGAAAATCATCATGGTTTCCGGTAATGTAGAAAATTTTTGACTTCAGTGAGGAAGACATTTCCATAACCAATTTAAGTAACCTGGTATGCTTTTCCCTCCACTTACCTGATTGCTTCAGTTGCCATCCTCCGTCTATAATATCTTCATTGAGTATCAGGGTATCACACGTATAGTTTTTCAAAAACCTCAGCACCTCTTTTGCCCTTGAATCTTCTGAACCCTGATGAATATCTGAAATTACGATCGTTTTATAATGGGTGTTTTTAAGCAGTGGTTTTGTTTACAAAGAAAGCCCATACTTATTATATGCTCATTAACAATAGATTATGTTTTTATTAAAGATTTTATTAATTTTTTATTGTTGGCTTAAGATTCAGTTAATGAATGATAGCGTAATTTGCAGGTGAGAAGTTCACAATGACGGTTCCTTAAAAACTCAGTGGAGTTTTTTTTTAATAATTTTCAGTATAGTTTCTATTTAAATATTAAGGTTAGGTTAGGTTAGGTTAGCGGAAACAGCACTTTTTTTGTAAGGGGTTTTTTGGTAGGTTCCCCGGATGAAAGGTGCTTTTCTTATTTACATCCCTTAACTCCTCGGGATCACTCTCAAGATTATTTGTATATGGAACTCCCCCAATAAACCGGAAGGCAATTGAAGCAACAAAATAATTTATCTTTTCACTTTCAGGTAGATTGAATCCGGGTTGAATAATGTGATTATTTATAAAAGTAACTGATATGGCATTGCCTTCATTAGCGGGTTAAAATGCTCCGGAAGTATCAGTTTGATAACGCTTATCGGTTATTGATAATTTTTAGAAGCATTTTTCTAAGTACAGACCAGGGGGTAATGCGACCGTTAAAATAGCGAAGTAAAAGTAATCCAAAAACGACTGAAAGTATTTCAGGTGCTTTTTCCCGTACTACAACTATCGCAAGGTTTTTATAAAAGCCATCCATTACTGTGGTAATAGCCGTATCAGTATGGAGAGATTCAGGAGTTCTGTTTCCGATATAGTCAAGAATAATTCTAAGTTCCCCCGGGAAAATAGATTCTCATTTAGCAGTCAATGTTTAAATGAAATTGGGAATAAACAGCACAACCACAGTATCTTTTAATTGAATAATGAAAAAGATAAAAAGATATAAAAAAACGCCCACCAGCTTTAACCTTTTAGTGAGGATTTAAAACGTTGCCATTAGATTAAACATTTTGATACCACCCTTTTGAGTTGTTGATTTGTTGCAGGTTGCAGAATGCAGATAGAGAAAGATATGGCAAGGAATCCAGTATAGCAGACTGGAACTATTTAAAAGCAAATTTTGAAGATAACTTTTCTGTGTTTCTTAGCAATATTGGGTTATCCAATTTTGAAAACCATGAAGGTATTTTTATTACAAAGGCTGGAGAACACACGCAAATAACAATTTAAGCAGAACATGCTAACAGGGAAAAACAATCAGCAGGATTCGGGATCGATTATTCTAGATAATTTAGATGATTCCAGCTTAATACTTGCAGCATGATATGAAACAGGTAGAATCCTGTTGAAAATCCCGTTAGTTCAAAAAGCCAAAGGTTATAGCCCACAGTTAAGCCATTTATAATTTCAGTGGATTGATGAATGTATTCTTGAGAAAAAATATGTTAGTAAAGAGGAATAAATGGTTCCTAAGGACATATTAGAATAAAAGGGAAATAAAACCGACCAGTGATAATATTTATCCAATTGACCAAATTGTAGAAGCCTACTGGTACGTTGAAATCGTCCGAAAAAAGGGTAATGTTGCGCTAAGGATTGAGTAAAAATCCAAAAGATATATTAATTTATTGCTAATTTGTTGTGGGTAAGATATTTTTTGGTCAAAAAATGATGGATAATTCATATTTTTCCGTTTGTATTCAATAAAGTATATAGCCAATGAGAAATCTGTATTTTTCAACTACTTGCATTGCCCTCATCCTTACCGTTACAATTGTATCGGGCTGTAAATCCGATATTAACAATGATGATGTTTTCATCCAATGCGAACATGATACCGAACTTCGGGGTAATCGTACCATTGCCTTCGATATCCTTGACTTCAACGAAAAAGGCGATTTTGGAGAGAATTTCGATATCGCCAAAGGCGAACTTAATGCGGGTTTCATTCAGCGACTACAACCCTGGAATGCATTCGAAAACAGCCAGTCTGGGGTATACAATGGCCATGCTATGGAGCTTTACGAGATACTGAATGGCTTCTCGGAATCAACAGGAGCCTCACTTTCGCTAATCATAACCCCCATCGATATACCCGGGCGATTTCTTCCAGCCGATCTATCAACCCTTAAGTTTGATAATCCCATTGTAATAGAGCGCTTTAACAGTTTGATTGATGCCATCTTCAACCCAAACAATGGTGTTATTAACCCCGAGAGGGTTATCGCACTTTCGGTTGGGAATGAGATTGACCATTACGCTTGGATCAGCAATAATGATCAGGTTAGCGATTACAAAGAATTTCTTGAAGGGATTAGGCCCAGGATTAACTCATGCGGAATCCCCCTGTACTTTACGGTTACACTTTATGGAACGATAAATAATAGCAGCCCTTGGGTTGATTTGGCTTCGGTAGTCGATAAGGTTTCATTTACCTACTACACCATAAACAACGACTTCTCGGTTAAGTCGCCCGATCTTGTTTTCAGCGATCTGCAGGTATCCGTGTCCAAATTTCCTGAAATGGAACTTTTCCTCCAAGAGGTGGGCTACCCCTCTTCAACCCACCTCAAGAGCAGCGAGAGTATGCAGGCTCAGTTCTTCTGTAATTTTTTCAAGGCATGGGACCTGCATAGGGGACAAATACCATACGTAAGCATCCTGCGGCTTAACGTTGTTTCAGAGGCATCCGCAAGGGAAACGGCCCATTCTTATGGTGTACCTGGAAATAAATCGTTCATTAAGTATATTAGAGCCATTGGCATTAGAACATGGGAAGGTAATGGAATCGATAAGATGGCATTCGATGTGATTAAGAATGAGATAGAACAAAGGGATTGGTTATGGTAAATTAATAATTGTAAGCCATTTATTAGATTGACAATATGAAAATCACCAAAGAAAATAAAACTACATTCTTTTTGCAGAAAGAAGGTGTTAAATTGTATGCAAAAGGGCGACCAACGATTGTTGAAATATTCGGAAAGGAGTTTATTAAATTCCTGAAGGACAGAAATTTCAAAAATGGCAAAATTCTTGATTTGGGTTCAGGTACCGGCTATATGGCCATTATGCTATCCGATGCTTTCCCAGATGCAGAAATTTTGGGCGTTGATTATTCTGATTTAATGATTGAGCATGCAACAGCGTTTATTAAAAGCCGTAACAAATCTGACAAAATTAGTTTTGTTAAAGGAGATATTTCAAATTTACCCTTTGATGATAATTCTTTTAACGTGGTGCTTTGCTTAAATGTTTTGCACTACGTTGATAATATGACTAGCGTGCTAAACGAGGTTCAACGAAATATTAAGGATAATGGGCACATTGCTATTTCCGATATCCGAACAAGTTTTATGGGTTTGTTCCTTTCGCCGTTCAGGGTTACTTATCCATATAAAACATTTAGGAAAGCATTTGATTGCTCAAACCTTAAGAATTGCACGCTAAAAAAGGGATTATTTTGGATTGATATAAGGTCGAAAAAATGAAAACTATTGTTTACTATTACTCCCACAAGGGCAGCAACAGATTTTTGGCACATATAATTGCCAATGATTTGAAATGCGAAATTGAGGAAATTAAACCTCGCCTAAATGCCCATTTATTGATGCTAATGGGTTTGAATATGGGAAACAGAAAACTCAAAAACAGGATAGAAGATTACGACCGTGTAGTTCTCTGCGGGCCAATTTGGATGGGAAAGCTCATCGTTCCACTGAAGAACTTTGTGGTTAAGTACCGCCCAAAAATTAAAATGTTGATATTCGTAACCTGTTGTGGCAGCTCTTTCATGGATAAAAACAACAAGTTTGGGCATAATCTGGTTTTCAACCAGGTAAAAAGCCTATTGAACGAAAAGTGCATGCATTGTGAAGCTTTTCCTATTGATTTAATTGCACCCACTGAGCTGAAAGAAGACTCTGCCGCCTTTATGAATGTGCATATGAATAGCGAAAACTTCAAAGGAGAAATCGTTGAAATTTATGATGCTTTTATTGAGAGAATAGCCAATGAATAAACCAGCCTTCCTCGTTTCGCTTACATTTGCGAAGCCGCTTGATTAAGTATTCATATTTTTATTACAGGCGTAACCCAAACAAACCAAAGAAAAGAAATAAAAACCATGACAAGATCCTCAACCATAAAAAGCGAACCTGTTAAAGCAGATGCATACGTCCAGCTGGAAAACAGCATGTATGCAGTTCTCGAAACCTATGCCAATGTACACCGTGGAAGTGGGCCTGCTTCGGCTGTTACCACCCATATTTATGACAAAGCACGGCTTATCGTACTTGCACATCTTGGACTCAATCCACGTAATTATACAGTTGTTTTCTGTTCACCTTATCGGGCTTCCCTGCTGGTAAAAACGTTTAAACACGATACGATACACATGATAGCTTCTGCCGATATAGGTCTGAACCTGGGTGTTACTGCTCTGGCGGTTAGGCATAATGCTTTCCCCGACAGTACACCTCCCATCAGTGGTGGTGGCACCACCAGGCTATATGGCAATGACTGGGTGATGTGGGCCAATGCCCCTGACCGGTTCGAAGCTGGCACACCCGCTATCGTGAACTGCATTGCTTTTACCAAAGCCTTGTTGCTGATAAAAGAACAGGGGAAGGATGCTTTCAGTAATAAAACTGCTGAATCATGCACTGTGGATGAAATTCTGTTCGGGGATTCCCTGAATGAGCTCAACGGAAAAGAGCTGCTCACTGAGCTAAGGCAGCAATGGATTGGCCATGGGGTGCAGGTTCCCTGTTCGCAAGGGACAACACCATTAATCAACCTCGACAACAGCGCCAGCACCCCTGCCATTTTACCGGTATGGCATGCTTTCAGAAAAGCATACCAACAACCGGAATCGGTGTGTCAAAACATCATCAGTACAGTTAAAAAGCTGGTGTCAGCATCATTCAATGCGCCGGAGGATAAGTATGATGTGCTTTTTACAGTCAATACCACCGAAGCTATTAACCTTGTGGCAGGTAGCATAGCCAATAGACCAACTGATGGAACTGAACCACAGATACTGGGTTCAATCCTCGAGCATTCATCAAATGACCTGCCATGGCGAAATGTACCTAATCATGGGTTTATCAGGCTATCGGTGGATCAGCATGGCTTTTTTGATCTGGACGAACTGGAGAAATTGCTATCGGATTATAACACAACATACTTGCATGGCAATAAGCGGATAAGCCTGGTGGCCGTGAGCGGGGCATCAAACATTACTGGCAGCTGCAACGAACTGGCTACCATTGGCAGGCTATGCAAACGCTATGGCGCACAACTGCTTGTAGATGCTGCACAGCTTGTTGCTCACCGCAGCATCAACATGGAGGCTTGCAGCATCGACTTCATGGCCTTTTCCGGACATAAAATGTATGCCCCCTTCGGAAGCGGTGCACTAATCGTACGCAAAGGCTTACTGCCTTTTACGGATGAAGAAATGC
>CAZFOO010000151.1:0-8055 GCA_964520585.1 uncultured Bacteroidales bacterium
CAAAGATATATATATTTTTTTTTCTACAAAAAATATTTCATCATTTTAACGGAAACCTGTAATAAATATAAAAATCAAACCCTGCTTTGCTGTTTGCTGTGCCCCCTCCAAATCCGGGAATATAACGATCCTGCATGTATCTGTCCTTTTTGTCAAACAAAAGCAGTTTTCCCCGGAGATTCCATCCTACAAAAATATTGGAGAAAATTTCGGTTTTCAATGTTACCACGACTTCGGCCCATTGCCTGAAGAATGTGTCTGAACCAAGAGATCCACTGTATTCATCCCAATATCCGCCTTCAACAGAAATTAAAGGGGCCTTACGCTCGTAAACGGAGGCCCCGAGCCTGGCGCCTACAGCAATTACATCATTCAGATAATGATAAAAATTCCTGTCGGCACCGATCCTTATAAATATTCCGTTCTCTTTAAGATTATAAGATGGTTCATCAAGATAACGACGTGAGAATCCCCCTTCAGCAACGGCAAAATACTCCTGATCGAGGTTATAATCTGCCACAGCCTCCAGGCCAAACCTTGATGGCTCAACGAATACTACAGAAGGACGAACCAAATTAAGGCCAATCCTTAATGCCGGTTCATAAAGGGTGTCAGGTGGCACAAGTAAAGGCTGATCATCCTCTTCTGTCTGGGCAAAGGCCGGGGAAAGAAGCATCAGGAACCCGATACTAATGATATAGCCGGATATTCGTATCATCAAAACTGGTTATTTCGCTGGTTACAATTACAACTGAATCGATCACATTTACAGTGTGATTTGTCTCCAGCAATTCAAAATTCAGTATAAATCCGCATTCAGGCGACAAAAAAACGGGAATAACCTCATAGTCAAGCCAAAGAGTATCTGTGCCGCGGTCAAATTTAAAGATGAAGGCTGTTTCTATGTCTGAACCATTCATGGGCAGAACAACGGAACCGGCATTGTTAACCTGATCATAAAGCAAACTGTCTTCCTTTCCCAGGCCCATTACTGAAAGACTGTCAACTGGTAACTGCTGTTCAGTTCCCTCCACGACAGAATGAAATGAAATCCCGGCAAGCGATCTTGGCTTATAGGTACACTCTTCCCTGCAGGAGTGCAGAAAACCCCCAAATAACAGTGCAAGAAAAAAGATTATGATCCTATTTTTCAAATTTATTAATTTTCCAGATAATCAATCTATATACCCAGGTTTTCCATTGCTTCACTTTTTAATCTCTTTTTCCATTCCATATAACCCCAAATGGCAAGAATCAAGAAAACCATGTACTGGAAACTGGTAAATACCAGATCCTTGTAAAAATACAAAGGTACTGATATTATATTACCAACCATCCATGCTATCCAGTGTTCTATTTTCTTCCTGGCCATCAGCCACATGGCAACAATAAAAACTGCTGTTGTAAATGAATCCCATAAAGGCACATCACTGTCGGTAAAGCTGATTAAAACGTAGGTCAATAATGCAAATAATACTATTGTAGCCAGCACACTGGCCAGGTGCCCCCACCGGCCCGATCTGGATATTTCGAGCAACATCGTGGACTTTCCTTTGCGGGTCCACATATACCAGCCATAAACGCTCATTATAAAATAAAAAAAATTGATGCCCATATCTGCATACAGCCTGGCAATAAAACATATGTATACATAGATAAGAACACTTATTATCCCTGTTGGGTAAACAAGGATATTCTCCTTTTTGGCAAACCACACACTCGCCATTCCAAAAGTAACGGCAATAATTTCAATCCACGATGTATTAATTAAATTCTGAAGAAAAATATCGAAAAAAGAAGGTAAATCCATGAAATTCATAATATGGGTGCAAATTTACATTTTTCTTTATATATTGCCACAAATTTGAAATAACTATGGCTTCCTGCGTAATCATTGATGATGAAAAGTATGCCAGAATCACACTTCAGCAATTAATAAGGAGTTTTGTTGGAAACCGCCTTGAAGTACTGGACCTTGCGTCATCAGTTTCAGAAGGAGTAGCCGCCATAAAAAAGCATAATCCGGATATAGTTTTTCTTGATATTGAGATGCCCGGGCAAAACGGATTTGCTTTATTCGATCATTTCGAACAGTTACCTTTCCAGGTGGTATTTTGTACGGCTTATGAACAATATGCCATAGAAGCCATTAAGGTTGCTGCATTTGACTACCTTCTAAAACCGGTAAGCTATGAAGAACTTACAGACCTGATGGACCGCTTTGAGAAGCTAAATGTAACGCCTGAAGAAAATAAGGCCCGGGCAAAAACCCTGATAAATAATTTTCATTCCCAGGGCAACACTTTTAACAGCATAGCCCTTCCTACAAGAGATGGTTACCAGATGGAAGAAATTTCAAATATAATATACTGTCAGGCCCAGGAATCTTATTGCATCGTATTTTTAAGGGGGCAATTCACTTACATGGTCTCACGCAGTCTGAAGCAGATGGAAGAAATACTTCCACAGGAACTGTTTTTCAGAATACACAAATCATTTTTGGTAAACCTTAATTATGTTCAAACATACCGAAAGGGAGAAGGTATCATAACACTTCACAACGGAGAAGAGCTGGAAGTTGCACACCGCAGAAGTGAAGAGTTTTTGAAACGGCTGACAAGACGTTCATAATAAAATCCGGGTATGCCAGACTATCTTAACAGCACCAGTTTCATTACAGAATTTGCTTTCCATATTGTTTCAGCCTGGTGGCAAACCTGGTGGTTCTATACATTGGCAGGAATCATGCTGATAACAGGATTCTGGATCACACTGATCCTGCGTGTAAAATACATCAGGGAAACAGAGATCCGCAAACTCAACCAGGAACGGGAAATTTCAGAACTCCGGATAAAAGCTCTTCAGGCCCAGATGAATCCACATTTCACTTTTAATGCTATCAACTCAATCCAGTATTATCTTATAAACAACGACAAAAACAATGCCTTTCAATTTATAGGCTATTTCTCCAAATTAATCAGACAGACACTAGAATCAGCTTTCAGGAGTTCGGTAAGCATAAAAGAGGAGGTTGCTTTTATAGAAAACTATATCAGCCTCGAACTAATGCGGTTTGAAGATAAATTTTCTTATGAGATAAAGATAGATCCAATACTTGATTCACACCAGTATCAAATACCACCAATGCTTTTGCAACCATTTGTTGAAAATGCAATATTGCACGGTTTGCTTCACAAAGATAAACCCGGCATGCTTAAAGTCCGCTTTGAAGCTTCGGGAGATAATGCACTGAAATGCACCGTAGAAGATGATGGCATAGGCAGGGATAAGTCGGCCGAAATAAACAGGGGCCGTCCTAAAAATCACAAATCGGTGGGTCTCGAGAATACCCGGCGCAGGGTCAGATTGCTGAATCAGCCTGGACAAAAAGATTACAATATTAAAATAACCGACCTTTACGACGAAAATAATAATCCGGGCGGAACAAGAGTAGAGGTAATTATTCCTCTTGTTAGTGGTAGCTTGCAGGATGATGGGGGGGAGTGGGACTGAAATTGCGTTTATCTGATATCGTGCAAATGAATACCGGTAAGACAATACCGAATCACCTGTATACGCTCATGTTTGATATAATCACGGTCATTTCAAAATAAAGGCGGTAAATAGTTCATCCCGGAATAATAAAATATGATTTATATCTTTACCTCCGGGATTGATTGTAATGCCTCGTGGACCGGGATAGCTGTCCCTGCCCAGAACCAGTTTAAAATAAAGGTATCAATCCGGAATAATAATTTGTTGTTCTTTCCTCCTTAGATAAATAACTCTGCAACGGGATAAGTGGAGTATGTATAATGTAATTAAAATTTTTTTATGAAATTTTTAAGATACATTCATTCCCCTTGCGGCAAAATAACTATCGAAGAAGAGTTCCCCACTTTTTCACGGAAGCCGAAATCAACTTCAAAAACCGCAAATAACAAGATAGAAATATTTAACGTTCATGGTGAACTGGTCTGTATTGTTGCAGAGAAAGCCATGATAAAAAAACTCCACCTGCAGAAGGGGTTCTATCTTTTAAGGGAAAAAGATACCAACGGTGTGATAGTTAAAAGCACTAAAATGGTCTTTTAAATCTTTGTCCTGATTTGTTCAAGGGAAATATTATTAAAATTTCCCGAACTCATCATTAGCAGATTTTTATCTTTCCAGTCTATATCCATCAGATCGTTCATAAGTTTTGCCGAATCGGTATAAACCTTTACCCTTTTGTTCCCAAATGCCTTTCTTACGGATTCGGTGTCCAGTGGAGGCAACTTTTTCATCTCAATGGTTATTGGATTGAAATATACCATTTGAATATCTGCACTATCAAGCGTTCCTCGATAATGTTCAAGAAACTGCCCGCTAAGGCTTGAAAAAGTATGCAGCTCAACACAAGCTGCAAGCTCCCTGCCTGGATATTGTTCTTTTACAGCTTCTACCGTGGCTTTAAGTTTGGAGGGAGAATGGGCAAAATCGCGAAATATAGCGGTATTTGCCTTCTGCTCAAACAATTCAAGCCTGTTGGATGCCCCGGCAAAAGTTTTTATGGCATTATAAAAGGTGTCGCTGCTGATACCTAACTCTGCACACAGCATTCTTGCTCCTTCCAGATTCATGAGGTTATGCCTGCCAAAAATTTGCAGGGGGACTTTCCGGTTATTATTTTTCAGATAAGTTATGCCTGCTCGTATTTCATGTTCCGGGAGACCGTATTCAAGTTTCTTAATCCCAGCCGGGGTCTTTTCAGCCACACTGACAACTTCCTTGTCTTCCCGGCAATATACCAGGCATCCTCCCGGTTCGATCAGATTAACAAACTTCACAAATTCCTCCTTGTACCCCTGCCATGTAGGGAAAACATTTATATGATCCCAGGCGATACCGCTTAAAAGTGCAAGGTGGGGACGGTAAATATGAAATTTGGGCCTGCGGTCGATCGCCGAAGTAAGATATTCATCACCTTCAATAACCATTAGATCTGCAGTGGCGGTAAGCCTGACCATAACATCAAATCCGCTGAGCTGAGCGCCGACCATATAGTCTGCATCGATCCCGGCATATTTTAAAACATGCAATACAATAGCTGTTATAGTGGTCTTGCCATGACTTCCTCCGATGACGACTCTTGATTTTTCCCTGGCATGTTCATACAGATATTCAGGATAAGAGTAAACCCTTATCCCGAGTTCCCTGGCTCTTAGCAATTCAGGATTGCCGGCACGGGCATGCATTCCCAGGATAACTGCATCCGGGCGATCATCCAGTTTTTCCGGGAACCACCCGGGAGCGTCTGGCAATAATCCGTAATGCATCAGCCTGGACCGGGAAGGTTCAAAAATTGCATCGTCCGATCCGCTTACTTTATACCCTTTTTTACTAAGTGCTATGGCAAGGTTGTGCATAGCGCTTCCCCCAATGGCAATAAAATGGATTCTCATAAAAATATCACGTAAACGACTTAATTATCTTTTAGCTGCAAAAAGTTAAAACTATTTCATAAATATCCGCAAAATTATGAAAAGAATGATCCTGTCATCTTAGTGGCAAAAACATTTGTTGATTAACAATAATTGTCAACAGGCGGTAAATGTAAATCAAATATTTTACTTTTACCCTGAATTGGATTATCCGGGGAGGAGATCTGTTTTGTTAATGAGAGGGTTCCATCGGGTTTGAAAGACTGAAGATTCTTTACATTCATAATGTAATTAACTGATTATTAACTTTATTAACCTAGTTTATACAAATGTATCTTTATCCGTTAAATATCACAAATTTCAAGGTAGATGGTGGTGCCATGTTTGGAGTGGTTCCTAAAATCCTTTGGGAAAAACTTTATCCTGCGGGAGATAACAATCTTTGCAACTGGGCGTTACGCAGCCTGCTTATAGATACCGGAGATCGGGTGGTACTGATAGATAATGGCTTCGGCGACAAGCAGAGTGATAAGTTCATGAGCCGCTTTCATCTGAATGAAACAAAGGGTATAGATAAAGCACTCGCAGAATACGGATACGAAGCATCCGATGTTACAGATATGCTTATCACTCACCTGCATTACGATCACTGTGGTGGCGGGGTAAGGTACAACGAGAGCAAAACAGGCTTTGAAATGACTTTCCCGAATGCCAGGTATCTGGTAAGCAAGGTGCAGTGGGAAAGCGCCATGCAACCGAACAGCAGGGAAAAAAGCTCATTCCTTGAAGAGAATCTTTTGCCCATGAAAGAAAGTGGACAGATGGTTCTAATTGATAAGGACACGGAGCTGTTTCCCGGACTGGCAGTCAGGCTCTATAATGGCCATACTGCCGGACAGCTTATCCCTTTTATCAATAATGGTGATTCTACAATTGTTTTTATGGCCGACCTCCTCCCTTCAACAGCACATATTCCCCTTCCCTATATTATGAGCTATGACATGAACCCAACGGAGACTCTCAAGGAAAAGGAGAGCTTTCTGGAAGAAGCAGTAAACAACAATTACATATTATTCTTTCAACATGATCTTTACAACGAATGCTGTACTTTGCAAAAGACCACTAAAGGCATAAGGGCAAAAGATAAATTTAACCTGGAAGATATTTCCCCCTTAAGGGTCCGTTCTCCTGAACGGAAAAAGGTATAGTTGCCGTGTACCTGGTTGCCAGGAACATACTATTGCCAGAAAAAAAGCAGATTACGAAAACAGGCTAAAAAAAGGATTATGGATATTGTGGCATCGGCAACTGCCACCAACCTTATCCTTCCCGGTACGTCATCTGGAATTTTTTGATATGAATAGCTACTACCTGTTTGCCGGTTTACTTTATAATTCCCATTGCTCCAACCATTTATCCTGAAAACTGAATAGCCTGCAAGTACCCGCATAAAAAACTGGGAGACAAAAAAAACAAAAAGCAAGGGGCCGTTCCTGTTATAATCCGAGGCAGAATAAATATCACCACTGATCATTTCAGAAAAGCTGCGTGTGAGTCCGCAGGTTCCACATTCCTGACCGGTAAACTTTACATGCGCGCATTCAACGGTATAATCATCATTCACCCCGGGAAGAATCAGTAACCAGGCAAATCCGGATACTATTATCAACCCAACCAGAATATTAATCAGCTGGTAGGATGAAGTTACACAATGTTGCCTGTTGGTCTTAGTTGATTTCAAGGCCATGGTTCCCTGACAATAAACAGTCATAAATATAACAGTCGAATAAACGCCGGTGATTAGCAGGTTTCATGGTGATTCCATTTCAGAGAAAATCAAGAAAGTCGGCTGCTGTTACAGGTTGAATCACTGTGATCCCAGATCTTCGCCTTCCTCTTCATTCATGTTATTCTCCTTTTCCTGGGTTTTTTCTTCCTCCCGGGTTTTTTCTTCTTCCAGCCTTTCAAGCTCCTCGATCATCTCATCGCTATCAGTTACCAGCGTATCATCACTATCTGTATCCCGGTGTATTTCAGCATCTTCAAGAGCCTGTCTGATATTTTCCTTTATCTCATCCTGGACAGTCTCCGGAAATTCAGTATTAACCCTTTCAAATCCGGTTGTGGCGCGTCTGATCATAATCAATTGCCATGATGCAATTAAAGTACCTGTAAGAGAAATAACAATAGCTGCTATTATCAGCCCTTTGGGTGCATTTGCCCTGTTTGCCTGGGAAAATGCGATTGCACTGAATAACAATGCTATTACTCCCGGTAAAAGTGCATACATACCAAGGCACGGGATAAAGGATAATATAAGGCCTATCAGTCCCAGTACAAAACCGGCAACGCCGAAGCCCTGGCCTGCACCCGATCCTTTTGGTTCATCTTGATATCTCATGCTGGAAAATATTAAGTTAATGGATTATTTAAACTGTAAGATCTTCATCTACACAATCCCGACATAACAAGGACAGGCACCCGCTACCCTAATGCTTACCAGTTATTATCTTATTCCTCGATTTCAAGAAGAATATCCAGAATTTTCACCGCAGCAGCTGATATGGGTGTTCCCGGTCCGAATATAGCCATTACACCGGCATTATACAAAAACTCATAATCCTGTGAAGGT
>CAZFOO010000152.1:0-5494 GCA_964520585.1 uncultured Bacteroidales bacterium
CAATCACTTTAATATTCAAGGCAGGCATATCTTCATTTCCGGCAGCAGGAAGACCAATTGTCATTAATACGATAACCAGGCAGGCAGGGTAAAATTGTTTTCTCATCATGTTAATTACGTTTTTATCCGGAAACAATTATTTGGAAATTATTAAACGGCTGGCAGTAATAAATATTTCGTTACTATTTGTAAACTATACGTAAAATATCAGCCACAGGTTTCTGCAGGGGATTATTTTTACATTGAATAAATGTGTTACCCGTTCTCTTTTTGTTCTTCTGAATAATACCGGCAATATTCTCTTATGCCGCACTTATAACACTTTGGTTTTCTTGCAAGGCACACATACCGTCCATGCAGGATCAGCCAGTGATGAGCCCTGGAGAGAAGATCTTCGGGTATATGCCTCACCAGCTGTGCCTCGGTCTGCAATGGTGTTTTAGCATTCCTTGTAAGCCCTATCCTGGCCGACACCCTTTGTACATGAGTATCGACGGCTATTGCAGGCATGTCGTAAATAACCGAAGCCAGAACGTTGGCAGTCTTGCGCCCCACTCCGGGTAATTTCTGTAAAAGATCCACATCAGCAGGCACCTTACCCCCGAATTCACCTGTCAGGACTTTTGCCATTCCTACCAGGTGTTTCGATTTATTATTAGGATATGAACAACTTTTGATAAATTCAAATACCTCTTCCGGATCTGCCTTTGCCAAAGCATAAGCATCCGGATATTTTAAAAATAAACCGGGAGTTATCATATTAACTCTTTTATCGGTGCACTGTGCCGATAAAATAACTGCCACTATCAGCTCATACGGACTTGCATACAAAAGCTCAGTCTCCGGTGCAGGCTGTTTCTCCATAAAATAATCAAGTATTTTTTTGTACCTTTCTTCTTTTCGCATTGAGCTGCATTTTAAAATTAGAATATCGTCCAGAATCCTGATTCAGGGTAACTGGAAAATCTGCCACGATAAAACTATCACTACAAAGGCTGACTTTAATCCTTGCATTTACTAAGTATCTTAGATTAATTAAATTCTTCGTGCATTTCTGACAAAGCTTTGCTGCGACATAACCGCACTTAAACTAACCTGAATGACAATGGTCTTAAGTCCGGTAAAATATTGTCCCGATGGCTGATTACCTTTATTAACTGCTGTAAAGATAGATCATTTTTAAATTTATTACTTTTGCAATTCAAAACCAAAATACTTATGACACCATTGCTCCAGGCAGACAATATCAGCAAATCATATGGCAGCCTATCGATATTTTCCGGTATTTCCCTCGTAATTAATAAAGATGAAAAGGTGGCCCTGGTAGCAAGAAACGGCGAAGGAAAAACTACCCTCCTTAACGTCCTTTCGGGGAAAGATACAGCGGACAGTGGTGAAGTTACTGCAATGCGTGACCTGAAAATAGGTTACCTTGAGCAGGATCCTGTTTTGGATGACCGGCTGAATGTAATTGATCAGGTTTTTGCCTCATCCGGGGAAATAACCAGTACCATACGTGAATATGAAGACGCAATAAAAAGCGGCGATCAGAACCTTATAGATAACCTTACCTCACGCATGGATGCGTTGCAGGCGTGGGACCAGGAGACTAAAGCAAAACAGATACTTACCGAGCTGGATATTACAGAGTTTGAAAAGCCGGTCGGACAGCTCTCCGGAGGTCAGCGGAAGCGCGTGGCCCTGGCTAAAGTACTTATTGATCAGCCTGAACTTCTGATACTTGATGAACCGACCAACCATCTCGACCTGGATATGTCTGAGTGGCTTGAAAACTACCTTAAAAGAGTCAACCTGACAATACTGATGGTGACTCACGACAGATATTTTCTGGACAGGGTCTGCAACCAGATTATTGAACTCGATAATAACAATATTTATAAGTATTCGGGTAACTACTCATATTTTGTTGAAAAGCGGGTAGAAAGGCTTGAAAACATTCAGGCTGTAACCGACAAGGCACGTAACCTTCTCAGGAAAGAGCTTGACTGGATGAGGCGGATGCCAAAGGCAAGGACCAGTAAATCCAAATCCCGGATCGACGCCTTCTATGAGTTAAAAGATAAAGCTGCAGGAACCCAGGATGCCGGCAATATAAAGATCAGGGCCGGAAGCAGACGTCTTGGCAATAAAGTACTGGAATTGCGGCATATAAGCAAAAGCTATGACGGTGAAACAGTAATCAGAGATTTCTCATATACATTCAGCAGGTTTGAAAAGGCCGGCATAATCGGAAAAAACGGCACGGGAAAATCAACTTTCCTTAATATTGTTACAGGATCGCTGTCGCCTGACTCCGGAACCATAGACAAGGGGGAAACCGTCCGCTTCGGATATTTCCGGCAGGAGGGTATCAGCTTTGATGACGGACAAAGGGTAATAGATGCTGTACGCGATATCGCAGAAGTGGTTACAATGGGTGACGGCTCAACTCTCAGCTCGGCACAGCTTTTGAATCATTTCCTTTTCCCCCCTCCCAGGCAGCATGATTACATCGGGAAGCTAAGTGGCGGAGAAAGAAGAAGACTTTACCTGGTTACGGTGCTTATGCGTAATCCCAACTTCCTTATCCTTGATGAGCCTACCAACGACCTTGATATAGAAACGCTGAATGTACTGGAGGACTATCTGGTTGCTGCAGGTATCTGTCTCCTGGTGGTTTCACACGACAGGTTTTTTCTGGATAAGATTTCAGATCATATTTTTGTATTTGAGGGAAATGGAGTCATCCGGGATTTTCCGGGAAATTATACACAGTTTCGCACTTACCTTCAGGAAGAGGCCAGAAAGCAGTCCAGAGAAGAAAAAACGGTTCCCGGCCCGGCCGGCTCAGGAAAAAAGCAGTCCTCTCAGCCACCAGCCAGGAAGATACAAGAAAAAGTTTCTGAGTCCGGTAAAAAGAAAAAACTGGGGTTCAAGGAAAAGAGGGAACTGGAACAGCTTGAGAAAGACATAGAACTGCTTGAACAGGAAAAAGAGACTCTTGAAGAGGCTCTTTCCGGTGGTACTCTCACTGCAGATCAATTACAGGAATATTCACTTAAACATGCTGAAATTTCAAATAGGCTTGACACTATATCGGACCGGTGGCTCGAACTCAGTGAGCTGGAGTAATTCTTGCAGGCGATCCTATTGTTAACTGATATAGTATTAAGGACAAACGTAATTTTGTCAAATAAAGTCTTCAAGTCACTTCCAATACAGGCTGACACAGCATTCGGGACCTCCTGATGCTGTCTGATCCATCCTTCAGGGCAATAGTGATGCTGGCGGATTTGGCCTCTACAAAAGAAAACCTTAAATTTAAGCTGGTTTTTGCTGCCTTATGAAAAAATTCAATGAAAAAATTGTCTGGATAACAGGAGCATCATCCGGTATAGGTGAAGAACTGGCCTATGCCTTTGCCATGGAAGGTGCATATTTGGTGCTGTCGGCCCGTAATAAGGAAAAACTTGAGCAGGTTAGAAAACGGTGTTTGAATGATACTTTAGAATGCTGGATTTTTCCGGTTGACCTGTCAAACGCCAATAACCTGGATGAACTGGTGGCATCAGTCCTGAAACAAACCGGAAGAATTGATATACTAATAAATAATGCAGGTAGGAGTCAACGATCACTTGCCAGGGAAACACCACTGGAGATTGACCGGACTATCATGGAACTTAATTTTTTCAGTAAGGTAGCTTTAACTAAGCTTGTATTACCTCAAATGCTCAATAATCAGAGCGGACACATCGTTGTTATAAGCAGTATTACAGGAAAATTCGGCTTCCCTAAGCGCACTGCTTATTCGGCATCCAAACATGCGCTACAGGGATATTTTGAATCTCTCAGGGCAGAACTGATAAATGACAATATCCCTGTAACCATTGTTTCTCCCGGGAGGGTGAAAACAAGTGTTTCGCTTAATGCTATAACCAGTACCGGCGAATCATATAAAAAAATGGACGAGGGTCAGGAACGGGGCATGCCGGCTGATAAATGTGCGATCCGGATCATACGGGCCATTAAAAAGGAAAAGAAAGATGTTTTAATTGGGAAAAAAGAGGTCCTCATGGTCCATATCAGGCGCTTTTTACCAGGCCTGTACCACAAACTGGTTACTAAAATCAATAACTAAAGCATTATGGATTAAAAAACTGTTTTTCTTTTATATTACTGTCATTTATCTGGAAGCTTAAGATGTGAACAGCCCATTGAAAGAATTTTGCAACTATTAAACTATTCATACATGGCGGGTGTCAGGTGGCCATGGATTCCTAAACAAAATAATATGAAAAAAAATATTTGCGGAATACAGCAAGTCGGAATAGGTTTAACCGATGCTAAAGAAGCATGGAAGTGGTATCGAAAAGCATTTGGAATGGATATAAATGTTTTTGAAGACACCGCTACTGCTAAGCTCATGTTGCCATATACCAACGGAAAGCAATGTGAACGTTATGCAGCCCTGGCAATGAATATGGAAGGTGGCGGAGGCATTGAATTATGGCAGCATACATATTTTACTCCTAAGTCTCCTGTTTTCGATGTCCGTCTGGGAGATTGCGGAATATTTATTTGTAAGATGAAATGCCGGGATGTAAAAAATGCTTTCAAGGGGCATAAAAACATGGGCCTTGATATAATCGGGACCTTAAGCAGGGATCCTAAGGGTAACCAACACTATTATCTCAGCGATCCATATAATAACATTTTTGAAGTTATTGAAGATCAAAGTTATTACATGAAGCAGAAATCGCTCACTGGCGGAGTAGCCGGTACAGCTATCGGAGTTTCTGATATTGAAAAATCCAAAAAAGTATATGCCGATATACTTGAATATAATGAAGTAATTTATGATCAGACCGGCCAATTCGAAGATCTGGCAGAATTACCCGGAGGAAATGAGAATTACAGACGGATTTTACTTAGTCACAAACCAAGAAGTGGTCCCTTCAGCAAATTACTTGGTCCCACCCGGATTGAGCTTATACAACCAATGGACAGACAGCCCCGCAGGATTTATCAGGACCGGATTTGGGGGGAGTTGGGTTATATCCATCTGTGTTTTGATATTATTGGAATGGATGCTCTTAAAAAAGAATGTGAGGATAAGGGCTTTCCTTTCACCGTGAATAGTGCCAACAGTTTTGACATGGGATCCGCGGCAGGTCATTTTTCCTATATATCCGATCCGGACGGCACACCTATTGAGTTTGTAGAAACCCATAAGCTGCCGATTATCAAAAAGCTTGGATGGTATATGAATCTGAAAGGCAGGGATCCTGAAAGATCATTACCTGACTGGATGATCAAAACCCTTTTATTCAGCCGGATCAAAGACTGACCGATGCGTATGGCGTCAGACCAGCTGTAAATTTGTAATATATCCGGCAAGGCCCGGTTTTACATTGACTTTGTGTGAGGGCAAGGGCTTTTATGGATTAAATTCCTTACGGGGAAGCCTTTCATCTCTCATAGCAGTATGATATAC
>CAZFOO010000152.1:5594-8026 GCA_964520585.1 uncultured Bacteroidales bacterium
ATGGATTAAATTCCTTACGGGGAAGCCTTTCATCTCTCATAGCAGTATGATATACAAGCACTGCTACCACTGTTGCTGCCTGCATCATATCAGCCAGCTGCATTCGTTCGAAGGTATCCATATTGGTATGGTAACCCCGGCCGTAATCGAGCCGGTCCTGGATAAACTGAAAGCCCGGAAGGCCAATCGCATCGAAAACAACATGATCGGTGCTTCCGGTTCTCCGTAAGGTGACCGTGCTTACTCCAAGATCTTCAAGAGGCTCGAACCATGACTCAAATACCGGCCTTAGTGCGTCATTTTCCTGTAGGTATATGCCTCTTATCCTGCCTGAGCCGTTATCTACATTATAATATGCTGAAAGCTTCTCATATCCGGCTTTCTTACCTCCATCGGAAGGGTCATAAAAATGCTCCCGTATATAATTCCTGGAGCCGTGCAATCCCTGCTCCTCGGCTCCCCACAAGGCTATCCTGATGGTGCGTCTTGGCTCAACCTCAAGGTCATTTAATATCCGCATTACTTCCATCATTACTGCTACTCCCGAAGCATTGTCGTTACCACCTGTTCCGGCATGCCATGAGTCCAGATGTGCTCCAACCATTACAACTTCATCGCCCAGTTCAGGATCAGTTCCTGGTATTTCTGCCAGTACATTGTATCCCATAAGGTCATTATACAGAAAACGGTTGCGAATGTCAAGCTCTATCTCAACATCAATATCAGCTTCCAGCAGCCTTACTATCCTGCCATAATGCTCAAAGGTCATATCTACCTGTACAAGTGCAGGCTCAACAGTTACATCATATCCCCTTCCATGTGATCTTACTGCACCGAAGGTACCTGATGGATTCAGAACAGCAAGTACTCCTTCTTCTTCGAAGAATTGCATTATCTTTTGATTAAGAGCCCGCCGTGCATACCAGTCGGATGCTTGTCTGCGTGGTTCTCCATAGTCGGGAGACCTTATCTCCGGATACATGGAAAGTGCCTCGAGATCTTCATCATCCCAGCGCGTAGCCACTGGCTCAAAAGAAAGCTCAGGTTCAGAGGTTACAGGCATAACTACTACTTTCCCATTGAGATCTCCCTTGTATTTTTCAAAATCGGAATCATCATCAATGCTGACCAGTACCGGATTTGTCACTATCAGACTGTCGGTTCCTTTTGTCCATGCCCGTGGTACTGCGATCAGGTGCTGGTAGTAGGGCTTAGTCATAGCTATGTAAAACTTCTCATTATCCCAGCCTCTTCCAAACTCACCCCATGGAGAAACATCAACATTGCTCAGGCCCCACTTTTTCATTTTCTCACTTGTCCATGTATAGGCATTGCTTAATCCGGTGCTGCCAGATAACCGGGGACCAATAACATCTGTAAGGTTAAAGGATATATCTCTTATCTGAGAATTTCTAAGACCTTCCTGCCTTATCCGGTTCACCATATTCAAGTCAACAGGTTCGGATTGGCCCTGGGCAATTGCTACTGATGATAAAAGAAATAAAAGATTTAAGAATATCTTACGCCATAAAATCATTTGATGATAATTTTAAATATTGAGATTTTAAATAAAGAGAAAAAATATTGTGCAAAATAATTAAAAATTTCAATTTATTGTGCAAACTCCAATATTATTCAATGCCGGCATGAGTTTTTCCCATCAATAAGATGCTTTCTTATTAGCAAGAAATCATGTTTGGTAAAATTCATTAATTTTGCATAAAATTATCTACCTGTGCTATTCCTCCATAAATGAATTAAAAACAGCAATATAGAGTACTTCCTTTCAGAAAACCAATGGTAAGGAATTAAACTGTTCTCAAAAAAATATTAAAGAAATGATTTTTTTAAGAGCGGAATATATGGATCGCAATACAAACGATCCCCTGACTATATCACCCGAGGCCAAACTTTCTCATGTGCGGACTGGGCATAGAATAAACTTGCAGTTAAGCTATCTGTTTCCCAATTATTATGAACTGGCGGGCAGGAACACTTTCGTTGATCCTGAAAAAATATTATATCATACGGGACTTCCTTCCGGGGAAAACGGTAACCCTTCCCTGCTAAGTCAGCCGGCTAGTAAAGAATATACTATGGGGATTACTAAATATATTATGAACCATAAAGTAAAAGCCCAGGGAAATATAATCTACAGGGAGAATGAAAATATCCCCGGTTTTTCAGTCCCAGGAAACAAATGGATGTTTCAATTACAAATCGAACTTGGCATATAGATCATAATTTAAGAACCCTTTTCATCGTGATGATTTTATAAGATGACATAAAATCCATAAGTTTACATATTAGTATGCTCCGGAATAAGCGGATTGAATAGATAATCCAAAAAATAAATTAAAATGATGGTTCCAGACCGGTTTTTATTTTCATCTTTAATATCCGGTTTTGATTTATCCTTCCAGTGGGAAAAT
>CAZFOO010000153.1:0-8005 GCA_964520585.1 uncultured Bacteroidales bacterium
AATAATGCCATAACAATTGCCTGCCGTAAATTTCATATTCACGTCCTGAAACAAAACTCTTTTGCCGAACTGAATACCCAGCTGCGAAACTAAAATCATAAGTAAGATGTAACTTAGGGATTACTATAAGAAAAACTATTTGAAAGGAAATGCAAAGGTACTAATTATTATAACCTTTTTTCGGATTAGAAATTCTCGAAGTTTGATTCTGTCTTAAAACCCTATTTTCCGGACACTTTTCACAAAATGGTTTATGACGTTTCATTAATTTCTTTATTGCACCTTAATTACTGAAACCTGTGCAGGAGCCTTGTATCTTAAAGGAACAAGGGTAAATCCAAGTCCACTATTAATATTGAGAAGCATGTCTCCCATCAGCCAGTGTCCCTTCACATATGAGGATTCGGTGCGTGCTGCAGAAACGGGATAAAAAAATAAAGGAACACGTATTTGTCCCCCGTGCGTATGACCCGCCAAAAGTTGATGAACCCCTGAGTTGAGTGTCTCCATGATAATACGTTTCGAGGCCTGGTGGCTTGCAACCAGGTGCAGATCCTCACCGGTTTCCTCATGAAGCAGATCGTGAAGCAAAAGAGAATCAATCTGATAACTATAGAGTTCGGTTACTCCTGTAATTTTTATCAGAGACTCCCCGTGCCTTACCAGTGCATTTTCATTTTGAAGCACATGGATTCCTCTACTGTGAATCGCTTCAGCAATTTCATCTGTTCCGGACCAGTAATCATGATCGCCCATGACAAAATATGTACCATATGTCGATTTTATATCAGCCAGTGCATCTGCACCCGATTCAACATAATCAAGTCCTGATGAGATCAGATCACCGGCAAAAATAACTATATCGGGTTTGGCCTCGTTAACTTTCCGGATATAACGGCTCATCTTTTTCTCTCCGGTGTATTTATCGGCATGCAGATCGGCAATATGAACAATGGTTAGCGGTTCAGATAACTGAAGAGTTTCTGATGCCATGGAATTCCGGGAAAAGGCATATGCAATTTCATCCACCACGATATGCGTAGTATCCCGGATCATCCTTCCCGCGGTATACAAAACCGTCAATCCGGCTACAATAAGGAATGTCCTCGCAAAAAAACGTTTAAGCTTATGCTCATTAATGCTAGAAAACCGGACTGTCAAAGGTCTCAGCAGATCATGCAACACGAGCAAGTTAAGCATTATTCCCATGCAAACAACACCAAACCAGTAAAGATAAACCACCACATCAGGAAAGCCTGTACGGCTAAATGTTCCCTGAGTCCAAAACTGAATATGTCCCGCCACGGGATATGAAATAAATAATCCGGCCGGAATGAAATAAAGGACTCTGTAAAGCCAGACAGGCTTAAGATCAAGAATCTTAACACTTTTAAAATATCTGTAAGCGAAATATATCAACAGGATCAGAAGCAAAATTCCTGCATAAGATATCATTCTAAGGGGCCATGGCATGGTTCAGGAAAGTTTTTTAATTGGGGAGTCTCTCAATTTAGAAATTTGGTAATTTTGAAATTATGATTTAAAGGATATTTTATTCTGTCTCATCATATCCAGCCTGGCATGAAAGGCAGGCGTCAGCATGAGCATTATACTCATCATAAGCCGGACCGGGCTTTCCGTTAATAGTAATGACACGATCAATGCGCACCGGCTCCTGATCCTTTACAATTATAAAATCACCATCATTTCTTTTTTCAATTTTCTGGTAATCACCTTTAATTTCACCTAAACTCTCGTCAGGCAGAAAGTAAAATATCCTGAATTTTCCAATCTCCTCTGCAATATCCTCTATTATGTCGTAAAAATCCGGGTCTATGGGTGTGTAACTACTATACTTCATATCGGTTTAATTTATAATTGTTCTGTTTTGATTATTGCCGGCTTTTTGCAATTTGTTAATAAACTGATTTGCCGGGCATTTTATTATCAACAAATTAAGATGCATTCTTGTTTAATAATTTCCTGACACATTTAATTAATATAACTTATTCAATTCCACCCCGCCCGGTAATTAGTGAATGAATCAGCTTTCAGTGATAATTGTTTTCTTATACCACTATAAAACAAAATGAGGTATTTTAATAATATTTTATTAGGAGTTAAAAATTCATCAAATTCATTTTGATTTAATAAAATCCTTATTTATATTTGGTCTAATTATAGGTATTTACGGTCGGAAATATTGTTTCCATGAATACCTTTTAAACAGTTATTTTATAATCCTTATAATTAGTCGTTTAACGTTAACAAAACATGAAATTGCAACCTTCTCCGATATCCCGTTTTAATTCCCTGATTTAAAATTGATCACAAAAATAACACAATCATGAAACAGATAACAGCAAACCAGTTTATCTACCTGATGGTAGTTCTGGCTATCGGATTATTCATGACTGCATGTGAAGATCCAGATGAAATAGTTGGTCCGCAAGGCCCACAAGGTGAACAAGGTCTGCAAGGAATACAGGGAGATCCGGGACCAGAGGGGCCGCAAGGACCCGAAGGACCACAGGGACCCCCGGGCGATCAGGGACCAGAAGGGCCGCAGGGTGAACCGGGAACTGCTAATGTAATATATTCAGAATGGACTTCATTTAATTTGAGCAGCTGGTCAGACTCGTTTACTTTTTTCGGACAGACAAGACGGGAATACCCTATTGATGTTGAGGAAATTGACTCTGATATACTTAACAACGGAACGGTAATGGTTTATATCAGGCTCGGTGGCACAAACAACATTATACAACCGTTGCCGATTATACAACCAATCCTTTCTTCGGTAAGAGACCAGGTACTTAATTTTCATATCCGGCTTGGCCTTATTCATATTGAGTTTTATAACCTGATTGAACGTGACGAGGATCCCGGCAGATTCGGCTCGGGAAATCAATACCGGTATATCATAATTCCCGGAGGTGTTGAGTCCCTTAAATCTGCTACTCTTAACCTTAATGACTATGAAAGGGTTATGGAACATTTTGGGATTAATCCCTGATATTTATTTAATATGTACAAATCAGGTTAATATAATTATATCGTGCAGTTTATTTATGGTCCCATCCAGGCAATTATGGCTGGCAGTAAGGTTTTTCAATAAAATTTATTCTCATTTAGGTTTACTTCACTGTGCCTATAGCATTTGATGAGATGATCATTGACCATTCCACCTGCCTGCATTAGTACATAGCAGGTGGTTGATACGACAAACTTAAACCCACGTTTTTTAAGGGTTTTACTCATATGTCCACTTTCTTTAGAAACAGCGGGCTTTAGAAACAGCGGGAATTTGTGACAAAGATTTCCATTGATTTACAATTTGCCGGCCTCCGGTAAATTGCCAGATACAGGCATCAAAACTCCCAAATTCTTTCTGCACATCCAAAAATACAATCGTATTATTTATAGCAGCATTAATTTTAAGCTTATTGCGAATAATACCAGAGTCAGCAAGTAACGCTTTAACTTTTTTATCTCCGTAAAGGGATATCTTCCTGTAATCAAAATCATCAAAAGCCTTACGGAAGTTTTCTCTTTTATGAAGTACGGTTCTCCAACTTATTCCGGCCTGAAAAGTATCCAGAAGGATAAATTCAAACCATTTTCTGTCATCCCGGACAGGTACACCCCACTCATTGTCATGGTATTCCACCATTAATGGGTCATTGCCAGGCCAGTCGCAACGTTTGTACATTATATCAGGAATATTTTAAATAAAAAATCCGGTAAATCATGTTGGATAATAAAGGTTAGCCGCTACCATGAACTGATTGATTTAAATTAAGCGTTGCTTGTCAGGGAGTAGATAACCGTGCCACCAGTATACCTGAAACATTACCAAGTCCTTTCAGGTATTCTGATAAAGGCACCAGGGTTATTTCAACCTCTTTTGACCGCAGAGATGCATGTAATAAATGCAATTTACCGTCCTGATGAATTGCCAAACCAGTATGAGACACATCCAAGCCTTCAACGGTGGTTACAAAAGCAATTATATCTCCATCCAGTATCATGGGAGACATTTTATCAATTACATCTTTGGATATATACCGCATATCATAATCCCTGATTTCTTTCTCAATCACTTTCATGTCCTGCAAAAAAACTGGATTATCTAATATCTGTATGTAATATTGCGAATTTGTTGTCATAAAATCAATTTGCATATCCATGTCGGCATTTCCAATATCATCACTGATGATGGCTAAATAGCCTTTTTGCTCATTTACCTTCAGCCAGTCTGAAAAATAATGTAACCGTGAGGGATAACCGTCTGGTATCCCATTACGGTAGCGAAGTTTAGCCAGCTGGCTGGCAAAGTCACCAAAACTAAATTTATCCTTTTGCGAACAGATTGACATTGCAGTAACATATTCAACAAAGGTTGTGCAATCAACTCCCAGAAGATTTATAATTAGTCGTTCATCACCCTCTGCTTCAAGAGTACCTGCCACATAAGGAGTTCTCATAAATGCCCTGCCGATTTCCTTAAGTCGTTTGTTAACGGGATCAGATGGCTCCAGTAGATTTTTAATGGAGTCTTTTATTCCATCAAAAAAAAGGGAATCACCACTGGTGGTAGAATACTTAATCTCATTTTCAGAGGTTCTGTCTGCAACATCGTTATGGTTTCCGGAAAATGAAGGTCCGTGACATGAGACCACCATAGTGATCGTTAATAATATTATCAGCCGGTCCATTGAAGTTTGGTTTATTTAATGAATTTTTAAATTGGTCAGTCTTGTAGCTGTTAGGTTAACATTATAGTGGCAATAGATTAATCGCTTTTTTATATAATAAATATTATCTTGTAAAAAAGTACTAATTTCCTGAATCTGGTAATACCGGACTGTGCACCTGGTTAATCTATTGGTTAAACTTACTTATAAAATTTTTATTGTTTAAATAATTTTCCCTAATATTATATCATAATAAAAAACATGGAAAATGGACAGAAGAACTTTTATTGGAACATCATTGCTGGGTACAGCTGCCCTCGCCAGCTCATTTTATGGTCATTCATATGATAAAGACCGCAAATTAAAAGTCGGATTAATAGGAGCAGGCTGGTATGGGATGGTAATAAGTAAGGCCGCCTTAAAAGTCGGTGGACTTGAAATAATTGCAATATGTGATGTTGATAGCGAACACCTTCGCGAGAGTGCGGATGAACTGCAGAAATTACAGGGGTCAAAACCAGAAACATACAAATATTATCAGGATCTTCTCGATATGAAAGGGCTTGAGGCTGTATTTATTGCCACTCCACCTCACTGGCATGCTCTCCAGTTTATTGCCGCCTGTGAAAAAGGACTTGATATTTTTTGTGAAAAACCTTTGTCTTATGATCCAACAGAAGGTATGGCAATGGTAAAAGCAGCTAAAAAAGCTGGCAACATTGTTCAAATTGGATTCCAACGCCGGCAGAGTGAAGCTTTCAAATATGCCAAAAAATATATAGCCGATGGGAAGGCCGGTAATATTCACCAGATCGTAGCGCAGATCCATTACCGTGCTAACCCGGGAGATACCACCATCCAACCCCCTCCTGCTTCATTGGACTGGGATGAGTGGTGCGGACCTGCACCCAAACTGGCTTACAGTCCCAGTATAGGCCATTTTAACTGGAGGCTTGAAAAGGAATACGGCAATGGCCATTTAGTGGACTGGGGCATACATCATATTGACATAATCCGGCAAATCATGGATGATGGAATACCTTCGGAGTTTAAAACCACCGGGGACTTATATGCACTTAAAGATCAGATCACAACTCCAGATACGCTGACTGCAAATATGGCATTTCCCAAAGTACCAGTTGTCTGGCAACACCGTATGTGGGGTTCCGGCAATATCAATCCGGAATTCAATAACGGTGTTATATTCCATGGCGATCAGTCATCGGTATTTGTTTCCGATAACAGATTTATAGTGAGTCCGGCAGACAGAGAAGCCGAAACTATCGATATGGACATTCCAACTGAAGGTGGAATGCAGGAACGGCACATGGCGGATTTTATTAATGCCGTCAGATTAAAGGATCCGGAAAAAATAAGCTGCACTGCCGAGGATGCATTTGCCTCAACTACCACCGTGCAACTAGCGATGATGGCCTACTATACAAACACCATAGTTAAATGGGATAGCCGGGAAAAAACAATTGTAAATAATCCCGGGGCCGCCAGGATGATGAAAAGAGAATACAGGAATAGATGGCAGCACCCAGGATAGGTTAATACTGAAAAAGTGAGGTGAATTATTCTTCGGTAATGGCTTTATAAGCAACACCAATAAGTTCAGAGACAACCTGTATAAAGCATTATGTGAATATATTCATTTTACTGGCATACAATATTCTTAAGATTTTCATCCCAGCAATACCATGAGTCATTACCAAATCTTTCCGTGCTCATAATCCTTCCTGCTTTGGTTTCCTGGTTCCATTCAATTAAAGTTTCACCTGAACTGAGTGAAATTGTATATGAAGCATCAAACTCTTTTGCAGGATCCACCGAGTAACTGATGAAACTACCATTCTCATTATCATCGGGCCTTATGTTGGTATAAGTAATATCTAAAGTATCCGCTTCCCAGTCCCTGTTCCATTCAATTGTAATCATAGGAGAAGTATCAGCAGGATTTTCATAAATAGTCCATGAAGCATATGTATGATCATACCTTACCGTACCTTCAAACCATTTAAAATCATCAAAACCACGAGTCCCGGACCGGGAAATATACATTGTAGCAGTAAACTCCTCATTTGAAATTTTTTCAGCTACAAGGGTTGCGCTATATTCGAGCGAATTTGCGGTAATATCATATGTCCACTCCCACTGGTCTTCTCCAAGGTAAACGGGACTTTGTTTCAATGCTTCCTTGTAAGCTACAACAGGAACTGCCATGCCCATAGTTATGAATACGTTCCATCCTGATACGGTTAAGAAAGCATTACCCCAATGATTGTAATCTGCCAGTCCTTTTTCATTATTTAGTGTATCTGATGAGTCATTAAAATTTGAAAAGTCAATCACGACAGACTCCATAGGTGGTAGTTCGGGTGGTTGATTATTTTCATCCTTTTCGCACCCAACAAACATTAAGGCTGCAAATAATGTAACAATAATTACGATTTTAGATTTCATTTTCAATGATTTTATAAGTAAATTATTAAAATTAGAATTAATTAATGACCTTGCGATCTAAACATAAAAAAGTTCATATCCCACTAAGCAATTTTTCCATGCCATCAATTTACTTTTAGCTTTATTTGTCGTATGTAAAATTAATTGGATAAAAGCGGAAACATAGTTATTAAAGTTTCATACCTGCAAATAAATTATGATATAAATAATACGTTTCTTTAATCAATTTGTTACATATTATGCCACAATACCAATCAAAAAAACCTAATGAAGATATTAGGGATATATTCAGGATGAATCTGATCACCTGCTTTATTAAGAATTATTACTAAAGTTATTTTGAGCTTATTTTTAGCTTCTTAACCTATTAGGTTTCCGAGAACCCATAAGAGTTGATTTCTAATTTTATAAACCAAATTTTATTAAACCCCAGGAATAATTTTCATTTTTAACCTTTACAATGAAATGGAAAGTAAAAATATATGGATATCTTCCAACCTTTTTATTATTCCACCGTCATATTTATAACAAGTTTAATAGTGAATCGTTCATGTGCCAATACAAACAAATATGTGTATAAAACATGACTGAGCCATAAAACTGAAATGCTGGAAATAAACTACCTGTTTATTATAAATAATTGTATATTAAACTGTTTTATATAGATGAAAAAATCAGGTATGATACTACCTTTTCTATTTGCACTTCTTCTTTTGACTTTTTGGGGCTGTGATAAGGAAGAACATACTCGTCCGGTGGATTTTAACCTGTACTTTGAAGTTGATGAAAAGCCGGTAATGGATGGTAATCTTACAATCGAAAGTATTCTAATAAGCCTGGGA
>CAZFOO010000154.1:0-5163 GCA_964520585.1 uncultured Bacteroidales bacterium
GCAGCTCGGGAATTTGCACCGAAAACGACAATCAGCAGAATAATTCCGATTAAAGAAATTATTAGACCTGCGATGGCATGCTGAAAATTACTTGATTATTTTATAGAATATCTGTTGAAGTAAATAGTTCTTTAATGGTATCGCTCAAACCAGCCGATTATATATCCTGTTTTTCTGATCAGGTTGGAAGGCCTGGTGACAATGGTATGCGGAGAACCGGGTATGCGTACCATTGCTGCTTCTATCCCCCTTAATTTTAATGCATTGTAGAATTGTTCGCTTTCAGCCATGGGAGTCCTGAAGTCAGACTCTCCGGTGAGAAGCATAGTGGGGGTATTTACCTGCCCAACCAGGGACAGGGGTGACCGGCGCAAATACTCATCCGGATTCTCCCAGGGCATAGATTTAAACCAGTATTTGGTGAAAAAAGGATACATATCTGATGATATGGCAAAACTGTGCCAGTTTATGACAGGTTTGGAAACGACTGCTGCAGCAAACCGGTCAGTTTTGGCGATAGACCATGCTGTGAGGACTCCGCCACCGCTTCCACCTGTGATAAAGAGTTTATCTTTATCCACGAATCCTTTATTGAGCACATAGTCAACTGCATCCATCAAATCATTGTAATCTTCGCTGGGATAATTAAAATTAATATATGAGGCAAAGTCCGGGCCGTAGCTGGTACTTCCCCGGGGATTGGTATAAACTACCACATAGCCCTGCGAAGCCATCAACTGGACTTCAGGGCTGAATCTTGGTCCGTAGTTCTGATAGGGTCCACCGTGAATCTCTAAAATCAAAGGATATTGTTGTGCGGGATTAAAATCAGGTGGAGTAACAATCCATCCCTGAACTCTATAATCGTCCACTGATGATTCTACCCAAAACTCTTCCACCTCCCCAACTTTCCTGGATTTAAATAATTCGTCATTCAACCCTGTCAATCGATATGTTTCAGAACTGCCCGTTACAGAAACTGCCAGTTCAGCAGGCCTCTTTGCACTTACAACAGGATAAGCTATGCGTCCATTTTTTGAAACAGAAAAAGCTCCTCCGCCATAAGGTCGTCCAATAGTGGGACCTCCCAAATGATCAACCACTTCAGTGTAATTTCCTTCCAGATCTGCATTGCCCACCTTACTGACCCCCTCCTGATCGAAGCCAAAATAAATGGACCGGCTGTCAGCAGACCATTTAAGTCCACCGGCATCATAATTAAAATCTTCGGTTAAATTAACCGCGTTTCCACCACCCCTGTCCATCAGGTAGATATCGGTCAATTGATACCCCTGAAATATATCCTTGTACCCCGTATAGGCAATGTACCTGCCATCAGGAGATGCCACCGGATTGTTATGCGGACCTCTTTTACTGGTGAGTGGCTTAAAATTCCCGGATTCGATGTCCATCTCGTAAATCTGTGCATTATTTGGGTCAAGGTCCTCCATTCCTGTAGTATCGGCTGTAAAAAGAATACTCTGACCCTCAGGTGCCCATGTAGCGTAATTGTGATTAAAAAGTCCCTCTGAAAGTTGTCTTGGGGCCCCTCCAACCGACGATACCAAAAACAGTTGTCTGTATCCTTCCTCTACAAATTCCGGATTGCCATCCGCTCTGTATTGTACGTGTTCAATCACGACAGGAGGTGAGGCCCAGTTGCTCCCTTCCGGGGCCTGGGGCAATGAAGCTATAGAAGGCTTTTGATGAGGTATACGCATGGAGAACAACAATTTTTCACCATCGGGGGACCATCGAATTCCGGATGGGGTATGCTGCAAATTGGTAATTGATACCGGTTCCCCGCTGTCCATCCATCTTACAAAGATTTGAGAACTTCCCTCTTCGCCGGAAACATAGGCTATCCGATCTCCATCCGGAGACCAGACAGGTGACGTGTAGCTGGATTTACCACTGGTAAGGGGACGGTGATTTGAACCGTCGAAGTCAATTTGCCACAAGTTGGTATACCTGCGATCCTCCATAATATCAAATTGATGTCTGGTATATACAATCCGCTCTCCGTCCGGAGAAATCTCAGGATTGGCAACCATCTGCAAGTCAAAAACATCCAAATAATTAAATGCCTCTTCCTGGGCATTCAATACCGAACTCATCGAGAACAGGTATAATGAAATGGCAATTATTGTGCGCATAAAATGGAAATTTGGTTTCTTAATTATTTTTTTGAAAAAACTTATTATCGGTCATAAAACGTGAATTGTGTTTAATGCAAGATTACAAGAAAAATATTTATTCATGGTGAAAAACTATTAAAAAATGATGTGATATGTGATTCCTTCCTGTATTCAGGGGAAAAATACTGCCAGATGTGGAACCTGTCTTACCGAAAGATATTCAGCACGGGGGATTTTTGATATCCGATAAACAAGCCGGCGAATTTCAGCTTGAAATTCAATGGATAAAAGCGTACCGGTAAGGGAATTCGATTAGATTCATCAAAATATGCAAGGATCAGAAATATAAAAACCGGGGCTGTACTTATATTGAAGAAATTTTTAAAGTCAGACGGTTTGCTGTTCTTGCAACTGAAGGTGATGGCCAGCCTCATGCATTCCTTATTGCCGTTACTCCGGTGGAGGGCTTCCGGAAATTAATCTTTGCTACCTATAGAAATACACGTAAATACATCAACCTTGTCCACAATGGCAAGGTGGCTGTTCTGGTTGAAGGTATTAATATTAACAGTACGGGCCTTCAGGAAAGTATAGTGGTAACTGCGTTTGGTCACGTTGCAGAGGCAGAGAACGGAATCGATGGGACTGGTATTCTGTCTGGTTTCATTAAGCTGGAATTCGACGATGGGCCGCCTTCTGACATTGATCGTAAGTTGTCTAATACATATATTTGGTGAATTACATAGATCAGGTTACTAAATAGAAATGCATAAAGACAACCCTAAACAGTGTCAACACAGTCATGCTTTTTGCCAGGACCGAAAAATATCTGGTGAGACTCGTGCAATAAAGGAGGGACTTAAAATCCTACCCTCAGATAAAGAGTGGGGGTGAAGGGAACTGATTGCTGATAAAGATTGATGTTGCTGGTTTGATTGGTGGGAACTTTTTTCAGGTTGTTGTATAATAGATTGTCGCGGTTCAGGAGGTTGAGGACGGAAATTCCGGCTTCACCGTAGAATGTGTTTATATTAAACTTACAGGTAAGAGATGCATCCAGCCGGCGGTAAGGTATATAGCTATAGTTTATGCCGCTGAGGCTGTATTTTGGAATGGCAAATCCGGACCCGTAGATATAGCTGGCTGAGAAATAAACCGGATCAAAATTCAGCATGGCAGCCAGCTTGACTTCATGGCGCTGGTCATGGGGAGCATACAGGTACAGGTTTCCGGGAAAATGCTCAAAAGATTCTTTGGTTTTGCTTAATGTGTAGGATACCCATGCGGTATGTCCAAGAAAGTTTTGTTTCAGGTAAAGGTCAATACCCGAACTATGGCTGTGGCCTGTGGAAAGAGTTTCAATATCCCTGGCCCGGAAATTGACGTAGCGGGTCAACCCGTTTGTTTTTTTGTACCATGAAGAAAGGCTGACCTGGGTATTGTTCTTTTCAAGGTTAAGGGTGGCAGCCAGGTGTCTGGATTTTAATATTGGATATTTTTTGTCGTCGGCCACCATCCACATATAACGGAAATTGCCGTATTCATCTTCCACCGAATTTTTGGTGAGATATTGCCGGTGTATTCCGGCAGCAATACTAAAATTTAATGCTTCATTTATTTGAAAGGAACTTGAAAGTCTGGGCTCCAGAAAGGTTTTTTCCAGGTGTGGCACTTGTGTCAGCCGTAACCCGGAAACAACATTGAATTTACCGAAGGTCATACGGTCCTGGCCCATCAGGGTGAGACGGCTTCCCTGTATCTGCTGATCAATATAATTGACTCCTGTAGTATCTTCACTCCAGGAGGAGCTGTTGCCTGTCCATCCGAATGATCCATTCAGCTGATGATTGGCATTAACAGCCCAGGTAGTTTCCATCTTTATGACTGCCTCTGAAGTTGAATTAAAGGTTCGTGTACTGGTGGCTCTCCCGGGAGGTCTGGCAAAGGTGTTGGTGATCTCCTGCTCATTATTAAATTTGCTGTCCAGGGCAGAATAAGATAATACAAGCTGCCCGCTTAAACCCTTCCTGCCATTTTTTCCGATAACAAGCGATGTTCCTTTCTGGAGACTTGTCTCCGAAGTGTTTCTTTCCAGCCGGTACCATCTCATTAAAATCTCATCTACCGAGTGAGAGAATTTGTCCTGGCCGGCCATCATGTTTAAACGTATGAAAAGATCCTGCTCATTGCGAAAGCTGTATTTCAGGTTTATATCCCGGAAGAGGTAATCGGGCATGATGGTCACATCAGAATCGAATTCTGTCTCCCGGTTGGGTGCAATATCCCATGTCATATTATCGTAAAGGTTTCTGTATGTACGCCGGAAAGCCATTATAAGCGAGGAATGTTTACCAACAGGTGTCTCCACCATTGAGTTGATCGTATAGTTATCAAGACTGATGTCCATCGAAAATCTTCTACGGTTGCCGTCTTTCCCGGTAATATTGGCAATACCGCCCACACAATCGCCGTAGCCGGCTCCGAAAGCCGCTTTCATCAGCCTTATATCTTTTACCACGTAGGGATTCACGGTGCCGATGTTGTCGTTGAAGTTTTCCAGGCCAAACAGCACCATATCATCAAAAATGATGCGGCTTTGTCCTTCATAGGATCCCCAGATGATGAGATTTTCCATTGATTCGGTTGCAGCCGATATGCCCGGTTGCAAGCGGAGCAGGTTAAACAGGGAATTGTTACTGCTTCCGGGAAGAAAACGGTAGACCTTATGGTTCATATGCAATACTCCCGCCTGGTCTGCTGAATACAGAAAGGTTTCCAGAATACGATCGGTGACCACCACTTCTTCGATCTGCTCAATTGATGGTGTCATTATGATCACATGTTTCTGATCCGGATAGAGGGTTGTGTCTGCTCTGTAATAGCCAATATAGGAGACCTGCACATTAAAGATGCTGTCGGCCGAGCGATGGCTGAAATAACCGTTCTCATCAGATATTGTGCCGGCGCCATTGATTATAATATTGGCAAAAGGGAGAGATTCAAGTGTTTTCCGTTCTATAATGCG
>CAZFOO010000154.1:5263-7993 GCA_964520585.1 uncultured Bacteroidales bacterium
ACCAATCAGCAAACCAATGATAATGATATATTTTCTGGTCAATTTTTTCCTTTTGTGATTCTGTATTTGGTTTGGTGAATTTGCTCTACTGTTAGTCCGAAAGGTCGTGCAATCATTCTTAATATAGTTTCCGGAGATCCTCCCCGCTCAAAATTGCCGGTATATTCCCCCTTAATGCCCGGAGCAATTTCAACGGTGATGTCGAACTGACGTTCCATCTCGGTGAATACTTCATTCAAAGGTGCAGCGGTATATATGAACCGGTTTTTAGTCCACGCAACAGCATGTTCCGACCGGATGCCGGTCTGAACCTTAGTTTCTCCTTTACCTGAAAAAATAACGGACTGGTTGGGTTCGAGTATTTTCGCCTCTCCTGTACCTGTCTCTACCTTTACCTGACCGGAGAGACAATGCACCCGGTAGTCATCATTGCGGGCATATATATTGAAGCTGGTACCCAATACCTGCGTATACCGGTTAGATGATTTGACCGTAAAGCGGTTTCCCTTTTCCACCTCAAAATAGGCTTCTCCCTCAAGTTCAAGAATACGGGCAAATTGCCACCAGTAAGGATGGTAAGAAAGCTGTGTGGCGGCATTCATATGCACCTGGCTTCCATCCGGAAGAGTATGGGTTAAATGTTGACCCGGCAAAACGTTGAAGGTGGTTGAATAAAAACGCAGGAACGTGGTAACTCCGATCAGCAAAATCATCACGGCAGCGGCTGACCAGTACAGAGGAAGTATTTTTCGCGGATTTTCATTCTTCTTTTTTTCCTGTATCCTGTCCATCATATCATTCCACACATCCTCTTTGCTGCGTGAATAGGGTATTTGTTTTTCCTTGAAAAAACGGCTGTGTTCATCAATATGTGAATTTTGCTCATTCATTTTTTAACTGTACTTTAAGGTAGTCCAGTGCCTCAGACATTCTTTTTTCAACTGCTTTTATGCTTATATCAAGGTGTTCGGCTATCTCCCTGTATTTCAATCCGTCGTTGCGACTCATAAGGAATACGATACGGGAGTTTTCTTTCATTTGGGAAAGCGCTTTTTCATACATGGCTGTGAGCTCATTATTGTCTATTTCATGATCGACCGACGAAATAACCTGATCATTATTTGTTGTTTCCGCAAATCTGAGTGCCGTCTGTTTCTTGCGGTAATCACTTATGAAGATGTCGCCGGCGATTTTAAAGAGCAGGGCTTTCTCTTTTCCTTTGTCCGGTTTCAGCCTTTTTTCCCAGATCCTCATGAAGGTATCCTGTGTAATATCTGTGGCAAGCTCAGGATCTCCACACCTGTAAAAAATGTAATTCCTTACTCGCTCAAAATACTGGTCGAACAGCTGCTGAAACACTTGTTGATTCAAAATGCCGGGTTTATTAAAGCCTTAAAAATAAGCAAACTTCTAAATTTTTTAAGAAAACAGATTAAAAATCCCAAATCCCTGATATATATTAATTCGGGATTCAGGATTTAGTGCTTTATTCAATATTATCTTCCCCAGAATCTTTTCAACCTTCTTCCGATGGTGATCTGCCTGGTCTCTCCGTCCTTGGTAATGGTGGCCACATCGTCGCAGCTTCCATCTCCATAATCCAGTTCAGCAAACTGTTCCCCGTTAAGGGTAAAGGAGGCAGTACCCTGAGTGATAAACCTGCACGCACCGGTTTTGATAAGAGGCTCTGTAATGGTTTTTGAGAAAGCTCTGCCATTCAGGAATTCATAATTCACAAACCCCTCGATCAGGATCAAATCATCTCCATGGTAGAAGGGGGTTTCGAAACCTTCTGCCAGGGTCCGCATCCGCTCGCTTTTGCGGTAAAGAATTGTACTATCCGGAAAGGTCAGGGTAAGGTCACTGACATTTGAGAATACGCGCTGGGTACTGTCTGTTCCAACGAATGTGCGGGTTGCCCCTCCCTCAATATTTACTGAATCCACATAGAAATTTTCATATGTCACCTCCCGGGTAGCACCATCGGTCAGTGGACGGGCAGAGACATTAACGATGATCCTGCCTATGATGATGGTTCCGTTGATTAGCTCAATGCCATCGCCATAATCGATGGTTATGGTCTTGGGATAAAACCCCCCAATGGGATCAACTGTAACGGCAGGGCCTTCACCATCAAGGTAACGTAATCTGGGCCAGCGGGAACTTTTTTTGCCCCCGTCATTAATTCCGGCGATGATATCAGAGGAACTGGAGTAGTAATCTACCTCGTAATCGGTGGCTTCGATCACATTGTCGGCGACAGCATCATCCATAATGATGGCCTGTTCTTCTTCCGTGAGAGATTTTACCTGAGGATCTTTTTCGCAGCTGAATAATAAGGTTGTTGCGAGTGCGGCTGTTAAAACGATAATTTTCTTCATAATGTAAAATTTAAATGTTTATTAAACTTCTTTATTCTCTAACCGCATGAAATGAAAAATACCCTACCTGATTTATTAATTTTTTTGAGATTTTAATTTAACTGACTAATAGATAAACTTATAAATACTCTTGATCTATAAAATCCTGCGAATAATATTGTTTTATGCAGAAATGTGCCTGAAGACCTAATTTCATAATGATGTTAATATTCATGAATTAACAAGGTTAAATGAGTTCTCTTGCCATAAAAGGTTTCCAATGCAATGCATCTGGCAACCGGTTTTCTTTTTTTTTTAAGCCACTACTCTGGAGTGACTAGTCTGGCTTTATTAGATTTTTTACGGGATT
>CAZFOO010000155.1:0-5187 GCA_964520585.1 uncultured Bacteroidales bacterium
ACAACCTTTCCATTGTGCCTGATTATTTCTACCCTTATTCCATAAACCTCCGACAGAATTTCAGAAGTAATACTGCCTGTCGAGCCCTGGAAAACAATTTGTCCCTTATCTAACAAAATTATTTTATCGGCAAACCGGAAAGCCAGGTTTAGATTGTGCATTGTAATAACTGCTGCCAAAGAATTTTCTGTTACAATACTCCGAATGGTATGGAGAATATCCATCTGATTTTTTAAATCGAGATTACTGGTGGGTTCATCCAAAAGAAAAATTCTGGGCTCCTGCACAAATGCCCGTGCAATACATACTTTTTGTAATTCCCCACCGCTCAATTGATTTATGTTTCGCATGGTCATATCTCCAAGTCCCAGTTGCTGCAGGGTATTGCTGACCTTAGCAAAATCCCTGGCGGTAGTTTTTAATCCAACATGCGGTTTGCGACCCAGCAGCACGGCATCGAAAACACTCATATTGCCAGGAGTATTGCGCTGTGCTACATAACCGAATTTTTTTGCAATTTGGCTCGCAGATAACTGCAACACATTGCTGTTTTCAACCTCCACAGTTCCCTTTTGTGGTTTTAGTATGGCATTAATGCTTCGCAATAATGTGGTTTTGCCCGCTCCGTTGGGACCCAATAACACGACTATGCTTCCCTTCCCTACAGAAAAAGAGAGATTATTCAGGATAAGTTCTCCCTTACGATACGAAACGGATATATTTTTTACATCAAGCATTATTTCATTCTTTTACTTAGCAGAAGATATATAAACAGGGGGCCTCCGATAAAGGAAGTAAGAACAGCTACCGGCAAAACATGTGGTTTAAGCATAAGCCGTGCTGCAATATCGGATACCAGCAGCAGTGCAGCACCACACAAAAAACTTGCCGGTATAACAAAGCGATAATCGTCGCCTAAGAACCTTCGCACCATGTGTGGACTGATAAGCCCGACAAAAGCAATGATTCCCAAAAAAGATACAATAGTCGCAGTTATCAGAGAAGCAACAACCATTCCCAGGATCCGGACCAGGTCAACACGCACACCCAGTCCCCTGGCTGTTTCATCGCCTGTTTCTATAGCATTGTAATTCCACCTGTTCAGGATAAAGAAGAAAGTCCCCGATACCACAGCAATAGCCATAATGATAACCTCAGTCCACCCGGCCCGGCCAACATCTCCGAAAGACCAGAAAACTATGGCTGCCAGTTGGACATCGTCAGCAAAGTATTGAAGAAACATGGTGCCGGCCGAGAAAACAGAACCCAGGGCTACACCACAAAGAACCATTACTTCCGGACTTGTACTATAAAATCTTGCGATGAGAATTATTATTATAGCAGAAGCCATACACATAAAAAAAGCAAATCCAATGGTAAGCAATGGGTTGATCACCGTAACAGCATCCACCTGGGTGGATTGCATTACCCCTGTACCCACAAACATAATTGCAATGGCAGCGCCAAAAGCCCCGGCCTGCGAAATACCCAATGTAAAAGGTGAGCCAAGCGGATTGCGGAGAACCGACTGCATAACGGCACCGGAAATGGCAAGTCCGCCACCTGCAATAAGCGCAGCCAGGGCGTTAGGCAACCGTATATTAGTTATAATATTCTGAAACTGGGGCAAGTCCCTGAAACCAAGGAGAACTCTAAAAACTGAGTTGAAAGGTATTGTAACTGCACCCAAAGAGATAGAAGAGAAAAAGGAAATCAGACATATGACTATCAGCGATACAAGAAATAATCTTTTTCTGTGAATATATTTTGTGTATTCAGGAAAAGGGATATTCCGGTATTTATGAGAGTTATGTCCAGGTATCATGGTAAAGCAATTTGTGTGAACCCGGTATTGCCAAACATTTCATTTAATTTACCAAACGAAGGCTCCCCATTAAAAAAACCAGATATTTCTTCGGCTTTTTTAATGGGGTCAATATCAGAAAAGGCATCAGGATAAATGATCTTACCTATGAAGTAAGCATTGGCCAGTACCACTTCAATGTTCTGATTATACGAATAATTGGGAAAAAGCCCGTAAACCTGTTTGTTTTTCACCGCACCCAAATGTTTATAAGAGGGGTCGTTGCGTAACTGCTCCAGCGCGTTTATGTCAGCCCCAAGCCTCAGGGTGGAAATATCGATAAAAATTATATCGGGGTCCCAGACAATAATCTGCTCTTTTGCGACATTCAGATATGAAACAGGATCAGTATCCTTTCCCTGACCTGCAACATTTTTCAGGCTCAAAAAAGCAAAAGGGGCAAAGGCCGGATCGGTCGATTGTAAGCCATGAGGCCCGCTCTGTCCCAGTCCCCCAATATAACACGACAGGGATGAAGGTATAGCGCTTCGGGTCTTCAAATCATATATAATGCTGTCAATATAGGCTATGATATCTTCAGCACGTTGCTTTTTGTCAACAACATCGCCCATTAAACGCAAAGATTGATTTAATTCCTGACGGTTGTATGTCAGGTTTCCATAGTTTAAAGTAACTACAGGGATACCAGTTTTATTGCTGAGAATGTCCGGACTCAAACCTCCACCGGGAAGCATTTTAAAAATCACATTTGGTTGTGGTTCTAAACCGGCTATCAGCTCAGGATTGTCAAATCCTCTGAATTCGCCAAAAACAGGATAATTTTTAAACTGGGGATTGGCAATGGCATAAGGACGCGCGTCAATCGGAGAGCCGCGTACTTCAATACCGTCAACAGCAACGATACGGTCATGTGCATCCAGGTAGGTCAACAATCTCAAACAGCCTGACCCGGAACATATTACCTTGTCTGCCTCTTTAGGAATTGCTGATATCCTGCCTGTGGCATCAGTTATTTCCCGCGTACTATTCTCTATACAACCAGTTGATACCTGTTCTGAACCAAACTGTGTCTGGTCGCCTTTTCCTACCCGACTCCGTTCTGCTTCAGGGTTTTGAGTGCATGAAAAGGTTATAATAATAAGAAAAACAGATAATAATGCACACAACAGCTGGCAGATATTATTATTCCTCTCTATATTTTTATGAACTACAGAAAATATCAATTTTTTATCTTTTTGTTAGTTAATGGTTCAATCTTTAATTAAACCGGAAGCACCGATAGTTAAGTAATATAATGCCCCTCAGATAAATAATATAACATCTCTGCTGTATATATTAAAACTCAACTTTTATACCACCATTCAAAATTATACCGGGGGCAATCGTATTATTCGATGAGGGAGTTAGAAATATCGGATAATTGTTATCTAAAATGTTTTCAGCATTTATATAAACCGTTGCTATATTCATAAATTTCCGCGAAAGCGATAAGTCCACGGTATAATAGTTGTCTTTTTCAAGGGTATTTTCGTTATCATAAAAGATTTTAGCAAACGCGTTTACCCCTAAAGACACATTAATTATTTCAGGATTGAGATAATTCATGCTAAGGTAACCGCTGTGCCGCGGATTATTTGGTAAAAAATTTCCTTTCAACGACTGGTTTTCTTCATCCATAACAATCTCCGAAACATTATAAGTATAATTCCCTTTAAATGAAGTGTATTTTATCGGGTTCCATTGTGTTTCAAATTCCAGACCGTGAATTTTGACTTCGCTTATATTGTCGAGTATGTATTCATAGCGGGTTTTTGTGCCTCCGGCAAAACTTGCAGTGTTTATGAGCCTGTCTCCTATATAATCATTAGCCAAAGATTGATAAACCGAAACTTTTGCAAAAAGATTTTCTGAAAGATTATGTTCAGCTCCAAAGTCCCATGAAAGAATATTTTCAGGCTTCAGGCCGGGATTTGCCTCCCGGTAATATGCCCCGCCCCGCCGTACATGCACTTTATATAGTTCAAAAAGACCGGGCATTCTAAACCCTTTTCCAATAGTGGCACGAATTGTGCTATTGGGACCGGGGTGCCAGCTAACACCAATTTTTGGGGAGAAACTCATGTTTTCAGTCATATCATACGTATTGTCGTATGCAGGTTTTCCGGCACTGACCCCGGTATCCCAGTTGCTTGCTGACGATGTTTGAATATAATCGTACCGCAAACCCAGGTTAAAATGCAAAGTGTTCTCTAAAAACTTTAAATCGGCAAGCAAAAAAGGTGATATAAGCTGCTGATTGCCAAGGGCGCCGGCATCGCGCTGACTATCAGTATAATCTACGTTATAATCAAAATTGATGTATTTATACGAACTGCCAAGAGTTATATCCAATGATTGCCACTTAAAAAAAGTTCCCTGTACATCAAACCCCGTGTTATAGATGTTGTTAAATTTTTCTTCACGATTTAAAGAGGCATAATTATCTGCAGCATTGTCCTGGAAAGCCGTTTTGTCTGCCTGGTTGAGAAAAGCAATACCCTTGAACCGGATATTATTGAAAAGGTGAGAATAATTTAACGTGTATTGATTAAGCTGCAGTTCCTGCCTGAAAAATTCCCTTCCCTGTCCGGCATCCTGATTAAAATATAAGGCTGACAATTCAAGCTTTGACCTGCTGCTAAACTCATATAGCAGCTTTCCAAATAGCTGGCCTTTTTTACGCCAGCGTTTAATTTCATAATCAGAAGGGTCTTCAGTCATATAAAAACCATCGGTATCCTCGTATCCTCCACTTAACAGGAAACCAAAGTCTTTAATTTTCTGGCTGTAAAAAGCATTTCCACCAAAGGTTGAGGCATTGCCGGCCTTCGCCTGAAAACCGGCAGTACGTTTTTCTCCCGGTTTTTTTGTAATAATATTGATAACCCCTCCAAGCCCTTCTGAGCCATAAAGAGATGATGACGGACCCCGTAATATTTCAATCCGCTCAACAGCTTCCTTAGGTATATGCCCCCAGGCTACCCAGGCAACTGAATTATTGAAATTATCGTTTTGAGGTACTCCGTCAACCAGAATGAGCACCCTGTTTTTTCCCACACCGCGCATATCAATGGGACTTACAATACCATTTGTGTGCAGGCCTGAATGGCGGAAATTATATAAACCCGGAATATTTCGTATAATATCCTCCACATTATCATAAGGCGATACGGCAATATCAACTGCTTTTATTATAGTTACACTTTGTGGTATATCTTTTGTTTGCATTTGAGTCCTCATAGCATTAACAGTCACTCCGGTTAGCTCTATGGTTTTAATAGTATCACTTATTGTGTCCTGCTGGGCGAAGCTTTTTATTACAA
>CAZFOO010000155.1:5287-7866 GCA_964520585.1 uncultured Bacteroidales bacterium
CATATAAAATTTAATAAAATCATGCATCGCAGATACATTTTAATAGCATTTTTGATTATGCTCTCCCAACCTTATATGGGTAGCATTCTGGGTCAGGAGATGGATAATATTCCTAAAGCATTTGAAGAATTGGATCCCATACCAAAAACGATAATCCTGGATAACAAAATAAAAGTACCAACTACTAACGGTCATCTTCAGGGTATTCAGCATATTGAAAAAAACGATAAAGAAAAATTGTTGATTTCCGGAAGCTCTCATACAATGGCTTACATTATCCAGGCAGATATTGACACACGAAAAGTAGACAAACTCATTCCATTGATGTCAGATCCTTACCGGCATGCCGGAGGGATCCAGGCAACCAGCCAATATGTTATTGCAGGCATCGAAGATAATTATACGAAACGTACTTCTAAGGTCTGTATCTATAATTACCTGACTGATGATTTTTATAAGGCTCATCCGGATTTAACTATAGCGCGTGAAGGTGAACCTGAGCAGAAAACTGCCGGGGCCACAGGCTTACTGGCAATCGAAGGTGGATATTTGGCAGTGATTGGAAATTGGGACAGTCGCAACTGGGACTTTTATCACCTGGATTTAATAAATAACAAACACCATTTTCTGAAAAGTTTTAATGCACCGGATGACTGGCCACCTTATCAATCCATCAATTTAATTAAGGATAAACAAGCAATTTATGCTATTGCATTTTACAAAAATGAAGACGTAAATTGTGCTGATCTCATCCTGATAAGCAAAATCGGACATTTTAACCCTGTTATGGAGAAGGTCTCTACTAAGATATTTAATTATGAAGATGGAGTTGATTTTGGATCAGCGGCCGGATTGCATGTGGACAAAGAGGGGAAACTACATATTTGGAGTTCCCAAAGAGATGCAAAAAAGCAAATAACTGTTAGCAGGTTTTCACCTTGAGAATATTCTGCATACCAATATGTTTTAAACAGCCGGACTCATAACCGGGCAATTCAAAATCAAATATCACCCGTTACGGGCAATAATTTCAAGCCGTTTTGGATCGATTATCTCAATATTTTTTCCTGATGTTTTTATGATATTATCCCTTTGCAGGGATGACAGACAGTTTATTACGCTCTCTTTGGAATATCCAACCGCATCAGCAAGCTCAATCCTGGTAAATGGCATCTGGAAAAAATTACTTTTAAAAATGGAAGATAACTCCATCAGGATAGTGCAGATAGCACCATCAGCGTGTTTATGACTAAGGTAGATGAGATCGTGGACAATCTTATTGGTCATCGCCGACATCTTACAAACAATACTAACTGCGAATTCACCATTATTCCGTATTAGTTCCTCGAAAATGTCCCTGTCAATAAGCCTTATCGTTGAAGGATTAATTGCAACTGCAGAGAAATCGACAGTACGCTTAACGAACGAACACATCAATCCCACGAAAGTTCCGTCAGCAACTATTTTAAACACAGTGGACCTGTTATTGTCATCAACACTGAGTTTCGCCAACCCTTTTTCAAGGTAAAGTATATTATCGGCCATGTACCCCTGTTTAATTATAGTTTCATTCTTTTTAAAGGTAACAAGGGTGGAGTTCTCAAGAACAAGACCCCTCTCCTCCTCGGTTAAGGTTGAAGCCCAGTTTTCAGTAGTATTTTTTTCATTGTTCATAACATCATTGCATATAATGTAAAATTACTCTTTTATTAATGCAAAACCACATCCGGGAAACTGATATATTCAATGCAGGTAAATTAAATTGTTATTTAATTAACAGTTAAATTTACATTGTAAATAATATTGTTAATAAAATAACTAAAATTAAAAACTTATAATTATGGCAGATTTAATGTTCAGAATAAATGCACAAAGCGCAAGCGCAGCAAAAACTATTGTCAAAGCCAGAAACTTTGAGATAATTGTCGATGAACCAGAAAGCCTTGGGGGAACTGACGCTGCTCCAAATCCAGTCGAGTATGTTCTGGCTGCCTTTGCAGGTTGTCTTAATGTTATGGGGCATCTTGTTGCCGGTGAAATGGGTTTTAAGCTCAGGAGCCTGAAGATAGATATTGAGGGAAATCTCAACCCGGATAAACTTTTTGGTAAGGGTGAAGAAGACCGTGCAGGCTATAAGGAGATTGTAATTAAATTAACACCGGATTGTGATGCTGATGATGATACACTTGACAAGTGGTTACATGCAGTGGAGACCCGCTGTCCGGTAAGTGATAACCTGCAGAATATAACCCCTGTAAAAGTTGAAATAGCAAAATTTGAAGAAGCTGTATAATCAGGTTAAACCACTTCTGGTAAATTTATTGAAAAAGCCGTCATTCCCTGTTGGGTCTGGTGGCTTTTCCTTTTTAATTTAACCAATATGCCTTTACTTCCTTGAACCGATGCTGATGGCACAATCAAATCCAAACTCTCCATAGAATGTCTGGTTTGTGTCCAGAATCGGGGCTGCCACATCAGATTTATGCAGTGTGCCAGGAAAATAGGCGGAATGAATACATAAATATTGAGGAAACAATTCGTAGTTGGAATCTTTATACTATACCCCAGATTTTCTGAAT
>CAZFOO010000156.1:0-7681 GCA_964520585.1 uncultured Bacteroidales bacterium
GTGCCGGTTCATCAGTGTATTTGTAATTTTGTAATTAAAACTAAATGATTTGAATTTTCATTCGGTCTATCATTTCTCCCAAATATTCAAGCAAAAAATGGGCATAAGACCCAGTAAACTGAGGATATAATCATCAGATTACTCAGTTAAATACCCTGTACCAGCAATCTTAGAGTATAATTCCCGGAATATTGACATCTGTAAATAAAGGTGTGACATTATGAACCTGGTCTTTAAGACGATGATCCTAACTGGTAACATCAGGAGTGAATCTTTGTCCTTAGAAATTCAAAAGGTACTAATTATTGATAAAAGGTTTAATTGTAGTTATTGTTACCGGTCCGAACAACCCCGATTCAATCAAAGGAACTTCTGCCCAGGGGAGCCTGATTCCATAGGTGTCAGGTACAATAGTACCAGCATGATGAGTGCTGGTATATTTTTCTCCGGTCAGGGCATCTCCGGTTATACGATTAGACCAGGTATTGGCAATCTCAATAATCAAAGTATTTTCACCCGGTTTAAGTTCTTCTGTTATATCAAACCGGTATGGTTTAGCCCAGGTGATGCCCAATGGCTGATCATTTAGCCAAACTTCACCAACATGCGATAAATCGCCCAAATCAAGAAATACTTTAGGGTTTTCCAACGAATTGGAATTGATCTCATGTACAAAACTTTTTTCATAACGGGCAATGCCTGAAAAATACTTTATGCCTTCATTATCCGATTCGGTCCATGACTTAAGCTGTGGAAAAAATGCACTCTCAGGTGCTCCCCAGCCTTCAGGAAAAAACACTTCCCACGGACCTTCTATTGTCGTCATATCAAGGTGGTTGTTAACAATAACGGACTGATCATCACTGCTGAGATTATCACTGCTGAGATTATAAACTCCTTCTTCCCAAAAATAAATACCCTCTTTCGCATACTGCAAAAATGGCGGGTGCTGACAGGGACCGTAAACCCGGTTATACCTTAAGTTACTTCTGCCCTCTCTGAATACTACAAATGTACTCCCGTATGGTGCAAGAGTAACAGGAAGATTAATGTAATCATCACCCTGGCTGTATATCGAAACCGGTACTATTTCACCGGAAACCGGATCCCAAATCTCGGGAACCTTGTTCTGCTGACGAAAACCCAGATCCCTCGATAACCATTCACCTGTAGTGTTCCTGATAAAGTAAAAACCCACATCATCTTTGGCATAATGTGTGTAGTCCAGAGTATTGAATTCCTTGTCCGCATAACTAAAATCAGGCACAACATTTAACTGCCTTAACATCTGTGAAGGCTCTATGCCGGAATAAACTCGCGCTCTTCCTCTTTGCAGGTCCCTGGTATTAAAACCTGTCCATAAGTTATCCATCACTCTCTCCAAATCAGTCATGTCTGAGTGAATCCTTCGTCTTCTGACCCTTGATGGTTTTTCCCCTATGATTACAGCTCCCTGACCGGCCAAATCGTTCAGCTTGAGCAATACATCCGGGTTAATCTCGTATTCACTGGCTAAGGCCAGTATTTTGAATTCTGCCCCGGTCCGTGGTAAAACAAGTATAGAATCCCTTACTATTAGCTCCAGGAGAATTTCAGTGTTGATAATCTCATAATCATAACCCGGACCAGCGGTGAATCGGCTATTCTTATGACCACCAAAATTTGGTATTGTGTCACCATAATAAAAAAGAACATCAGCTTTAAAATCAGCTTCCTGCAAAATATAGGAAATACGCGACATGTATTCGTTAAAAGGCCTTATTTTGGGCCACCAGATCCTCTTATCATTATAATGTACTCCAGCATGGTAAACTATGCCGGGATACCCTGTGCCCGGTGGATTATGGGTGGAACCATGCACAACAACCTTGTTCATGCCCTCGGCAAATGCACGGTCGCCAATGGGCTTCATCTCGAAAGGACCTACCTGCCAATGCATAAAAGTGGTAAAAGCCTCCATCTCAACAATGTTCCGGCCATAAATATGAGAAGCCGACGAAACTTCTTTTACAACTCTTAGAATATCAATACCATCCTCATTAAACCGGTTGTGATTTATCCAGAACTCCCCCCTTGGTATATCCAGTCCGCCACCAAGAGCTTTTATCGGCTCAACAGGCACATTGTGAAGCGGAAGTCCCGGCCCCCCTGCCTCACAATTATTCTTTAAACCGTGCTTATTGCAGATCTCCTTCGACTTCTTATAAAAACCATTGATCATCAGCTCAGACAAGGTCAGTTGAAAATCGGACTTGAAGTGTGCTGTAAGCTCAGGATTAAACAGATCATCTTCAAATAACGCAGGTATGAACTTATAAACATCATAACCATTAAGACTTCTAAACTCCTCAGGTAATGTTGTTGTCCATGTAAAGCCCCTGGCTTCATAACTGGCCATATAAAGGCTCTTCAATGCAGTGTTTCTTAAGTCCCCCAATACTGATTGCAGTCTCTCAATTATGTATGTAAAATGAAACTCCGTGGAGGCAGCATCATAATGATCAACAATAGGTCCTTCTGAATGCCTGCTGGGTAGTATCAGGTTCTCACCTGAATTGGAACAGACATAACGGACTACTTCCCATTCGCCCGGGGGTGCTTCCCAGTTTAAAAGCTCGGTTTCAGGGTCAAAATATTGTGAAATGTTCCTTATATTACTGGTATCCATTTGGGCTGGCCCTATATCGGAAGGAATGGCCAAAACTGCTACTTCCAGAGAAAAAACCGGCTTGCCGTCAGGGCCGTATTCAATCAACCGGCGCCTGCCCCTGGGATCTACTTCAGGAATTTCGGGAAAAGGTAACTCAACTCTTTCACGGTTGCCTCCGGTGATTGTTGCTTTTGAATAATAAATGGATTTACCGGCATGCTCCGGCTGCAACCAGGCACCTCCAGCATTCCAGCTGCTGGCTGTATTTAAACCTACATCCAGGCCAAGATTGCCGGCTTCTTCAATAGCAAATTTCAATGTCTCCAGGGATTCATCTCCAAGAAAAGCCGGACCCGTTCCAACAAGAACGGTATCGCGCGATCCGATTTCAAAAATGGTAAATCCTGAAATTCCCGCTTCTTTAAACGATTGCAACTCCTCTCTCAGCCTTACGGTGTCAACATCTCCGCCTAACCACCAGTGGTAAACTACCGGTTGGGCTCCGTGAGGAGGAGTCCTGAAACCATTGGATAGCTCAGGATATATATCCTGATTCTGACTATAAACTGCGGCAATTAAAAAAAAGGAGAAATACAATGAACCAACAAATAAAAAAAATGACTTCTTCATAATAATGTGTTTTATTAGATGCCGGGAATTAAAATAATTTTAAAATTATAAAAATATTGATGTTAAGCAGAATATCAATAACTTAATTTCTTCAATACTTACCAAACCAACAAGATCTAACCGGTTCCAAAAGTGAGATTTTCAGGAAACTATATTAAAGTTTACTGAGTGGATATGGTTTTCGCTTCAATATCCAAATAAGCAGCAATTTTCTCCAAAGTAGCCGCATGATTACCAATTCCAAGTGCAAAATGATGAGTGGGACCTTCTTTCATCCAGCGCTGTAAAAATGTCCGGATATCGGGCTTGAAAAAACCTCTTGTATTTGTATTCCCGGTTGGAGGGATTGGCCCGGAAACCGATTCACCCTCTGCTATAACAAATTTAAATTTTCCATCATATGTGCTGTTAATTGACAGCATCGTGATAGGTCCTTCCTTGATTTTAAATTCAACTCCTGCTCCGTGACCGGGTTTGCCATGATATTTCTTTAAACTGCGAAGAACTGGTTTGCCCTCGGCAATAGAAATTTTAATAAAATTCTCAAGAGCAACACTCACTTTAGCTGCTACCATCAACTCATCATATAATCCGGGAAACTGATCCCAGTACTTATAATAACCTAACACCATATAAAAGCGTAATTTATTGATTTGAAACTTTAATAATAAAATCTTCCATTAATCCATAATCCAACTGGTCATATTCCTCCCCGGGAGGCTGGATATCCGGAGCTCTCTTGAAATCCCACGGGGTTGTAATACCTCTTCTGCCAACATTGTGATGCGGGCCCAGCAGGTTTTTATGTGATCCGTATACTATTACCTCAACCTTGTTATCACCGGTTACCAGCAAATCTATTATATCTGTCTGGTAAGGAAGTTTTTGTATTATGCCTGCATGCTGGAAATTAACTCTGACTTCTGCAACGGTACCCTCCCATTCCCCAGGTTGAACAACAGCTCTTTCCGGTACCTCAGAAAATGGTTAATTCTTTGTATACATGACCTTACCGGAGTAGAAAGGATAGCCTGAATACGGCCTGGAGAGACTTAAATCAAGGTTTGCGGAAATGGTTAATCACCCGGAAATAACAACTTTGTGGGAAGGTTGGGGTATTGGAAGATCCGGATACGGAGGGGGCTCTGCCAACCACGCATGGAGCGGAGGTGGATTAACCATCCTCTCACAATATGTAGCTGGTATATATCCTGTTGAGCCGGCATATTGAAAATTCCAGGTCAGACCGCAATTGGGTACGTTGACCACTGTAAGTTGCAGGGTCCCATCCGTAAAAGGGGAGATCGCGGTCGACATGGAAAAAGCCGGAAAAACCTTAAATATGAAAATAACTGTGCCTCCTGGCACAAAAGCAATTGTTCATCTGCCCGGTACTTATGATCATGTTCAAGCCAATAACAAAGAAATATTCAGCAATGGTGAATACAAAACAGATGAATCAGTTATATTCATTGAAGAAAACCTCGAATATCTTGTATTTGAATTCCCCGAGGGAGAATTCCTTATTAATGGCAAAGAACGGTAATTAAACCAACTATCACTCCCTCAAAAATAACATATTAGATTTATCAAGAATCCCGGTATAAAAAAGGCTGGTTTAAAACAAATATTGGTCTTCATATGATCATTATTTTGTAAGAAACGCAAAATAGCATTGCATAATTAACACTTGCTACCAGTCAACCGGCATTTCAAAGCATAATTTATCGCATACCACTACTTTTCAATAATCAGTTCAGGGGGATTTGCATAGTCATTCCATAGATTTTCCGCAACAGCGCTGTCAATTTCTCCCTCAAAAACAAATATCCTGTAACGCAGAAAGTAATGATTTCCGGAATTAAGAACCCATTGGGTATTTCTTGTAGGAGAAAAATTGATAAAATGATCACCACGGCCTCTGTTAGCATTGGAATTCCATACCCTGAGCGGCTGGGGATGATTATAATTGGCTGGATGCCCCATCATCAGTATGCTTACCGGTCCACGGGGAGTATCTCCTTTCACCACACACCAAAACGCCCGTTGTCCATCGGCATGATCCCTGTCCAACCCTTCAGAGGTTAAAAGAGAACTGTTTTGATTAGTCCAGTATTCGGTAGCCCTCAGCACAAATCCACCATAACGGTATTCCTCAAGTATCAATTTTTCAGTTGGACTTAAACGTGAATCTATATCTATCATGAAAATTCCGTCATCCCTGTTAAACACCTTTATCTCCTGAAGTTCATTCATTGCGATTGTTTCTCGCAGGGAAAAAGGCCAGACAACATGTTCGTGCAGCACCTGGATACTTCCGAAAACCGCTCCCTCATTCAAAGAAGTAAGACCACTGAAGCGGACGCGGCCCTGCTCTTTTGCCAAATTCCAGAAATCAATTTCCTCTCCTCTGAAGGTAGTTTTTGTCCATGGATTCCATATTCCATAATGATGCATATGATCGGGAGGCTGAATATTTGTCATTACCACTTCATTTGGAGCATACAGCGGATGGATGAATCCGCTCCGCTGGTAAGCCGGATTAGCCCCCTGGGGAGGAAATACGGTTCCGGAATTATATTGAAGAACAGGTTGATCACCGGAAAACATAACATAAGCATCCGGTTTCTTCTCAACCCTCATGATATTTGACTCTGATAAACCCGTTTCATTCCTTAATTCAAATACCCGGACTGTTCCCGGTTCAGTCCGCCCCCGGAGTATCCAGTGAATATATCGCTGACCGTCAGCACTGAACTGTGCATCAACAGGGACTAGTTCTCCTTTTTCCAGTTCATATAATTTTAACTCACTCTCATGAACACTGGTAACATTATCCAGTGGTAGCGACAACGGAGTATCAAACCGTTCAAATTCTCCCGGACTGACACTAATTTTTGCAAGGGTATTACCGGATTTACCGTCAGTATTGCCTAAGGCAATCTGCAATGCGAACATCCCCAGAAATAACATTAATGATAACTTCATAGCAATAATATTTTAGGTTAAAAAAGATTAATCAAATATCGCGAAAAGTTATTTATTTAGCCTATCCGAGGTAAAAAACTTCTTTCAGGTCAGTTACAACCGGTGAATTATCAGCATTTACTTCCATAATATCTGACATATAATCCCACCATTTACGGACTATTTTTGTTTGGGGTAACACCTCTGCGCTGTTGCTGTCAGCTAACTTTTGAACGGCGAAAAGCGTAAGGGTCTCTTCATCCAGGAAGATAGAATAATCGTAAACTCCGGCATTTTTGAGCTCTTTAGCCAGTTCCGGCCATATTTGATCATGCCTTTTTTTATATTCTTCTTCAAAGCCGGGTTTCAGCTTCATTTTAAATGCTGCTCTTTGCATCTGTTTATGTTTTTCTGTTTATATAACAATCCAACTTTTGTAGTTATATAGTAACTTTTTAATGGTCTGGAATATGTTTAATAATAAACCTTTATTTATTTTTTCATAAAAGTTTCAATTGGAATTCCCTGATAATTTATTTCCCTGTATGGTATGGTTTCTCTGTCATCAACAACATAGTTCCATCGTTCTATATAATTCATACCTGGTTCAAATGAATCACCGGTTTTGTCAAGCAGATTTTCCATTGTGGCATGCAAGTCTTTCCGGATACTTTCATGCTCTTCACAACTGATCAGGTTATTCAACTGGTAAGGATCATTTGTATTATCAAACAGTGCCCAGGGGCCTTCCAGGTCACAGGCATATGTATATTGTTTTGTCCTTACACCCCTGTATTCCTTGCCGCCACCTGGACGTGACCACTGCCCGAACGGATGGTGACATGCCAGCAATACTGCTTCTGTATCATCCTTTCTTTTTCCTGTCAAAATATCAGATAAGTCTTCGCCCTCTACGGTTTCGGGAATTGGAAGTCCGATTAAGCCAAGCAGGGTAGGCATAATATCGGGTGTATTCATAAGCATTTCGTTGGATTGCCCCTGCTTCCCAAATTTAGAAGGAAATTTCAGCAAAAAAGGCACATGGATAGATTCCTCATAGAATATCTGTTTATGAAACCACCCCTGAGAATGGATCATATAACCGTGATCACTGGTAAAAATAAATATCGTATTGTCTTCTATTCCCTCAGCCCTTATGGCTTCCTGCAAGTCTCCCACACATTTGTCCAGTGCAGTGATATGGGCATAATAACCTGTCAGGTGATGCCTGACCTCTTCATGATATTCTTCAGGTACATTGGGCCGTATGCTTAGTTCTTTTTCCCGGTAAATTTGCTTGTACTTTTCGGGAGCCTCCTGAAAGGGTGTATGTGGCGGCCCCCAGGAGAGCATTAAAAAGAACGGGGCCTCTCCATCTTTCCTTTCACTGATGTAGTTAATTGCATCTCTGGTCTGTGCAAAGGCATCATAGCC
>CAZFOO010000157.1:0-7511 GCA_964520585.1 uncultured Bacteroidales bacterium
ACTGACCTCCCGGTGTCTGAAACAGTGAACGAGATGGTCGTTTATCATGCCACCTGCCTGCATAAAGGCATAGCAGGTTGTTGATCCGGCAAATCTGAACCCGCGTTTTTTCAGGGCTTTACTCATCCGGTCGCTTTCCTCTGATGTGGCCGGGACATCGGACAGTGACTTCCATTGATTTACAATAGTCACCCCTCCGGTAAACTGCCAGATGTAAGAATCAAAACTTCCGAACTCCCCCTGTATCTCAATAAATTTCTTTGCATTGTTTATGGCTGCGCTAATCTTAAGACGGTTGCGGATTATGCCGGCATTTAAAAGAAGATCATTTACCTTTTCATCACCGTAATGTGCTATCTTCCTGTAATCAAAACCATCAAATGCCCTGTGGAAATTTTCACGCTTGTAAAGGATAGTCCGCCAGCTCAATCCGGCCTGGAAAGTATCGAGAAGGATAAACTCAAACCATCTACGGTCGCCATGAACCGGTACACCCCATTCACGGTCATGGTATTCAATCATTAGCGGGTCATTGCCTGTCCAGCCGCACCGGTTTTCCATTATTAAGATATTTATAATCCTGATTTCGCAAGGCAGTCAAATTCATTAGGAAATTGCCGTCAACTAATCATTAATCCTTATGTTTGCATCAACAAGCTTTTTCTCTGAAATATTTGCAGGGCAGTTGAACAGCAAATCCTCTCCTGTTCCGGTTTTTGGGAATGCGATAACTTCTCTTATTGATGTTTTATTTTCCAGTATCATCATCAACCGGTCTATACCCCATGCAATGCCTCCATGAGGGGGTGTTCCATACTGAAAAGCATCAAGCATATGTCCTATGCTTTTACGGGTGGTTTCAGTATCATAACCCATATTTCTAAAGGTAGCTTCAAGAATTTCCTGCGTATGAGCACGAACGGAACCTCCTCCAATTTCGTAGCCATTCAAAATTAAATCATATTGCTGGGCAATAATACCCTCAATATTTTCTCCTTTGATATGATCTGTAATAAATTCTTTCTTTGGCATCGAGAATGGATTGTGCGAAAATGACCATCCTCCCGTGTCAGTTTTTTCGAAAAGCGGGAAATCGATAACCCAGACCGGACATAGTTCTCCGGGCTTAATTAATTTCAGCATACGCCCCAATTCCTGGCGGACAGCGTCCAGGGCTTTATTTGCTGTTTTAAAATCGCCGGCAGAAAAGAAAACTATATCACCAATCTTAGCTTCTGCTTTTTCAACAATTTTTACGGCAATCTCTTCTCCCAGATATTTTATTATTGGAGATTGCAATTCATCATTCCTGACCACAATATAAGCCAATCCTCCAAGTCCGAGACTTTGGGCTAAGAACGTCAACTTTTCGATCTGACCTTTTGACAACGGGTTTTGACCATTTTTCCCCGGCACTTTAATGCATTTTACAATACCCCCTTTCGAAATAGGATCAGAGAAAATTTTGAAATTGGTCTCTTCGACAATACTGGTAATATCTTGCATTTCAAGACCAAATCTTAAATCGGGACGATCTGTCCCATATTTCTCCATTGCCTCATAATAAGTTAATGTAGTAAAAGAAAATAATTTCCACTTTTTACCGTAAACAAGATTTATTGTCTTCTCCAGTAAACGGGTGTTCAAATCGATGATGTCAAACATGTTTACGAATGCCATCTCCATATCCAGTTGTGTGAACTCAGCCTGTCTGTCACCACGCGAATCTTCATCCCTGAAGCACCTGGCAATCTGGAAATATTTTTCGTAACCACTTACCATAAGCATCTGCTTAAACTGTTGCGGAGCCTGTGGAAGTGTATAAAATTTCCCGGGAAATTTTCTGCTTGGAATAATGAATTCACGGGCCCCTTCATCGGTACCGGAGGTAAGTATGGGCGTTTCTACTTCAATAAAGTTCTCCTGATCCAGCAGATCACGAAATGTTTTTATTACTTTATAGCGATTTAATATTGTTTTATGTGTTTCCGGGTTCCTGTGATCTAAAAATTTATATTTCAATCTGATGAGCTCAGATACTTTGTTGGCTTTCCTTATTTCAAAAGGGAGTGGCTGAGAATGATTTATAACTTCATACGACTCAGCTTCCAGCTCCAGAGTGCCGGTTCTTATACCCGCATTAAAATCACCTTCCTGCCTTATTGCAATTTTCCCTGAAACCATAATTACTGACTCAGGTGTTATTCTTGTTATTGCTTTTAAATCGCTGAATCTTTTCCTGTCAAATCTTATTTGCAACAGGTCATTGGCTGAGTCCCGAAAATCAATGAAAATAAGCTCGCCATGATCACGCAGACTTGAAACCCAGCCAGCCACTAGAACCTCCTTATCAACATCTTTTTCAGAAATATCAGACACCAGATGAGTTCTGTATTTTTCCTTCAGTGAGATACTCTCCCTTTCTTTCTCTTCAATTGTAGTAATTCCGGCTCTCTCTTTTGGTTGAACAGTATTTCCGGTTATTATCTCCGTAGTTTCAGTATTCTCAGATTTTTGGATAATATTCAGAATCTTTTCACGAATGACTTTTCCTGAAACCCCTTTTCCGGTTTTAGCAAGCACCTTCCCTACTATTATACCAGCTTTATTTGCATTACCGGCAGCTATTTCATTTGCGACCGATTTGTTTTCGCTGATTGTTGAAATAACGATTTCGGTCAGTTTTTCGTCTGAAATAAGATTCTCCTCAATAAATGAGGTATAATCAAAATCCGGATCGTGAATTACTTCTGAAAAAGCCTTACGCATTAATTCAATTGATATGACTCCTTCTTTATATCGCTGTATTATCTGAATAAATGGCTCCGTCTGGATAATTTTATTATAATCATCGGAATCCAGATTGTTTGTTAAAGTTTTAGCTGTAAAAAGAGGATTGTCAATTGCCTTATTTATGTCGATAAATATTCTGGCCCGGTTTATATCGGAAGTGAAAAACTTTGCATCCTGGGGCCTTACTTCTCCATCAATTAATTGTTTTTCAATAGCAAAAGGTAAAAGTTCATAATCAATATCAATTTCATTAACGGCTTTTGAAATATCAACATAAGGAATATCCGGTTCGGTAATAAACCGGTAATCAGCAGCATACTCCTTTTGCCTCATTGTTTTTGTTTGCTTAAGGTCAGAATCAAACAAAACAGTAATCTGGTCAGGCCGGAATTCATTATGTTTTTTAAAATAACTCAATTGTTTGTTAACCTCCTCGACAATTGCCTCATGCATAAACTTAAAGGAATTTAAGTTTTTTATCTCTGCACGTGGGTTTAACGCATCAGTACCGGATTTTCTCAAAGAGACACTGACATCGCTTTTAAACTGTCCCTTTTCGAGGTTTGCTTCGGATATCCTAAGAATTTGCACAATACGCTGCAGGTATTGTGCATATGTGGAAGCATCTGCTATATTATGTATGCATGGCTTTGTTACCACCTCAATAAGAGGAACGCCTGCTTTGTTAAAATCAACCAGGGTTTGATTTTTCTCATGTATGAGTTTTGCTGCGTCTTCTTCGATATGAACCTGCTCAATATTAACTTTGAAAATTGAACCATCATTGCGATAACATTCTACTGTTCCATCCGGAATAATCGGGCGCTGAAACTGCGTGAGCTGAAAATTTTTTGGCGAATCCGGATACTCATAATGTTTTCTGTCCCATAAAATTACTTTGTTTGACAAAGAAGAGTTAATTGCCTTTCCAAAAAGAATGGACTTTCGGACGGCTTCTGCGTTCAGCGAAGGCAGAACTCCCATTTGTCCGGTGCATATGGAACAAATATTCTCATTGGGTCTGTCCTCCTCTTTGTTAGGGCATGAACAGAATAACTTTGTATGAGTATTTAACCTGATATGAGTTTCCAGGCCAATTACAATCTCAAGGTTATAATTATCAAGTTCTATATTTAATGCATCCGGTTCCATCAGGTAATACTCTTTAAATAATTAGCGAATTTTAAGATCAGGGCTTCCTTATTTTTGCCGGCAGTAAGCTGGATGCCCTGACCAAACGGACATGTAAGTGAAGGTAGCCCTCCTAAACTAAACCCCACTGTATATGCATCTGACAGATACATTAACAAAGGATCTTTAAGGCTTTCTCCCATTAGTGGAGCAGGATTTGGAGTTACCGGTGAGATTATAAGATTGACCTCGGAAAAATCGGATTGAAATTTACTTTGTATTTCCCGAAGCATAATTTTTGCCTTTGTATATATTCCCTCGGAATAGCCGTGCGATAAAACCTGGGTTCCACCAACAATTCTTCTCTTCGTTTCATCAGTAAAATTCTCAGACCTGGTAAAAGAATAATCATCTTTTATCCCTTCCCCATGGAGCCTTTCTCCATATGATGTCCCATCGAGTCTTGCTAAATTAGAAGCCGTTTCAGCCATGGCTAAAACATAATAAGTTGACACTAATATGTTTGTATCAAAAAACTCCAGTTCCTTTACCTCTATTCCTCTTCTCTCTATCTTACCGATCATATCATAAAAGTCTTGCCTTATCCTTTTATCAATATTTTCATTTTCAATAAAGGATTTATAATAACCCAGACAGAACTCATTATCAGCAGTTTCTTCATCAAAGATGCTGTCTGATATGGGGATGGAATCAATTGTTGTTGAATCACCGGAATCTTTGCCACTCATTACATTTGTAATAATCCTGATATCCTCGAGGCTTCTTGCTATCGGACCAACACAGTCAGTTGATGACGCATATGCCATTATGCCAAACCTGGAAATTCTGCCGTAGGTAGGCTTTAATCCATAAACCCCGTTAAACGCAGCAGGTTGCCTTATAGAACCGCCTGTATCGCCGCCAATTGAAAAGGCAGTGAAGCCTTTTGCTACATTCACGGCACTTCCACCGCTGGATCCACCGGCAACCAGGGTTTCATCCAATGCATTTTTAACCGGTCCGAAAAATGTGTTTTCACTTGTGCTTCCATGCCCGAAACAATCGCAATTTTCCTTTACTACAGGTATGGCGCCGGCATCCAATAGTTTTTTAATGGCAGTTGCGGTATAGGGTGAAATATAGTTTTTAAGGAACCTGGAACTTCCGGAAGCATTGCAACCCTGAAGCAGATAAACATCCTTTAATCCGAAGGGCACACCTTCAAGAACTCCTATCTCCTCACCTTTTTTAATCTTACTGTCAACTGCTGATGCCATCTTTAAGGCCATTTCTTCCAATAAGAAATTGGCAGTATTATTTGAACTTTTTTGAATAGCCTCAAATTTTCCGGCTATCAGATCAGAACAAGACAGACTCCCTGTTTTAAGTACATTATGTATTTTCAGTATCTCCGAATCTGCCATCATCTTTCAATTACTTTTGATACCACCAGAAACCCTTTCTTTTCTCTGGGAAAATTCCTTTTTATCAAATCCTTTTCATGGTTCGTGCTTTCCATAATTACATCATCTCTTAATTTTTCGACCGTAACAATATTACCTTCATTAATATCGATAGGCATATCAATTGAATCATGAGGATATGCTTTACTTACAACATCAAACAACTCATCAATACTTTGAGATGGTTTGGCATCTTTGATGCCGGACAAAACCTCTAAAGGCATAATTTTACTCATGGGGAATATTTAATAAAAAATTATATTTTAACCTGAAATTCATTAAGCAAGGGGGATTTTGTTCCTTAAAGATGCTACAAAGCAGTATCTTTATGGTATTCACACAAATAATTCCTTTATACAATGATAGATAATAATTCTCATAATTCCACATAACAAATCAAATACAAATCTTCAATAATCTGAATAAAGATGTTAAAATAATCCACGCTTAAAATAAATTTTCTTTTATCAATACTCCTTTTTACATTAGTAGGCCTAAATGCCAAAACTATAAGAACGCCGACCTGCCTTTGGCAAAAACATCGAATACTTTTATCCGTTACTACTGGCAAAGTGGTTTAGAGCTATCTTTATTGATGCTGGATTATAATGCATTTACCAAAAATGAAAAAGCACTTGAAGAAACCATCCTTCCTGTTGTAACAGAAGTAATGACCATTTTTGATCAACACTGGGGGCGAGATGATAACGGAAAAATCCTGTTTGACCCGGCTATGGCGTTGGAAACCTATCAAATTGCAATAAATCCATTGCCTGATATCGTTGGAATACAAAAAGTTTGCACCGAATTACTAAAGTTGCCGGAAACTGCGATTAGTGACGAACAACTAAAACAATATAAACGACTAATTACAGAACTACCTGAAATTCCAATGCGAGAAGTGAATGGCGAAAAATTACTGGCACCTGCGCATGAATACAGAGGCAAACAAAATATTGAGAATCCCGAGTTATATGCCATTTTTACATATCGCAGATTTAGTGTTGGCAAAGACAATCTTGAATTGGCAATAAGAACATTTAACTCACGCGAATCAAGAGAGAATCGTGGCTGGGATTTGAAAATGAAGAATAATATTGTTATTGAACCAATTTCTCATACGTTTACAGTATCTGCACATTATTATACCTGGTTTAGTGGAGGCGGTCCTTCCATGTTTGGAGAAAACGGTCTTTTGAGAAAGCGTTTAACGGAAAATGTTAATGTTTATCAAAGTCCTTACTCAGAAAAGTATCCGGAGTTATTGAATTATCTGCACCCAATTATTGAGGGCCAGGAGTGGGAAGGAATGATAGCACATATCTGCTTAATTCAGGCACATTCTGTTAAAAGCAGAAAAAAATACAAATAAGTTAAATTAAAGATTACCTATAATTAGGTATTTTTATATTTTTAAGCTAATACTATATTTGCAGCAGAATATCAGCAAAAATGAATATTAAAGAACCAATGCTATTTAGAAACTTAAAATAAGAGTGGAATCACCATATAATAAAAAAAATGATTTTGCCAGGCTGGTCTCAATATTTTTATGCCTTGCAATTGCATTCCAGATTTTAAATAACTCTGTATATCAGCATTCACATATTCTTCCTGATGGCAGCATTGTTACCCATGCCCATCCATATAACAAGAGCGCTGATAATAGTCCATATAAAAATCATAATCATACGATATCCGAAATTCAGGTTTTTCAGAATTTTGAGATACTTTTCATATTGTTGATTTCCGGTATAAGTATTTCAACCTTTTTCCAGAACAGAAAGTATATTGCTTATCAGTGTCCGGTTCAAATCAACCGTTATTGTCAGAAAGTCTCCGGCCGCTCCCCTCCGAATATTTGACATTAAATCCCTTTATTAAAAAAGATTCATTTAAGGTTTATAAAGCAATTAATATTCCTGTATATTATGCCCTTTTAAGGTATAATACCGAACGGAGCAGGCATCATAATGCACTCAAACAGATCACTATCTCATGCAAAAAATATATCTCATTCTATTCTTATTGACCTTCACATTCATATTACCAGCTCAAGCCTCAAACATAAATGCCATTATCAAAGGCCATGTTTTATCAGACGGACAACATCTGCCGAATGCA
>CAZFOO010000158.1:0-7392 GCA_964520585.1 uncultured Bacteroidales bacterium
ACAAGTACTATCCCCAATGCATCAAGGAGTTACAATCACTGGGCTGGGATGCCAATATCAATGATGACTACATGCCTGCATGGACAGAGGTTCTGTTCAAACACCTGGACAAGCCGCAATACAAGGCCGTAACCGCAAAGGAATTGGGCGAAGCTTATGGCACCAAACCTGGCAGCTCCATTAATAAAATGGTTGCACGTGTCCCTGAAGTGAAAGCGGAACTTGAGAAAATGGGGTGGCATCCCACAGCAACCCGATTCCTGCCCATGTGGCTTGAGTTTGTTTTCCTGGCTCTGGGCGAACCTAAAGGCATCAGGCAGTTAAAACAATCTTTGGATTTCAGATCGCATGCCGTGGTAAGTAACCGGAAAATAAAGAGGAGATAGCAATTCGGGATAAATAAGGCCCATACAACCTTTTTCATTATAATTTATAGGCATCTCTTAATATTAATGACCAATAGTCCAAATGATAAATTTATCAAAGCCCAGTAGTAAATGCTCAAACACCAAAGCGAAGAGAATTGATAAAACATTCAAAGAAGTATTATGCCAAATGAGAGTATCAAGAAAAATACATGAATCACTAGTTTTATCTTGCCAGTTAGATGGGATTTGCACAAATGACCTTAATCAATTACTTTTTAAACTTACGTACTATTGCAAGTTTCGTCTTAAAATACTTAGATTATGTTAAAAAATATTTATATTTGATGTTTTAAAAAGGGAATGCGTATGCAAGAGCCATTGATGACATTATTCAATTATTTTGATACATTTGAATTCAAAGAAAATATCACAATATGCTAAAAAATATATTTTAACAGTAGCAAATAAAATATTAGCGCTTCAATTTAGGAATGCAACTTTGCTCCCAAATAAATCGTACTTATGAGCTTCAGTGAAGAATTATTTAATAAATTAGACGAATTTGCTTCATCTCCATTCTTATTTATCGGATCAGGATTTTCGAGAAGATACCTAAATGCTGAGGATTGGGAAGGATTACTGCGGAAATATGCACAAGAAATAGATACACCCTTTGAAAAATACCGTTCACTCGCTGGAGGAAATTGGCCTCGTGTTGGAAAACTCATTGCTGAAGACTACCATGGTTATTGGTTTGACTCTATAACCAAAGAAGAGGAAAGAAAAATTCATCTTCAGGATATGGTAGATTACTCAAGTCCATTGAAAGTTTCAATTTCCAGACATCTACTTGCTCTTATCCAAAATGATACAGATGTTGGCTTATTAGATGAAATTGAAAAGTTGAAGACTGCGAAGATTAACGGAATTATTACTACAAATTACGATCTACTTTGCGAAAATATCTTTCCTCAATTCAAGGTTTACAAATCACAGAGTGAATTGATATTCTCCCCACTGCAAGAGGTCGGTGAGATTTACAAAATTCACGGTTGCTGTAGTGAGCCTAACTCAATTGTAATCACTGAGGACGATTACCATGAGTATAATGCCAAGAATGCTTACATAGCTGCAAAACTTCTAACTGTTTTCTTGGAACATCCCACTGTTTTTATGGGCTACTCGATATCAGACAACAACGTTAGAACAATTCTATCCTCTATCATCGCTTGTCTTGATCAAGCACAAGTAAACCAACTTTCGGAACGGTTATTTTTTGTTCAATATGTTGCTGATCACGATAGAGAGCCTCTAATAGATAAGTATGAGTTTGAAATTGGTGGTGCTATTCTACCCTTAACCAGAATCAGGGCAAGTGGATACATTGAGATTATCGAAGTTTTAAATCAGTTAACACAAAAATTCCCAGCTGCTCTTTTGCGAAAAATGAAGGAACATATTTATGAGTTGGTGAATACAAACGATCCAACAGAGAAAATTGCCGTAGTCGATTTTGACACTGATACTGATTTGGAAAGGGTTGATGTAGTCATAGGGGTTGGAGTGAGCGGGTACAAAGAAAAATCTTATGAAACGTATACTAGATTTGATATCGCAGAAGACATTCTTAATGATAATAAAAACTTCGACATTCGAGAGCTAACATCCAAGACTTTACCAAAACTAGTTAAGGCTAGTACCTGGGTTCCTGTTTATAAATACTACAATTCCTGTGATAATAAGGATAAATTGGATCCTAAGATTATTTCAGCTGCAAACAGACCTTTGGAAGATTGGAGTAAAAGCAATCCGTACTCGTATAAAGCAAAATCGATTAATGAGCAATTTAATTCTATCGACGATGTTCTTGAGGTAAATGATCCCAATAAAGCACTCAATGTGATTTTATTACTTGATTTAGAAAAGATTAATCTTAAACAGTTAGAGGCGTTTCTCTCTAAGAATTTTGACCTCACAAAAAATCATCAAAACTCTTCCTATTTTATGAAATTGGTTTGTTTATTTGACAGATTAAAAAATGAAAAACATAGCACAACAGCTCATAAGTAATTTAAATGCATAAAACTATGCACATAAGGTGCTAATTTATATATTAAAGTAAGCAATTATGAATTCAGTAAAATATCCTATTGCCAATTTAACGGATGAAGAAGTACTTAAAGAATTTATAAAACGCTTTGAATGTGATGGAGCTGTTCTAATCTATATGGATTCAAACACTGAGTTTGGGTTCGGCAGATGGAAAAACCAACAAGGTAAAAGGTGGGTGCAATCACTTTTTAAGCATATTAAGAATTCTGGATCAAATATAAATTAGATTGATATTAACTAAAATTTTAATCCTATGGGTGGCGGAAGTTCAAGTTCTTTTTATAGCAGAAAAATCACAGTTAACGATACAGATGACAATTGTGATAAAATTCATTTTACTACTATTCTGCAAAATACACAATCAAACATCACAAATTATAAAGATGGTGATGTGTTGATTGTTAAATTAGATGATACAAATCGAATTTTTGTTGAGGGAGAACATGGAGTGTGTGGTTATATAACAGCAATATCTGCCTCACAATTAATAAGATGTTTGAAAAAAGGGAAACAGTTTATTGCAATAATTCTTGAGGTTTCTGTTATGAAATGTAAAGTAGAAATAACCCCAAATTAACACCTATGCTGAATGTCATTGGGGGCAGTTATATCGAAAATTGCTTAGATCCGCCTTATAGTGAATTATATGGTTCTGGACTGAGGGCTGCAGCAGCTTTGTCCCAAAAAGGATTTGACATAACATTCCACAGTGCTATTTCAGATGATTTAAAGGAATTAGCAATTTTAAAAAGTAAAACGTTTGGTTACATTCCTAAATATTGGTCAATTCCACAAACAATAGAATTTGATTATTACCATCCGTTGTCTTTTCCTAAAAAAATAAACTTCGATGAAGCTACACCAATTCTGCAGTTGAGTATCAGTGTACGTGGTGATTTCTTATATTATGGAATGGTAGAAGCTGAGGTGATATTTCAGGGTAATTTTGTTGTTTATGATCCTCAAAACTATAAAAAATTTAAGGATACTGGTTCAACCGCAAATCATTTGGCAATTATCTTAAATAGTAAAGAGGCTTTTTTCTTTAGTTCAAAAAAAAACGATGATTTAGTTGTTATCGGGAAAGAATTATTGCAGACAGAAAGTGCTGATGTAATTGTAATAAAAAATGGTGCGAACGGAGCTTTAGTTTTCGACAAACAAGGAGTTTATGAGATACCTGTTTTTCAAACATCTCATGTGTGGCCTATTGGGTCTGGGGATGTTTTCACAGCTATTTTTTCTTGGAAATGGATTATTGAAAAAAAATCAGCACGTGATGCTGCCTATTATGCTTCACAGATGACAGCACAATATTGTTTTTCTGAGCATCTTCCTGTTATTGAACCTCGCAAACCGCTAATTCCACGTGAAATTAAAGCAAAGAAAAATAATTTATATCTAGCAGGTCCTTTCTTCACTGTAGCTGAAAAATGGCTGATAAATGAAGTGCGAAACTTATTAATTGATTTCGGGAACAATGTTTTCTCTCCATACCATGACGTAGGAGTTCTTGACACTAAGAACATCAAGAACGACTCTGTTAAAATTGCTAAGAAGAATCTAAATGCATTAACTAATTCAAATGTGATATTGGCTATTATTTCAGGGCTTGATGCAGGAACTATATTTGAAATAGGGTATGCTAAAGCAATCAATAAGAGAGTCGTAGTCCTTGCGCAAAATGTTAATGAAAATGATCTTACTATGCTTTATGGAACTGGGTGTGAACTTACGAACGATTTATCCACTGCAATTTATATGGCTTCATGGTGAAAGTATCTAAAAACGCATTTATTGTTGTCGGACTTGGATTTGGAGATGAAGGAAAGGGATTGATGACTGATTTCTTATGTTTGCAACATTCAAATTCAATTGTAATAAGATATAATGGAGGGCATCAAGCCGGACATTGCGTTACAACTCAAGCCGGAAGAAAACACGTATTTTCTCAATTCGGTTCTGGTACATTTAGAGATATACCGACGTATTGGTCAAGGTTTTGCACCTTTGAGCCATATTCTTTTATAAATGAAATTACTGAATTGGGGCTTTCACCAACAATTTATATTGACAATAGGTGTTCTATCACAACTCATTATGATATATTTTTTAATCGTGCAATAGAAAGATCAAGAGGGAAAAAAAGATATGGTAGTTGTGGTGTTGGATATGGGGCAACTGTTGAAAGACAGAAACATCCAATGGTTAGATTGGTATTTAGTGATATTATGGATCAAAATAAGCTGGAGGATAAACTGGCTACGATAAAAGAATATTACAGAGAAAAAACTAATTTAGAAACTGCATTTGTTTTTGATTCATTTCAACATCAGGAATTGGAAGATCTATTTCATTCTGCAATTGCACAAGTCAAGAAGTTGATATCAAAAAAAAATGTTGTTCCAGTTGAAGAAAAAGATATTTTTCTTTCCAATAATTGGGAAACTTACATATTTGAAGGAGCGCAAGGTATATTATTAGACCAAAATTTTGGAAAAACACCACATGTAACCAAAAGCAATACTACATCTAAAAATGCTTTAGATATGATCTCACTCTATTCGGAAATTAGTTTTAAGAAAAAGATTTTTTATGTAACACGTGCATATCAGACTCGACATGGGGCAGGTCCATTTAAAGCAAAGAATCCAAACTTCACACTACAGAACAATCAAACAGAAACAAATAAGACGAATGAATTTCAGGGTGTGTTTAAATCCAGCTATTTAGACATTAATCAATTAAATTACGCCTTGGAATGTGACAATAATTTCTCCGAATTCATTGAAAAGAACCTGTTAATTACCTGCCTCGATCATTTTAACAGTGATAAAATAATTGTATACAAAAATAATAAAGAAATGGTTATCCATTACAAGGAGATATTTAAAGAGCTAACAAGTAATTTTAATGGTGTCATGTATAGTTTTAGCAATTGTGCTGAATTTCTTTTAGCTGATAAGGTCATATCTCCCCAACATTCTAACAATCACTAAACAATTCCACCATAAAAAAAGACCAATGCGACACAATCCCCTGCACTTACCATATCATTCCCCATGCACATGCAAAATCCACAAAGTTTCATTCATGTTAAACCACCAAGTATCCCACAATTCCCTATCTTAGCAACCTATTTTAACATTGTATAATATCATATAGCAACCCCATACAAATGCCCACACTCAACTGGATAGGAAAAGAAAAAGTTGTCAATCATCACAGAGACGTGCCTTTTCGTGTACTGCAACACAAATACGGTTTTACAGCCGAAAAGGGAGATGCCGATACCCCTACCGGCAGCGGAAACATGATTATCCATGGTGATAACCTGGAAGCACTTAAATCACTTTTACCACAATATGAGGGAAAAATTGATTGTGTCTATATTGACCCACCATATAACACAGGAAACGAAGAATGGATATACAACGATAATGTTAACCATCCCAAAATTAAGAAATGGTTAGGTGAAATCGTCGGAAAAGAAGGAGATGACTTGACCCGACATGACAAATGGCTCTGCATGATTTTTCCTCGGTTAAGACTTCTTCAGAAGCTTTTAGCTAAGAATGGAACTTTAGTAATAAGTATAGGCCATCAGGAATTATTTAACCTAATTCTTATATGTAAAGAAATATTTGGAAATCGGCAAATTGTTCCGATTACAGTTCAAACATCTGGTGGCAAGCCTTCTAATGGGTTTAATTACCAACATGAGTATTTGATTTTCATTACACCCAATAATTATCTTCCTAATCCTCTCCTGTTATTTGGCGGACAAAGTAGAACACCATTTGAAGGTTTAACGTTAGCAACTTTTTCTAAGGTACAAAGGCCTAATCAAGTATATCCAATTTTTATAAATTGCTCTGATGGAAGTCTCGCTGGAACAGGAAAAAGCTTGGCAGAAAGGATCAAAAGCAATGAGTATTCTGGTGATGTAAAAGACTTTTCTTATGACCATACGGAAGCACCAGAAGGTACTGTTGCTGTTTGGCCAATTACAAGCAAAGGTGATGAGTGTGTTTGGAGATTAATCTCAACAAGGTTGAAAGAAGATTGGGAAAAAGGTTATATAAAAATCAGTCCGAATAAAGCTAAAGGAAGTAAAAACAAATATAGTATACAATATTTGCCAAGTGGAGTTATAAAAAAGATAGAAACAAGTCTTCTGGAAGTTACAGGAACCGAATTAAATAGTCCAACTTTATCATTTGGTGACAATAAAACTGTTGGAGGTCAAGTACCCACAATATGGCTTGATAAATCATTTTTCACAGTAAGGGGAACCAACCTTTTAAACTCAATTTTCGGAAAAAAGACATTTAGTTACCCTAAACCCATAGAGCTTGTTGCTGAAGCACTTAGAGCAAATACAAACAAAGACTCAATTATCCTTGACTCCTTTGCCGGCTCCGGTACCACAGCCCATGCCGTTTTAAAACTCAATAAAGAGGATGGGGGTAACCGCAAATTTATCCTGGTGGAAATGGAAGATTATGCCAATTCTATCACCGCAGAAAGGGTAAAGCGAGTGGCCAGTGGTTATGGTGAAGGAAGTAAAGCAATAGAAGGTACCGGAGGGGCTTTTGATTATTACGAACTGGGTATGCCATTGTTTACCGGCGACAACCAGGAGTTTCTTAATGAAGCAGTGGGGTTGGATAAGATAAGAAAGTACATCTGGTATTCAGAAACCCGCACACCCTTAAATGAACCTCAGGCCGGTTCCGACAACGCGTATTTGCTTGGAGTAAAAGAACAGGCCGCTTATTACTTCTACTACCAGCCCAATGAACTCACAAGTCTTGATTATGATTTTCTGGCAACCATCAAAACCCGGGCGGAGCAGTATGTTATTTATGCCGATAACTGTCTGCTGGCCAAAGATTATTTGGCCAAAAAC
>CAZFOO010000159.1:0-7277 GCA_964520585.1 uncultured Bacteroidales bacterium
ATCACTGTTAATGAATACATTTCTGTCCGACCAGTTTTTATGGTCAGGATATACCTCCGTTCCGGAAAAATCATCAAAAAAGGGAAGTTCAAGCAGCCCTCCTGAGGTGGATTTAATACGGGGAACACTGAGATATTGTTCCTTTACGGACCGGTTTACTTCCAGATCCCTGAGGATTTCCTGTGAACTGACAGGTAATAATCCTTTTAAAGCAAATAACAGGCTAACGTATAATAATATCCTCATCATCAAATTCTGGCATGAGTATATCAAGAGTGTCAGGCGGTGGCAAAAGTGTCGAATCAATTGACAACCAAAGATCTACTATAGATCCGAGCCTGATCTGAAGATCTTCAGAATACTCAGGTCTTTGTCTATATACAAACGCATTAAGCGAATCATCCATAGTTTTAACCGTGGTATCGTAAAGAGTTGCTCCAAGATTAAGAGATGATTCCAGTATTTTGTTTCTGGCTTGCTCTTCGTTCAAATAAAGGAGATCGGGCACATGGGTTGTTCGGGTACTTAAACCTTCTCCAAGCACCAGATCAATACTATCACCCCTTATTATCATCTCGCCTGGTTTTATATCTGTTCCCCGGTATTGTTGCCTTAAGACGTTGTTTATTGCAATGTCGGGGACATATATAAGTTTGCCAACTTCAAATCCCTGAGTTTCGATAAGAGCTCTTGCCTGGCGCAGTGATACACCTGTCACATCAGGCACGGGGATTCTTTCCGGGTTCATGGCATTTATGGTAAGAAATATTGTTCTGTTTTCTTTTACCCTGAAGTTAGGTGAAGGATTCTGATCTATCACTTTCCCTCTTTCTTCATGACTCATAAATACTGAGTCAGCCACTGTTAATCTAAGTTTTCGTGCATTTGCAACCATTTTTGCTTCTTCAACGGTTAGTCCCCGGAGATCTGGAACTGCATAAGCCTTACCATGCTTCGTATATATTTTTAATCCAATAAACGTAATAAGGATTAACATAAGCGCTGAACCGGCCATTATTCCAAAATGTTTCCAAAAAGTCCTGCTGATCAGGAAGCGAAAAAAATCATTCATGAGAATAAAATATAATCATCAGATGTGACAGTCATTCTATTTTGTTAGACTTTAATATCACGCGGATTCATTATCTTATTTGTATTATATCTGAAACGAAAAGGTTCGTCTGCTATTATGTAACTACCGAACTAACCGGATTATTATCCGGGTTCCATTAGTTTACGTATGGCCTCTATATTCTCTGTGTTACAAATGTCTTTTGATTCTGTCTTATACAGGTAATTTATCCTGTCTTTGTATTTTTCAGTAATCTTCCCTCTGACCATTTTTAATGTGCTGTTAAGCAGGTGGTTGCTTTCTGTAAAACCTTCGTCAAGAATGCCTGTTGAAGCAGGTAACCATCTTTGCGGAAACATTTTTTCATATTTCCTCCCAATCCGGTATTCATTTAGCTCCAACTCGATAAGTTTTAATAATGCTTCCTGCCCCTCCCTGGTTTCTGGCTGGAGATTTTTTTCAGCAAGCCATCGTTTAAGAGCTTCTTTATTAGGAACGATCAATGCAACGGTATAGGGTTTTTGATTGTTATACAACATACATTGGTCTATATACTGTGATTGTCCTGTAAAGGCCTCTTCTATGCCCTCCGGACTGTATTTTTCTCCGTCATCTGAAATAAGAAGGCTTTTAAATCGTCCAAGAACATAAAGAAATCCGTCCTTATCCATATATCCCATATCACCCGTATACAACCAACCGTCTATAATAGTTGATTCTGTTGCCTCCTGATTCTTCCAGTATCCCTTCATCACATTTTCACCCCTGACTACAATTTCACCTTTTTCTCCGGTTGGCAGTTCTTTTTTATTCTCATTACAAATCTTCAGTTCAATATCGCTTACCAGGTAGCCTGATGACCCAAGTTTATGCCTTGCTTCAGAATTTGATGATATAATAGGAGAGGCTTCGGATAAGCCATATCCCTGGAACATTGGTATGCCCAATGCATAGAAAAACCTTTGCAACTCAATGTCAAGCAGAGCTCCTCCTCCGATAAAAAATCGAAGTCTGCCGCCGAAATTCTCCCTTACTTTTTTAAATAGTATAGCATCAAAGATGCTGACCAGTGGTTTTAAAAGAATCCGGAACCCACTTCCCCTGTTCCATCCTGTCCCGTTGTAGGCATAGGCAGTTCTCAAGGCTGCACCAAAAAGGCTTTTGGCCAGTTTGCCTTTCTGCCTTACACCGGCCTCGATATTTTTCCTGAAATTCTTGGCAAGTGCAGGAACACTGAGTAAAAATACCGGTTTGACCTCTTTTATGTTTTGTGGTATATTTTTCAGTGTTTCCATGGGAGTTTTTCCTGACTGAACAGATGCCATACTGGCTCCGCTGGCAATCAGGGTATATATGCCTGCGGTATGGGCGAATGCGTGATCCCATGGCAGTATCAGCAATGTAGTATACCATTCCGGAACATCCATCAGGCTTCTTGCCTGTTCAACGTTTGCTGTGTAATTACGGTGAGATAGTATAATGCCTTTCGGATCTGCTGTTGTGCCTGATGTATAGCAAATATTGGCATAGTCATCGGCTTCAATTGTGCTCCATCGTTCCATAAAGACATCGGGTTCTTTTTTAAGGAATTCCTTTCCCATTGCGCGGACTTCCTCATAAAGAATGTCCATTGAGTCCATGTCGCCGGTTTTGTCCAGGAGCACGACTTTTTCCAGTTCCGGCAATTCATGTTTTAATTCTTTCATCTTGTGCGCCTGTCCGCCTGAAATGATAATTATTTTTGATCCGGAATGGGCAAGACGGAACTTGATTTCCGAAGCATCGCCAAGTTTAACTGACAGTGGAATATTAACAGCACCTGCATAAAGCACGGCGAGCTCAGAAATCACCCAGTCATTCCTTCCTTCCGACAAAAGAGCTATCCTGTCTCCCTTTACGACACCCATACTCATCAGTCCCGCTGCAAATTCAAAAACTGTTTTATGTATCTCATTATATGTTGTGCTTTGGAACTTGTCCTTCTTTTTTTCCAGCATCAGCGGATTGTTCCCAAATTTTCTTACACTTTCTTCAAATAAAGATATGATTGTTTGCATGATTATTTAATTTGGAGCATAATGTTGGAATGAAACAGTCTTTTTACGATTATTTATTGTCAGGTAGCAAATGTACATGAATTTTTTTTATTCGAAAATACACACAGACGGAGGAAAAGATATAATGTTAAAACGTGGCGGTTACTCCTGTCAGTCAGAGCTTTGTGTTTTTAGACCAGAATTTTGGATTCTTATTTATTAGAATTTTCTGGCTTCTTAAAATATTTGAAATTATTTTTACATATTCAATTTTTGATTTATATTTGATAAATTATTGGTTTTAAGTATAATGACCTGTTTTTCTAATTAATTACACATCCTATGCAAAAGTTTACAATTATTTTAATATCTGCTGTATTTTTTACCAGTGGCTGTGATTTTATTGAAAGGGTTAATCCGTTTGCTGAAAGCCCTGATACCATGGAACTTCACCAGCAACGTCTGGATAGTATCCGCCGAGCCCGGCAGCTCAGAGAACAGCAGGAGCAAGCCAGGCTTGAGCAGGCCAGGGATGAAACGCTCCAGGAGGCACCAGATCAGGAGGATGTGGAGGTAGAAACATCAGAGCGCTATCACCTGATAGTTGGTGCTTTTAAGACCCAGTCCTATGCTGAAGATTACCATCAGAAAATGCTTGATAACGGACATGACTCTCGGATCATCATGTCTGATAACAATTTTCATCTTGTAACTATTGAATCTTTTGATAATTACCGTACAGCAGTAAATAAATGGCGTGAGGCAAGAGAAAGCGGGGAGCACTCCACCTGGATTTATACAATTAATTAGAAGAAGATATTACGGAACGGATAAATGGTTTCTCCGTGCAGAATTTCCTGAAATTTGCATGGAGGTATAATTATTTTATTTTTGCTCTCTGCTTTTGATTATATGCAGGCTTCTGTATACACTTGTGCTTTTGACAAAAAGGTCTATCCAGCTTCTTCAGCGCCGGACAAATGAAGTGACAGGTTAGCGTGTTTGCTAAACCAGAATATTTTAATTATAAAAGTCTAATATTTATCATTATTACATAAACTGATAATTATATTCAAACCCAATGAACGAAATAAAAAAGGCACTGAATGATTCTGTAACACTCAGATGGGGTATTATGTTGCTGGTAAGTTTTACGATGGCAACCAATTATTATTTCTATGATGCTTTATCACCTCTTAAATTTTTGATGGAGCGGGAGCTTGGATTCAGTTCCACTGATTATGGTTTCTTTCAGGCTGCTTATTCAATTCCCAATGTATTTCTTTTAATGGCTGTCATAGGCGGTATAATACTTGATAAAATCGGGATAAGGATCACGGGATTTGCTTTTATTTTCATACAGTTCCTGGGAGCAGTGGTTACGGCTTATGGTGCAACACCATATTTTAATGAAGGTGGCTGGGGATATGAATTCATGAACTCCTTTATGACTTCATATTCTCCTGCTCTTAAAGTAACTTCACTTGGGTTTTTTCTTTTTGGTCTTGGAGCCGAAACCAGTATTGTAGTTATATCGAAGGTAATTGTTAAATGGTTCAAAGGCAAGGAGATTGCTCTTGCGCTGGGTATGAATGTTGCAATCGCCAGGCTTGGAATGGGAGCGGCGATGATCATTTCTCCCCGCCTGATTGTTGACAGCACACAAACAACTCCTCTCTGGGGAAACTGGACTATGCCTATATGGTTTGGCGCTTTACTCCTGGGTATTGGATTGCTTGCCTTTCTTGTATATATTATATGGGACATAAAATTTGACCAGCGTACCAGGGAGAGGATGGAATCTGATCCCACCGAGGAATTCAGGTGGAGTGATCTTGGCAAGCTACTGACAAATAAGAGTTTTATTTATATATCTATGCTTTGTGTGCTTTTCTATTCTGCTGTTTTCCCGTTCATGAAATATGCACCTGATCTGATGATAAATAAATTTGGCGTCGCACCCACCCTGGCAGGAGACATCTCATCTATTCTTCCATTCGGGACTCTTATTTTTACTCCACTCTTCGCATATGTATGTGATTATAAGGGTAGATCAGCATCCCTGATGATTTACGGAAGCATTCTTCTCGTTAGTGTACACCTGATGTTTGCGTTTACAAATATCATACCTTATATTCCAATGTTTGTTCTGGGTATTGCATTTTCACTTGTGCCTGCTGCCATGTGGCCTGCCGTAACAAAAATTGTCGAAACCAGCAGGATAGGAACTGCTTATGGGGCTATGTTTACTGTCCAGGCTATCGGGCTGATGCTGTTTCCATGGCTGATAGGCCTGGTGCTTGATAACACAAACCCTGGTGTGGCTGAAACTATTGCTGCAGGTGGGGAAGCGGTTTATGACTATACGATGGCCCTGCTAATGCTTGCTTTGCTTGGGATCTTTGGCCTTGCCTTTTCCTGGCTACTTAAACGTGAAGATAAAACTTCAGGTTATGGACTGGAAGAGCCAAATAAAATGGATTAGCATAAGTGCAGAAAAGCCCAATCTCCCGTTTCGAGTACCCGGGAGATTACCCATTACCATAAGAGCGTGAATATATTTCCGAAGGATTAAGCCTGTTGTTATGCCCGCGGAGGAAAAACGGTAGCGGTACGGTCAGGTCCCAGTGAGATCATCGTAACCGGCACTCCGGTTTCTTTTTCAATATATTTAATGTAACCCATAAATTCCTCCGGAAGGTCATTGCAATCTGTTATAGAAGAAATATCGCTCTCCCACCCTTTCATCTCTTTGTATACCGGTTCCAGTGGTTGTGCCGTATCAAAGGGCAGGCAATCGATGATCTTGTTTCCGGCTTTATAGCCGGTACATATTTTAAGGATCTCAAATCCGGTAAGAACATCGGCTTTGGTTATGATAAGCTGGGTTACGCCGTTTATCATTATAGAATACTTTAATGCAGGCAAATCAAGCCATCCGCAGCGCCTGGGGCGCCCGGTAGTTGATCCGAACTCGTTGCCTTGCCTGCGCATCCTTTCTCCTGTGCTATCCTCTAACTCGGTTGGGAAAGGTCCTCCGCCGACCCTGGTACAATAGGCTTTGAATATGCCCAGAACCTCTCCGATCGTGGTTGGTGCAATGCCAAGACCCGTACAGGCACCGGCACAGATTGTACTGGAAGATGTTACATAGGGGTAAGAGCCGAAATCTATGTCCAGTAAGGTGCCCTGTGCACCTTCTGCCAGGATGGTTTTGTTCTCATATATTAACTTGTTAATAAAGTGCTCGCTGTCAACAAGCTTGTATGTCCTTAAATTCTCAATGCCGCGAAACCATTCATCTTCGTAGTTCTCCGGCTCGTCATGGTATTCATAATGTTTTAGAATATCCTTATGTTTATCTTTCAGGAAATTATATTTTTCAATGAAACCGGGGAGCACAATATCTCCTACACGTAATCCGTTTCGACCGGTCTTGTCCATATAGGTAGGACCTATACCCTTGAGAGTTGATCCTATCCTGGTATCACCCTTGGCCACCTCGGATGCGGCATCAAGTATTCTGTGAGAAGGTAAAATAAGATGTGCTTTTTTAGAGATATAAATGCTCTTGTTTGGTGTAATTCCCATTTTTTCAAGAGCTTCGGTTTCCTGCGTAAATATTACAGGATCAATTACCACCCCATTACCGATAAGGTTTATTTTTTCTTCATGGAAAATTCCCGAAGGGATGGTATGCAAAACATGCTTGATTTGATTAAATTCAAGTGAGTGACCTGCATTGGGTCCTCCCTGGAACCGGGCAATTACATCATAACCCGGAGTAAGCACATCTACAACTTTGCCTTTTCCTTCGTCTCCCCATTGAAGGCCTAATAAAACATCTACTTTATGCATATAAACTGGTTTTTAAAATGCATGCCAATTTACAAATTATTTGTTAATTACAATTGGACCTGACCAAAATGAAAAGATAAAAAATGAATTTCCCGGGTGGCAAGGCATGTTAAAAGATATGAGTCGCCACGAGTAAGTATCAGATAATCAGTTTAAAATGTAAAAATGCTAAGAGACCTTTATTAACAGGTCTCTTAGCATCTACTGTACAATATATCTTTTATTTACAGTATCAGAAAATTTGATCTCAGCTTTGTGGAGTTTCCGAATCGATTTTGTTACCGTATATGTAAAGAGAGTGGTGGGTAGGT
>CAZFOO010000160.1:0-7257 GCA_964520585.1 uncultured Bacteroidales bacterium
GTAAAGGCCGGAGAGGACAGCAGGTATTCTAATGGTGGTTGCGCTATGGATATCACGGGCGATGGTATTGACGAAATTGTTACCGCCAGGGGAGAAATGTCTAATCTGGCCAACGCCACCTTACTCTGGTTCCGGGAGGTGGAAGATAAAGCGCATTGGGAGGAACATGAAATTGCCAGCATCTGGCCGGGTGGTTATACATCCCCGCACGATATTGTCCCATACATCAAAAAGAATGAGTCAGGTGAAGAATTTAAAGCTGTTCTTGCCAATAAAGGGAGAAGAGAGATGCATATGTTCGTGGTGCCTGAAGATCCTGAGCAGGACGAATGGCCACATTATATAATTGGCAAATTCCCGGTCAATAGTGCATCCGGACTCGAATTAGCTGACATTAACAATGATGGCAATATGGATATTGTAAGTGGAAATTTCTGGATTGAAGCACCTGAAGACCCCACCGTGGTGCCATGGACATTTCACAGATTTTGCGAATGGGACGAACTTGGAAAAAATCGCTTTGGCGGAATGAATATGCATATAACCGCAGATTTCAATGGAGATGGATTCCTGGATATGGTTATGGTTGAGGCAGAAATTCCGGATTCCAGGATAAGCCTTTTTTTAAGGTCTTCTGAAGACGGAACAGGATTATGGAAGGAGATTCCCCTGGAAGCCGGTTTAGATGCCCCTCATAGTTTAGTAGCAGTCGATTTGAATGACGATGATAAAATGGACTTTATTGTTGGCGAGATGACTGCGGGTGGTTGGGATTTTACTTTAAATCCGAATCCAAAAATATTTGCTTATGTAAATCGGGGTAATGGAGAATTTGAAAAACACATTCTGTATGAAGGATGGGGCGTTCATGAAATGAAGCTTTTTCCAAAGCTGTATGATGGTAAAGTTATGATCTATGCCGCTGATGAAATTCAACCTCAGAAATTTAACAATATGAATACGCATGTCAGCTACTGGCTGATAGGTACAGATAAGAACTGAGGAATACCGGACCCGGGCAGATTATATATTTTTAAAACCCGTCCTCAATCAGGCTTGCCAACAGGGATCAGGTTCAACGGATCTTCGTTGTCCGGCAGCCCTAAAACCGATTTCAGCTGATCATCATTAAATGCCCCTACTATTACTGTTCCCAAACCATAAGTAATAGCCTGCAGGCAAATATTCTGGGAGGCATGACCAACCTCCATATGAACATAACGCGGGGCTCTTTCACCGTAACGGCCGGCTGTACGATCATAATCTGCAGCCATAATAAAAACGGCCGGGGCACTTCTAACATGATCCTGACCAAGTGCCGCTGAAGCCAATTCGTTGCGGATATCGCCATCGGCAACATTGATGAGCGAATGTTCACCTGGAATATACTTGTAAAGACCTGGCTGAAGTCCATCAACCCTGCCTGCTGCAACATATACCTCCAGCGGGTAAGTGGCACCAGCTGAAGGGGCAGTACGGAACCCCCTTGATTCAAGGGTTATTCCCTGGGCTGCCCATAATAACTGACCTACCCATTTTAATTCAAGGGGTTCATCCTGGTAAGACCGGACTGATCTTCTTTCGGATAATGCTTCTTCTGTACTCACCTCTCCTTTAAGATCAGGATCAGGCAGTTTTACTGTTTGTTCCTGCATAATATTGGTTTCTTTTATATTCTCTTCATCAAAAACTGTTGAAACTGAGGAAAAGATCAGCCAGACTACAAGTGCCGGCAGAAATATGGCTGGAGGTACAAATATTTTATTCATCATATTCTATTTTCTGATTAATTTAGAGACCTCTTTTGGTACCGGTATCTTATTCTATTCCAAAATTTAGATTCTTTTATGCAATTTACGCAACATTAACCGGAAAACAAACACTCTGCCTGATTATAGAAACAACTTCTTAGCTTTGGTACCTGGCTTCCAAATTACTCACCATTCATATAAAGCCACGCCAGGAAATAACCGCTACCGGACGGGGGTTTCTATTATAAGTAATCTAACGATAAGGCAAAGGGCGGAAAATATATTTTCCGCCCTTTGCTTGTGCCTGATAATCAATGATTACTTCTTTTTATCCGGATCTGAACCGGGTGATTTTGAGATCGAATCACGCATTCCGGTGTCCGCTTCAATATTCTTTAATTTCATGTAGTCCATGACTCCCAGGTTACCCTGCCTGAAGGCCTCGGACATGGCTTTGGGTACTTCAGCCTCTGCTTCTATAACCTTAGCACGCATCTCCTGGGCGAGAGCCTTGTTTTCCTGTTCAAGGGCAACAGCCATAGCCCGGCGCTCTTCTGCCTTGGCCTGGGCAATATTCTTGTTGGCATTGGCCTGATCCATCTGCAACACTGCACCGATATTTTTTCCTATATCAATATCGGCAATGTCAATGGAAAGTATCTCAAACGCGGTACCGGCATCAAGCCCTTTTGAGAGTACAACCTTGGATATTGAATCCGGGTTCTCAAGAACTGCTTTGTGGGAAGTAGCTGATCCTATTGATGATACTACTCCTTCTCCTACTCTGGCAAGAACCGTATCTTCACCGGCACCGCCGACCAGTTGTTTTATGTTGGCGCGGACTGTCACCCTGGCTTTTGCAATGAGCTGGATCCCGTCCTTGGCTACCGCCGCAACCGGGGGTGTATCAATAACTTTGGGGTTAACTGACATCTGAACAGCCTGGAACACGTCTCTTCCGGCAAGATCAATTGCCGTAGCCGAGTTGAAATCCAAAGGGATATTTGCCTTATCGGCAGAAATAAGGGCATTAACTACATTTATTACATTCCCTCCTGCCAGGTAGTGGGCTTCCAGATTATCACGTGAAAGGGACAAGCCTGCCTTGGTTGAGTTAATCATAGCCTTAACAATAACAGATGGTGGAACTTTCCGCCAGCGCATAAAAATCAGCTGGATCAGCGAAACTCGAACACCGGACAACAGTGCAGAGAACCACATCCCAATAGGGATAAAATACAAAAGTATCCAGAGCCCCGCAATGGCAGCCACTATTATAAAAATATAAATACCGAGGTCTTCCATAATTACGTTTAATTTGTTGGTTTAACAATCAATTTGTCATTTAGTACTTTAACTACAGTTATATCTGTTTCTGAATCAATAATAATATCGGTGGATCTGGCATCATAATAAAGACCATTGATTTCAATCTTCCCGTAGGGCCCCAGACGTGTAACTGTTTTACCTGTGTCACCCGGCTTAATCATTGACAGATCGATAGTGTTTGCTCTGCCCTCCAGCTTAGATTCGAGCATGGTCTTTTTCCATGTATTTGATTTAAGGAAGATAAAAACACTAATAATCATGAATATTGCTGCGCCAAGCAGAACATAATTACCCGCCGCTATTCCATGCAACTCATATGAGAGATAAATACCGGTCACAATAAGTAAAACACCACCAATGCCGGCAATGGTAATACCCGGGACAACAAGGAATTCTACCCATAATAGAAAAATCCCCAGGATAATCAGTAATACAATGGCAAATAAGGACATATATAATTATTGATTAAGATCAGTCAATCGTTACTTTAAGCTCTTTATCGGTCATGGTCCTGTAATAGGGCATGAGCTGCTTGTGGCTACCCTTAAGTATTTCACACCTACCCTTAAAATGAACCAGGTATGTACATTGTTCTGCCTGAACGGTGTTATGTCCGCAGACTTCAATCAAACATTCTATTACATATTCGAAAGTATGGTGGTCATCATTATGTAGAACAAGAAAATTAATGTCCTCTGCACCCGGGTTATTATGCTTATCCGGTTTTGCTTTAGTGGTTGACTTTTCCCTCTTATCCATTTCACAAATAATTGATCCCTGAAAAAATGCTTTGATCACCGCCTTTGCAACAGTTCATTTGCCTCCTCCATGGTGATTCGAATTCCGCCCTTATACGGAACAACAAAAGCATCAGATATTCCCTGCTTCCTTAAGTTCTTCTGCATTGCGACAGCATCTTCAAAAGTATTAAAATTTCCAATAGAATAGACATATAATCCATTATTATTTCTTAGCTGCTCAACATTTTTGTTGCCTGCAAGATTCTGCCAGTTCCTGTAAACGGAAGGCTGCACAATCTCACGGTAAACCCCAAGCTGCACCTTGAAATCAACGGGTCCTTGCGGATCAGCTTTTTCAACTTCAGGAGAACCACCGGTTAAAGGGAAGTTACCGGTTCCTTCTGATTCCCCGGTACGCTCAATCTGTCTTGCCCTGTTCACAGGCATCTTCCTTCCATCATTAAAGGCAACAATGAAGGCATCGGTAAATCCCTGCCTGTTAACCTCAAAAAGAGCCTTTTCTGCTTCCGATACCGACCTGAAAACGCCGGTCATATATCTAATTGATTGACTATCCGGTTCACGCTGGGACATGACCGGGTATAATCCGCCAAATGATTCGGGTTGCAATAAAGTATTAAAAATTCCAAGCTGAATAGTGTAAACCATTCCTTGTGGTAATTGGAAGTCCCCAGGCACAGGATTTTCATCAGAATACTCAGTGACCGGATTAACAGAAAAACCAAAATCCATCACTTCAGGAACAGCATCGGCAGACACTTCTGTTGCCGGGGCATTAGTTGACCGGTCAGTTCCGGCCAGACTGTCAGCACCGGTCGTCCTGTCAGTGCCTGTTGAGCTGGCAGTGCCAGTGGCGGCTGACCTGGATCTGGTTAATGCCAGTCCGGGATTAATCCTGCCATCAGCATCAAGAGGCAATTCTCTCTCTGCAGTTCTCCGGGCTTGTTGAGGAGAATTATAAATATCAAGAGCTTTTTCCATCTCGCTGAATGCCTTCAGTTCTTCCGTATATGCTCTTAATATGAAACCTTCCAGATATTTATCACTTCTCAGATCAACTGCAGTCTCACGAAGCCCGGCCGCCTGACGGAAACTTTCCTTTGCAATATCTTCGTGTTCAAGTCCGGATTTAATAACCAGAGAATCACTCAGCTGGTTTCTTTTGTCTTCAAGATAATTGGCAGCAGCAGTATATCGCAGCAAATTAACCCTCTCGAATATGTTCATTGCCTCCATTTTCAGGTCAAAGGATTGTTCTTTCAGCTCATCTATTTCCTTCCCGATCTTTCTTCTCTCTCTTCTTCGGGGTCTGGCATCCAGTATCTGTCCAAGCTGTTCTATCCTGTCATTTATGTCAGATACCTCTTCCATCAATTCAGTAGCCTTTAAATAGTCCTGCTCAAGATCACCGGCAGCTAAAATCTCGGCAGGTGAAAGGCCCGAACTTATATTATGCTCCCCCAGAAATAAAAATACAGGATTTACCTTGTCTGATAACAACCCGGCTTTCGATCCATTCCTGCTATCCGGGGTGCCAGATCCACCGGATGATGGCCGGGATCCTCCCTCCTGTCCCTGACCTCCCTGCATCATCCTGAGCTCAATGGCTCTTGCCTGAGAATAAAGACTGTCCGCCTGATTTTGTAAATTTTTAGATTCCTCTTCCAGGGAAAGGATCAAACTCTCGTTTACATTCCTTTCTGATTCACTGCCGTAAAAAGCAAGCTCCCTGCGCTTCTGATTTGCTGTTCTGGTAAGAGAATCAGATTTTACCTGCAACCTGAGCGCACCGGTTATATACTCCTCATATTGCTGTTCAAGTGTTTTTCGTTCTCCGGAAGTTTGCTGCTCCTGGCCATAAAGGGAGTAAAATCCGGAGAATAAAAGTAATAAAGTGCCGGAAAATAGTATAAGGTATTTCTTCATTGCTGTATTAAATTTTTCAGATAATTCCGGGTCTAAAAATAATATAATAAAAAACAAAATCCATAATAACATTTAAATACTGAAGATGATTGTTCACTTATCATCAAATTGCCGTAACAACTGTAAACAAAAGATTTCCGGGAATCATCAGACCACCTGAAAACAAATATTATAAGATTTTCCGGTTTATCAAAACCTCATATTACTTTGTAATACAAAATAAGAATATGGTTGATAGTGCCAAAAGAATTGCCAGCATGTGAAACTGACCAAATGAATAATAAAACATTTTTCCTTGCGACATGTTAATAAAAAAGTTAAATTCATGATGACTTATCCGGATTAATCTACGTGAATGTTTTTATCTTTACAGAAGTCCACCCTCAATCCGGAAAAAGCTCAGCATTAAAACATTAAACAATCAAAAAATTTCGGAAAAATGGAAACTAAATTAAAAGCAGGGGAGAAAGCTCCCTCATTCTCAGCAACAGATCAGAACGGCAAGGAAATATCTCTTGAAAACATGAAAGGTAAAAAAATAATCCTTTATTTTTACCCCAAAGATAATACTCCCGGGTGTACTGCTGAAGCATGCAGTCTGAGAGATGGTTATGATGATCTTTTAGAGGCTGGGTTCGTGGTCATTGGTGTTAGTCCGGATAGTGAAAAATCACATCAGAACTTCAGCAGGAAGCATGATCTTCCTTTCCATCTTATTGCCGATACTGAAAAAGAGCTGATCAAGAAATATGGTGCATGGGGTGAGAAAAAAATGTATGGAAAATCATATGAAGGAGTTATAAGAACTACCTTTATAATAAATGAAGATAGTTTAATTGAACATATAATACCGAAGGTGGATACTAAAGACCACACTTCACAAATATTGTCGTTATACAATTAATTTAAATCACAGAATGGAAAAAGCAAAGAACGAGAAAAAAGAAAAACCTGACCAGACGATGAATCAGGAAAAAATGAAAGCTTTACAACTTACTCTGGATAAAATAGATAAAGAATATGGTAAAGGGGCTATCATGAAAATGGGTGATACAGCTATCGATGATGTGGCTTCTATTCCCTCAGGCTCAATTGCCCTTGATCTGGCTATTGGCGTGGGTGGATTCCCACGTGGAAGAGTAGTTGAGATCTATGGCCCCGAATCATCAGGAAAAACAACCCTTGCCATACACGCTATTGCTGAGGCCCAGAAAGCAGGTGGTGTTGCTGCCTTTATCGATGCGGAACATGCATTTGACCGCTTCTATGCTGAAAAGCATGGGGTGGATATAGAAAATCTTCTTATTTCGCAGACTGACAACGGTTAGCAGGCGCTGGAAATTACAGATAATCTTATCCGGTCTGGAGCCATTGATATTGTGGTTATGCACTCGTCTGAGGCTCGTACACTATCATCAGAAATAGAGGGAGAAATGGGGGTTTCAAAAATGGGTTTTCTGGCGAGACTGATGTGTCATGCACCAAGAAAA
>CAZFOO010000161.1:0-7233 GCA_964520585.1 uncultured Bacteroidales bacterium
TTTTATCTCACTATATTATTCAGATTATCTATGGCTCAGATTTTGAGGCGGCTGGAACTCTTTTGTCGGTCTATGTGTGGTCTCAATTTAATAGTTGTTTTGGGGTGGCAAGAAGTACTGTTTTAACCCTAGAAAAGAAATTAAAGTTTAATCTTATTTTAACAACTATAGGCGCGATAGTTAATTTGATTTTGAACTTTTTGCTTATTCCTAACTATGGAGCCATGGGGGCAACAATTGCGACAATTATTACTTACTTAATTGTGATAATTTTAATAAACTTTTTGATTAAAGAGTTGAGATTTTTGGGAACTCTAATAATGCGTTCTTTCAATTTGTATGCTGCTATTTCAAGGATTAAGAAATTAGCGCAATAATTAGGGCTTGCTGCATTAGTGTAGAAGGTATACCAGACAATGGTTTCAAGCATTATTTTACCTGGGATAGTGCAAGTTTTGGCACATAAATACTCAACATCAAAGCATCTGGAGTCGGAAAAATGTATCTCCTGCGTCCCCACGTCTGGAGCGTCCCCTGCCTCAACACAAGACTCCCTTAAGCAGCCCCTAATTAGATTGATTAATTATATAAGTCTCTAAGTTGAATGAATTGGAGAACTTTTTTAGTCATTCAAGATTCGTACTTTTACTGATTTATGACGACTCATTTAAAGAACCTTGCACAATTCGATGAAATTTCTCAGCTACCATAGGTAATGCATAGTAGCTTTCGACATATTGACGTCCTCTTTGTCCCATTTCATGTCGCTTTTGTTCAGAATCAATAAGGCAGAAAATGGCTTCCCGTAACTGAACAATATTCCGTTCTTCAACAAGGAAAGCTAAATCTTTCTCTCGAATAACATAAGGAATACCGCCACAGGTGGTTAGCACACAAGGCAAACCACAAGACATTGCCTCAAGGTTCGCAATACCAAAATATTCTTCCCAATGCCCAATACTCACCGGATGATTGACAAATATATCTGCTGTCCCTAAAATGTTAGGTATTTCTTGGTGAGAAACAGAATTCAAAAATATGACTTTTTCTTGGAAGCCACGTTCTACGACTTCAGCTTCCAATAAGGAACGCATTGGACCTGAACCCAGAAACTGCAAAATTAAATTACTGCGTGCTTCCAATAAGGGAGTCATGGCTTCTAAAATATAAAGCAAGCCCTTTTCTGGTATCATTCTAGAGATAACTAACACACGCAGTATCCCATCCTGCTCAGAGAGTTTCGGTCTTGGCGTAAACTTTTGAGTATCTATGGGATGTCCAATAATATTAAATTTAGGAGCAATTACTTCATCAAAAAGACCTATATCTTGAAAACGTTCAATGCATTTAGGAACCGTTGCAATTATTCCTTTAGTTTGGTAGAGTGCTGTTCTCACCCATAAACGACGTCTTAGATCCCAAGTAAAGTCTTCAGGTACACCTCTAACAGTTAAGGAAACATTAAGCAATATTGGCTTCTTGAATCGATTTGCATTTTTAATAGCCAATAAACCTTGTGGGTACATGGTTGGATCTACAGTCAAGACGCAACTAGCCTGAGTAAAAATTGGATTAAGATATTTGTTATTCACATTGAATTTTGGAACTTTCAGCCTAGATAAACGACCTTGCCATATCTTCTTGGGAAGACTAATGATCTGGAACGCTGGGTCTTGATAATTTTCTTCTTCTGACTTGACGATAGTGAACCTATAGTCATAATGTTCTTGGAGATATTTATATATTGAAGTTTGTACTATGAATTCTGTGCGCTGATTAATCACACCAGGGCGGAAGGCTACTATATTAATCATATTTGGAGTGCTGTTTATATAATAAGTAAGCGCTTTGCAATAAATTATATCAAAATTTATATAGATCAGAATAATATATTGTGTAAATTTTTAATAAGATATATTGATTGCTGTAATTGGGGTTGTATTTTAAACCGCCATATGATAAATTAAATATGCTAATTTGGGCAAGTATTAGATTGGCTTACATGACTTACCCAGATAAGTATTAAATTATTAAGGTATTATAATATGAGTATTCCCATTGTCATATTTCATGTTAGCTATAGAGATTATCTATATCTAGCTTTAACAGCCGCTAAAAAATACAACAACGATGTATTGCTGATAGGCGATCAATCAAACCAAAGGGTATGGGATTCCCATTTAATGAAAGATGAATTGACATCTTCAGTGTATAAAGATTTTCAAAACTTCTACACTAAGATGTCAACATACAAGGCTGAATACGATCTTTGGATTTTTGAAAGATTTTTTTGCTTGAGAGAATGGATGAAAAATAATAATATAAATGAAGCTTGGATGCTAGATAGTGACGTAATTAGTTTTAGTAACTTTTCAAAAAAATATTCAAAATATTTGCAAAATAGTATTGCTGCTATCAGCATTCCTCAGCGCCAAACAGATTATAGATGGGCAGCATTTGGACATAATTCCTATTGGACAATTGAAGGAATTACCTCATTTACAGATTTTTGTATTGAAACCTATAGTAAAAATTTAAGTGTACTTAAAGAAAAATATGCATGGCATGTTAAAAATAATATTCCTGGCGGAGTATGTGAAATGACATTACTCTATCTATGGGCTAAAGGAAAAACAGATGTATTTAATACAGCTCATGTCTACGATGGAATGACTGTTGACAATTGCATTACTCTTTCGGAAAATTTTTATGATAATGAATATCCTGTTACTAGTGGGGGTATTAAATATATTAAATATATTAAATTTAAAGAGGGTGTAGCTTACAGTTTTAACAAAAAACTAGGCAAAGATGTAGCTTTCTTATCCCTGCATTGCCAAGGAGCATCCAAAAAGTATATGCACTTTTTTGCTAATGATCGTCTGAGGTATTTTTACCAGTTAGCTCCTATTTGGCACTTAGTGCGTCCTCAGCGAGTTGGGAATAAAATCAAGAAATTGATGATCAAAAAGCCCTAAACTGAACGAGAACGATCAAGCCACATAGAATGGAAATCCGGGTTTATTTAGCAGCGCTGTTCCAACTAGTAATTTCTCTTGAAATATGATTAGGAATGAAGAAATAATGAAAAAATACGAAGAAATTAACATAGCCCAAGAAGTAAGTGAAACTGATCCATTCACTTTAGAAAGATACAGGCAGTTTTCCCGCCATTTTCCTAAGCAAGTCAAAACAGTTCTTGACGTTGGATGTAACACGGGAAGAGGTGGAATTATTCTCAAGAAGTTGAATCCGCATCTGCAACTTGTGGGTTTAGATTGCGTTGATAGCCGTTTAGCTAAGATCCCAAAAGAAATTTATTCCAGTACAATATGCTCATACTCAACAAACATAGATGCAGTAGATTCATCATTTGATGTTGTCGTTTCCGGAGAGTTTATTGAGCATATTTATCCAGATGAAGTGCTTAAAACTTTACAAGAATTCTATCGAATCATTAGAAACGGTGGTAGACTGCTGCTAACAACACCTAATCCTAACTACCTGCGTCTAAAGCTGACAGGGGGAAGTGTTTTAGGTGGCGCTCACGTCTCACAGCATTATCCTAGCGACTTGAAACAGCAATTAGAATCAGTGGGTTTCGTGAATGTTAAACTCATGGGAAGTGGTAAAATGACTCGCATCTTAGGCGAAAGATTACCAATTCTTGCCTTTTACGGCAGCTATTTAACGATCGCTGATAGACAATAGAGGAATCCTGAAGCTAGATTAAACCATGACTTGTCGCACTGCCGTCCTGATCACCTGCCATAATCGTAAACCCAAGACATTGGCTTGTCTAGATGCTTTATTTAACCAGGCAATCTCCAGGGATTTGACAATCGATGTTTATCTAGTCGATGATGGCAGCACAGATGGTACAACCGAGGCAGTACAACAGACTTATCCCCAAGTAAAAATATTACCAGGGGATGGGACTCTCTACTGGAACCGGGGAATGCACAAAGCGTTTGCCGAAGCACTCCAGCACGACTATGACTACTACCTCTGGCTCAACGATGATACCCTCCTTTACCCAGAAGCACTATCCTGTCTGTGGCAAACCTCCCACAACTTAGCCAAACAAGGGCATGATAAAGCCATTATTGTGGGTTCCACTCACCATCCAGACACAGGCAAACTTACTTATGGGGGAGTCGTGCGAAGTACTGGGTGGCATCCCTTCAAATATCGCCTCGTGGAACCAACTACAGAACCCCAATCGGCTGAAACCCTAAATGGTAACTGCGTATTGATCCCCCGTACCGTTGTTCAAATCCTAGGAAACTTAGATCCTGCCTTTAGCCATAGCATTGGCGACACTGACTATGGCTTGCGATCGCAACGCCAAGGGTGTAGTGTTTGGGTAGCACCCGGGTATGCTGGGAAATGCCAGACGAACCCACCCCAAGGACACCCCTGGCATGATCCAAAGTTTACCCTGAAGCAACGATGGCAAGCAGTTACTGATAAAAAGGGTTTACCTCCGAAAGAGTCAAAAGTATTTTGCCAACGTCATGCTGGTTGGTTATGGCTGTTCTATTGGTTGCTTCCCTACATTAGATTAGTGTTAGTTTCTGTATTGCCTAGGACAAGGGTAAGAGAGGAAAAAGGCGAAGTGTAAGAAAATTACCGTGATAATTGACTTGACAATTTCACACTTATTAGTTTAATAGTTGAGCCATTAATATCTATAAAATTTATAGAGGTCATTGTCAAGTGAACCATAATAGTAATAACCGTATCGCTTGGCTGCTTCCTTCAATGGAACGACAAAATTACTGGCAGCCACTTTTTAAGGAATTTTCCAAAACCTTTCCACAAACCACCGTTTATACCGGATTTTGGGAAGGATTTGTTCCAGGTTTAGAAGGAGCATTTAACGTTGAAGTTGTGGGCAAAACGGAGTTTAAACCTAGCCGTCAAGGTATTGGTTACAGTCCCGGCTTGATACACGTATCGCCTAAGATTATTGGTTATCTGCTCAAGTTTCGACCCCAAGTCGTTTTTGTTAGTGGTTTCTCCCTCTGGACACTTCTTGCCTTACTATTTAAACTCTTAGGGCAATGGAAAGTGGTCATTGTTTACGATGGCAGTTCACCAACAATAGATTATATTAATTCCAGACCGCGTTTAATCCTCAGAAGTGCTATGGTTCGCTTCGCAGACGCCTTTATTACGAATACGAGTGGGGGCAAAAATTATCTGACCAAAATCCTGGGGGCTGAAGAGCATCGTGTGTTTGCTAGACCCTACCAGGTACCGGATGTTAAAACCTTGCTGGGACAACAGGATGAAGAACCAAACTCTGAACCTGGGTGTCAGCGTCCAATTTTTTTGTTTGTCGGTAAACTCATTCCCCGAAAAGGCTTACGCTTCCTGTTAGAGGCTTGTAAAATTCTTAAGCAGCAGGGATACCAAAACTACACTGTACTGATTGTCGGTGATGGAAAACAGCGGGAAGAATTGGAAATCTATAGTCAAAATCAGGGATTAACGGATTGTTTGCAGTGGGTGGGTTGGGGCAACTACGATAAACTAGGAGCTTATTTTCGTCAAGCCGATGTTTTCGTGTTTCCTACTTTAGAAGATATCTGGGGTGTAGTTCTCTTAGAAGCCATGGCGTTTAGTCAACCGATTCTCTGTTCTAAATGGGCTGGTTCTTCGGAACTGGTCGTTGAAGGAAAAAATGGTTATATTTTTGATCCCTATAATCCTGAAGAATTAGCTGAACATATAAAATATTTTATCGATAACCCAGATTTAATTGTTTCCATGGGTAAACAATCACAGCAGTTTATCGCCCAGCATAATCCAGAAGCGGCGGCTAAGTTTATAGTAGAGGTCACATCTTTCGTATTAAGGTAAAGAGTTTAGCGTTAAATAATCTTGAAAATAAAAATGATGATAGTTAGAGGACTTAACTAATGACTGAAAAAATTACTGATTTTTACTTAATTCTACGGGGTGAAGCCAAAGAAAAAATTAAAAGTTTATTGCGTTTCATTGCAAGATTGGTTTGGAGAAAGCCATTAGAACGAGCTGGCAGCATAAATATTCTACAGGATGGGGTTGTTTACAAAAAGCAACATGAGCCGATTGTTTTATCAAAATTAGCATCAGCTAGTGGAGTAACAACCCCAAAATTTCAAAAAGACCAAAACATTGTCTTTGATGAAGACTACATTTGGAAGCTTGAAATTAGTGAACAAATAAAATCAATAAATGTTTGTCCATCTGGAATTGTTTTAATTAATAAAAAATATTTGTTAGATTTGGATTTTGGTTCTACAGCAGGTTTACTTGATTTACCTTTTAAAAAGGAACGAAATAGATATCCTATAGTTATTGCGCCTTGGTCACATTTATGGGCTTCTTATTACGATTTCGTATTACTGGTAGTCGCGAAGCTTTGCCGGATAGAAAACGCTCTAGGAAGCGAAGTTTTTCAAGAAGCGAAAATTTGCTATCCTTTTATAAATAAAAATTATTTTGAGAAGCAATTTTTTTTAAAATTTAATATTGATAAAAATTCGCTAATTAATACGAGAAATAGAAATATAGAAATTTCAACTGACTGTATTATTTTAGCTAATAATCAAAAACAACTACTTTATCCAAGTCCTTATGACATAGCATTACTAAGAAATAAATTTTATCTATCGGTGTCAACACAAACAAAAAAGAGACTATATTTATCAAGAAGTGCAAGACGGCAAATTAAGAACGAAGAAGAAGTTAGAAATATTGTCAAAAAGTTTGATTTTGAAATTGTGGAAGATATATATCGAAGGGTTGATGAACAAATTCGCTTATTTAAAAGTGCTTCAGCGATTATTAGCCCTCATGGGGCTGGATTGACAAACCTTCTGTGGTGCGATCCGGGAACACAGGTTATAGAATTTTTTGGGGGTGGATATGTTAGACAGCACTACTATTATATTTCAAAGTTATTGAAATTAAAATACTATTATATTATTGAAAACATTAATGTTGAAGATCATTGGCAAAAAAGAGCCAATAACATGATGGTCGATGTGGTAGCTCTAGAAAAGCAACTAAAAAAATTATTTGTTAATAATTATTGACAAAATGCTCTCTTGTACATCCGCACCAGGGGAACTTCAGATTAAGACACCCTCTTCTGTAGAATCTTTCCAAATACCTCTGGATAAAACCGCGCTGGCGTCAATCGCTCAAAAAGTAACCGTAACTGTCGCTGTAGTTCACAAA
>CAZFOO010000162.1:0-7191 GCA_964520585.1 uncultured Bacteroidales bacterium
ATATATTGCATGTGAGTTCGACCGAAGGTCAAACAAAACAGCGCCACCAGCCTCACCCCCTCAACCTCACCACAGCTCCCTTAACAACATTCTTCACATTCTGCCTCAACCATCTCCACCATCCACGAAGTAAGATCAACCTTACCGGCAAGCATCGTATCCCGTTTCTTCAGCCACTCCTTATGAAGATCATCCCTGCCCAGCAACCAGGCAGCCTTGTCAAGCGCCCTCTCAACATCACTATCATCCTCAGAAAAATAAAAAACCAGTCCGTGCTTCTCCTCCAGCTCACGAGTATAGCCTCGGCCGGTATTATCGATAAAAATGGCAGGAACACCAAGCATCGCAGCCTCGGCAGCCATAGAAGCACTCTCGCCAAACAACAGACGGGCACCGGCCAGCACCGAATGCCCCAATTCGCAGTCCACCGCCAGCCTGTATGGTTCAAGCTGTGGAGAAAGAGGCTTTTCAGAAGAAATATAAACATTACCAGATTCTAACAACCGCTCAACAATCCTGAGCTTCATCTCTTCGCCAATGCCCGGATGCCCCCTGTCATGATACGCCATCCATGAAACAAAACGAACAAGCGTATAAGGCCCACTAAAAGAATCCGGAAGTGGCAACGGCTGAAAACGGGAAGGATAAAGGCTGGCCAGCTCCTTATAACCGTCAAACCTGATATGCTTCCTGCCAAAATCTTTTTCAAAACAGGCGGGAGTAATCATCCGGGTAGATAAAGCCCGGTTAACCGTATGCAGGAACGGCACATCTTCAGTATCCTCGAAAGTAAAAACCGGTTTACCCGGTAGCCGACCGATAAGAGCAGCATGATATCCGGCAAATACAACAGGGGTTATTTTCCCTTTATTGTGTATTTTTACCACACATTATTCAAGACCGTAAATTATTTAATATCAGACATAAAAAAGAGTTTTCATTTTATGGCACAATTCTGATGAAATATTATTATAACGGCAAACCAGTGCGTGAAATATAAATAATCAGGTAAATAAAAAATTGGTCATGAGCAAATGCGGTGTACATACCTACGACAATATCACCAAACCCAAGATCGGGGAAATCCTGGAAAAACTTCAGGCCAACGGGGCAACTATCCAGGGAAACAATCCATGGCATGTTGATGTAAACAAACATAACATCAAACTACAGGGCAACTGGGATGAGGAACGTTCCAGCCTTTCAATTATCGTTACAGATAAAAACTTTATTGTTCCCTGCTCCAAAATCTGGAACACCATAGACCCCCTGATTGAACATATATCGGGACAACCGGACTGACCCTGTTCTGTTCCGGATCCCTTTACCCCCTTGCTATTATTCCAGTAGCTGGAAAAACGCGATCCATCACCCCGTGCAACAAACAGTTGCATTTCGGGTAACCGTTGACTAAAAATCAAAAAACTCAACCGGATCCATTTCAAGATGCGTCATTGCAGATGAGTCAACTCAAAATAATACACAAAAAACCTTGTGCTGGTTCTCTATCAATACCTTTCTGCCCATTGTAATATGTTTTTTACAAATTTACGATACTGTTAATTAAAATCGTAATCCCCAGCCGGATGACCAATATCAATACTTAATGACTCAAGCTTATCAATACAATTTTGGATGTAATCAGCATATGGTATATGCATCCGTATTTCCGACAGCACTAGAACCATATTTTTTATTATTTTTAGGCTGGCTAAACCAACAACCTATCCGCATTCATAAATATTTAAAACCCATGAACCTAATCGAAATTCTTCAAGACTAATAAGCAAAACTGGAAAAGATACTGATAAGACGTGAAAAGCGAAAGGTCATGGACCAGATGCCAAATCTGAGACAAATAAATATTCCCGTCAATCTTTCCCCCATGCAGGCAGAATATCATGCCTCCTATGCAAAAGGGCTTTCGCAGATCATCAGGAAAAAATTCCTTACCTGAAATTGTTTTGGCTTTTTGCACCAAATACTCGCCCTGATATACACGCACGGCAATTGCGTGGGGTGCATTTTCGATAAACTGGTGAAGAGACCTAAGCTTGCCAATACTTCCCGCCTTAACCTCTACAGGAATGAGTTTACTTTTATAAGGCAAAACGAAATCCACTTCAGCACTGGCATCGGCTTTTTCGCGTGTCCAGAAATACAGATCATTGCTCATGGAAAAACCGGTTGCCAGCAATTCCTGACCAACAAAATGTTCGGCTACGACTCCCTGATGTGTTTCACTGATATCATTGTTGAATACAAGATCGCCCATAATTTTAAGCGAATGATTTATCAAGCCATTCTTCTGTCTCTTCGTCAATTCTAAGTCCGGCATTAGTTGCGAGTCTAAGATGATGATGATCCCTGATTCTAAGAACTAATTGATAAATTCACAACCAAAGCTTTCTCAAGTCTCCTTATCTGTTTCCTGGTTTTATTCTTACTCCCGATTTCAAATATAAAATTATTATCAACCCGAAAGTCCCCTTGCCGGGTATGATTTACAGGATACTTCCAGGGAACCTTATTGAAAATGATTGAAGACGATATCTACACCAGTGTGATTTACAGGATATTTCCAGGGAACCTGGTTATAAAAGAATGTTTCGCGCAGGTTCCCCGTGCCGGCTGAAGAGCCGGCAGCTTTATTGATAACCGCCAATCTCAAGAATTCTTCCGGTCCAGTCTGCCATTGAAACAGGAATATTGATCAATCCATCCCTGTGACCGAGGTTATTCATCGAAAACCGTATTCTGGCAGCCGGGTTATATTTAGCAGCATAAGCCGCCAGGCTTTTCCCGCTTACCCGGGTACTGGATTTGACCTCTACGGGAATAATCCCTGAAATATTCTGCACCAGAAAATCAACTTCAGCCTTATATTCAGATACCCAGTAATAAGGAATTTCATTAAACTGACAAATAAGAGATTGCAAAACCGCGTTCTCAGCAACAGCACCTTTGAATTCAGTAAAACCTGAATGGCCTGATAAAATAATTTCGGGTGCCAGCCCCGACAATCTTCTTAGTAAACCACAATCAAAAGCATACAATTTAAACGACGCGATATCTCTATATGCGGTTAAAGGAACAGCAGGTTTTGTAACGCTAAAAACCCTGTAAACAAGTCCGGCCTCTTCCAGCCATAGCAACGCATCTTCATATTCTCTGGCTCGTGCTCCTGTTTTCACTACCTTGTAAATAAACTTCCGGTTCTCTTTTGCAAGCTGAGAAGGCAATGAACTCCACAGGTTGTTTATCCTGGCTGATTGCACAGGGCTGACATACCGTGAAAAATCAAGCGTGTAGAGATTTAAAATATTCTGCAATACCGCTTCAAGCATATTCATGCCGGTGCCCTTAAGCATTGCAACAGCTGCTTCAGGCATTCCTCCGCTAATCATGTATCGTTTATACTCCTCGCTCAACCGGCTATAAATAATCTCTGGTAAGGATTCAATAAGGGTGATATTTTCAACATAATTCCAGGTTTTTTCATCCGATTGATGTAAAAATTCCCGAAAGGAAACCGGCCTCAGCTCAACTATTTCAACCTTGCCGACAGGCACAGGCATATTTTTCCTTCTTATCGCGACTCCAAGGGTTGATCCTGCACCAATAAGATGGTATTCGGGCGCATCTTCACAGAAATATTTTAAACTATTGAATGCCCCGTTGCATTCCTGGATTTCATCAAAAATTATCAATGTTTTTCCGGGAATGATCGGAACATCTGTAAATAGTTCCAGTTCCTTTAAGATCCTCACAACATCCTTTGTCTTTTCGAAAATGCCCGCAAGCTCAGCTGTTTTATCAAAATTAAACTCAGCCACATATTGAAAAAATTCTTCCCCGAATTTCCTCATAACCCATGTCTTACCAACCTGCCGGGCACCTTTAATGATCAACGGCTTCCTGTCATCCTTGGTTTTCCAGTAAACAAGGGTTTTGATTATATCTCTTTTAATCTCCATTGCCACACATTTTGCATCAACACAAAGATATTTTTCACATTATTTGTGCTTATTTTGTGTAAATTTACACATTATTAGCACATAAAAACGTTGATTATCTCCTTTTTTTGCACCTTTACCTGCGATTTTCAGATATTAGTCTGAACTGAAAAGCAATTTATTAATTTTGTATTTATAGTATACTTCATTTAATTGAAATTCATAATTGCAAATTATTAAGTGGTGGATGAAGCAATATCTATTAACCAAGTACCTATCAGAATGACAAAAGAAAGGTGGATCCATATTTCTGTTGGACATCCTGAAATCGCTTCTTAATTGATGAAATACTTGAAACGATTGAAGCACCTGAAAATGTTTTAAAAATCATATTTTGAAAGAAAAAACTAATATGGAAGCAATAGAGATTCAAGACATAAAAAATATGGGTTGATTATGATAAAGAAGCTGATATAATGTATCTGCATTTTAAGAAGCCTAATCACATCATAAAAAATGCCTTACTGGGGTGGCAGACTTGATTTTATTTGCAAATCTATTTCATCAACTCTTCCAATTAGCGAATGAACATTATCTTCAATTCTTTCTATTCTTTTGCTTATGGCATACCCTTTAAGTTAATAATCTTTAAGCATTTTATTAGCCCATATTCTAAATTGCGTACCTTGTATTGATTTTACTCTATAGCCCCGCCGGGCCCCATCATTAATCTAATAATGATGCCAGAAGAATAAACGTGCAAACCGCTCAGAACTATTTATTGAAGTCTGTTTTATTTTATTGTTTCTAGAAATTCTTCCGGCGTAAATATTTTGATAGTTGACTTATTAAAATCTTTCTTGTTTCTTGTTATTATACAATCAATTTCATTGAATTCAGCCGTTGATACCTGAATGGCGTCTTCAAAATCTTTCATTTCTGACTTCATGGCTTTTTCAATAACATCTCTGTCAACTCCAGTTATTTCGACTATTTCAATCAGGTTCGAAATAAACTCAAGAATTTTATCATGCCCCTTTTCACTTTTTGCTATGTAATAAATATCTGTGATTGTAGTAGCAGAAATATGTCCGGTTATTTTATTAGTATCAATGAAAGTAAAAAGTCTTGCAGAATTGTCAAAATACGGTATCCGTTTCAGTGCAATATCCAATATTATATTCGTATCGAAAAGTACTTTGGTCATTATTTGTACTTATCTATGAGATAATTATACTTTGAATTCCCAGTATTGTTGTTTGACAAAAACCCAGCCCATTTTTCAACAAATTTGGCAGCTTTCATTTTACCTTTTGCAGGTTCGGTCAACACACCCCTCCGGTCAGCATCTCCATTTACCTCCTCTCAATAATCCTTTATAACCTCACCTTTCCGGGGAAAGTCACATCTGGAAAGTATTACCAAATGAACAATATATTGCATGTGAGTTCGACCGAAGGTCAAACAAAACAGCGCCACCAGCCTCAGCCCCTCAACCTCACCACAACCCCCCTTAAACCACATTCTGCCACACCAGCTCCCTGAACCACGCCAAAAGAGCCAGCTCCTTCACCCAGGCCCCCAACGAACCACAGCCCCCTTAACCACATTCTTCAAATTCTACCTCAACAACCATACATAAAGGTAAAAACCTCTTGCACTACTACTACAAGTGATATGGAAGAGCCTACAGCCGGCAATATTCAAAGCTGCAAAAAAATAACATGTCTTCACATAGTATGTTTTAAATATTTTGTAAATTTGAAACTAAAGTAAAATATTCGGGTGAATGAACCTTAATGAAATCTATCTTTACAGGATCACTCATATTGACAATATATCACATATTTTAAAATATGGCATAACTAATCAACATTCACCAAAGAGAAACAAAAATTATGTGGCAATCGGTGATCAAAGTTTGATAGATCACAGAAAAGAAAAGCCTGTTTTAGTTAATAATGGAGAACCCACAAGTAAAAATTATATAACCATTAATTTGGGCGAATTCATCCCTTTTAATTTTGGGATTAAAATGCCAATGCTATATGTAATCCAACACGGAGGAAACTTTGTTGAAAAGGCAACTCATCCAGAAAGTATTGTGTATTTAGTATGTTCATTACGCAAGATAATCGATGCAAATTATGTTTATTACTTTACAGATGGTCATGCAACAGACAATTTCACGTCTTTTTATGATAAAAGCAAAGTAGAAGAATTACCATCGATCATTGATTGGCAGGCACTAAGAGCACCTTACTGGGGTGGAAATGAAAACTTGGATTTGAAAAGAAAAAAACAAGCAGAATTTTTAATTTTAAACGATATTAATACAGACTGTATAACAGGCTATATATGCTATAATAAATCAGCCAGGCAAAGCTTGATTAACTTAGGGATACAAGATAGTTGCATTAAAAATCTTCCAAGGGCATACTATTAAACTAATAACTATGATCCACTATAAAACCGGAAACTTATTAGATAGCAACGCACAGGCTCTTGTAAATACCGTTAACACAGTCGGTATTATGGGAAAAGGTATAGCCCTGCAATTCAAAAACGCTTTTCACAACAACTTCAAATCATATTCAGAAGCATGTAAACAAAACAAAATAACCATAGGTAAACTTTTCATTACACGTGATGAGAATCTGCATACAGGAAAAAAAATCATTATCAATTTTCCAACAAAAAAAGATTGGAGAAAACCATCAAAATACAGCTATATTGAAGCCGGCTTAAATAATCTGGTACGTGTAATCGACGAAGAAAGTATCACCAGTGTTGCAATCCCCCCCCTTGGTTCAGGCAACGGAGGTCTTGAATGGGAAAAAGTAAAAAAGATTATAGAGCGAAAGCTAAATCATCTTGATATCGACATCTATGTCTATGAACCTTCTGCTTACATCAAGGAGAAGCTTAAAGAGGAAAGAGTAAAATTAACAGATGCAAGGGCATTGCTTTTGTTCGTGCTATATGATCTTGTAAAGCACGGCGAATATGCCTCTGAGTTTTCCAGTGAAAAAATTTGTTATTTCCTTCAAAAATTTGGAGCAAGTGAATATTTTAAACTAAAATTTGAACCTAAATTTTATGGCCCATATTCCTGCAAAGTACGTTATGTTCTCAATGCCCTGAATGGAAGTTATATCATGGGATTCAGTGGTATGAATAAAAAACCATTTGAACCCCTGGTATTGATACCTGACGGTTACGAAAAAGTTCAGGC
>CAZFOO010000163.1:0-7101 GCA_964520585.1 uncultured Bacteroidales bacterium
ATGCTGAATCAATTCAAAAGATAAGGACGGAGCAACTAAAAATTACAGATCAAGGACTTTATAAGACAGATCATATTTTAATATAACTTTCAAATGGGCGCTTTCTGGTCACAATAATGTCATAGCGATACCCTGGCCGACAGGCATGTGGAGTTAAAAGAAAGGAAAAAAAGCATTACATTTAGTTGGTGAATTAACCCTTAGAAATTATTTTAGTTAATCATAACCAAATCATCTCTTATGACATTCCTGAACAAAATTACATCCGTATTAATAATATTTGCTGTTCTATCCGGCTTTAGTGGATGTTTGCAGAATGAGAGCAAAGAGCTTATCATTGCCGGAACGTTTGATGGTGAAGGCGGGGAAGGACTCTATGTATTTTCTTTTGACCGGGAAAACCTCAGCTTTGAACTTCTTCAGACAATTTCCGACAGGTTGTCACCATCGTTTCAGGCCGTGCATCCAAAAATGCCGGTATTATATTCTGCAAGCCGTTCACCAATATCCGGACAAGACGATCATCAAACCATTGGTGCTTACCGGGCCGGCAAGGAAACAGGAACGCTGTCACTGATTAATGAACAATCGGCAATGGGAATAAGTCCTGCCCATGTAGGTGTTGACCCGCTGGGATCGTTTGTTTATGTCTCCAACTACACTTCCGGTAATGTGAGCATGCTTCCCATCCGCGATGACGGGGGTTTGGATCCAGCCTCTGATATTGTTCAGCATAGAGGCAGCAGTATCCATCCCACAAGACAACAAACTGCTCATGCACATGCAGCAGATCCCTCGCCCGACGGCAGATTTGTCTATGTCTCTGATCTGGGACTGGATAAAATCATGATCTATGAAGTTGACCGTCAAAAGAAGGCTCTCTCTCCTGCATCTACCCCTTGGTTTGAGAATACACCCGGAGCTGGTCCCCGACATTTATCATTTAGTCCTGATGGGGCATACGCCTATTCGGCGGAAGAACTTAGTTCAACTATTGCAGTGCTTCGCGTAGATAAGAACACCGGAGCTCTGCAGCAGATACAGCGGGTATCAATGCTTCCGGATGATTTCCAGGACAGTAACACCGCCGCTGACATCCATGTATCCCCCGACGGAAAATTTCTCTATGCCTCCAACAGGGGACACGAAAGTATTGTAATTTTCTCTATTGATGAGTCCACGGGTGAGCTCAGTCTGGCAGGACATGAATCCACAATAGGTCAGCATCCCCGTAATTTCATGATCGATGAGAGCGGGCAACTGGTTTTTGTTGCCAACAGGGATAGTAACCATATCGTAGTGTTTAGCCGGGACCCTTCAACTGGTGCACTTAACTATACCGGCACCGAACTGATTGTTCCACTTGCAGTTTGTGTTACACAGATGATTGTTAAGTAATTTTCAATGAACAACTCATGAAACCACATTCTAATTTTATTTCACTAGCCCTTGTTAGTACCTTATTGACAGGCATTTGCGTTTGCTCTGAACAAAAATCAAATGAATTGCCCCCGGTTCCTGCCGGTCACGCCGAAAAACTTGAGTGGTGGAAAGATGCCCGTTTCGGAATGTTTATCCACTGGGGGCCTGTCTCGCTAAAAGGGACAGAAATCGGATGGTCGCGTGGTCGTGAAATTCCGATAGAAGAGTACGACAGTCTCTACCTGCAGTTTAACCCGGTAAATTTTGATGCAACCGAATGGGTAAAACTGGCCAAAGAGGCGGGAATGAAATATATTGTGTTTACATCTAAACACCACGATGGATTTTGTAACTGGGACACAGATTATACCGATTACAACATTATGAATTCGGCTTACGGAAAAGACATCATGGCCGAGCTGGCGGAAGCCTGCAAAGAGCAGGGACTGGCTCTGGGTTTTTACCACTCTACCTGCGACTGGCACCATCCCGACTTTCCGCTGACCAGTCCCGGTGGCAGGGTTGAAAGGACAGAGCATAACATTGACAGATACACTGAATACCTGAAAAACCAGTCGGTTGAAATCATTCAACAGTATGGTCCCCTGCTGGTGATGTGGTACGATGTTCCTCAGCGTTTCGATTCCAATCGCGGACAAAGTGTCCTTAATCATATCAGGGAGGTAGACCCGGGAATACTAGTCAATAATAGGTTAACCAATGATGGTGTACAATGGCATCACGGCGGGTTAGGAGATTTTGACACACCCGAGCAGAGGGTTGGTACTTTTCAAAATGACCGGCCATGGGAAACCTGCATGACCATCGCCCAACAGTGGGCATGGAAACCCGACGACGAAGTTAAGTCACTGGAACAGTGCCTGCATAGTTTGATTCGAACAGCCGGCGGAGACGGAAACCTTCTATTCAACGTAGGTCCCAAACCCGATGGCACCATTGAACCGCTCCAGGCAGAGCGCCTGAGGGAGATGGGACAGTGGCTGGAACAATACGGCTATACTATTTATGGTACACGTGGCGGCCCCTTTAAACCTACCGACTGGGGAGTAAGCACACACAAAGAAGATAAAATATATCTGCACATACTCAACTGGCAGGGAGATAGCCCGGAAATCAGGATTCCCGATACTGGCATGGAGATTAAAGCATGCCGGCTGGCAAATGGCGGAGAAGTAACGTTGAGAAAGCAAGACCGTGAATATCTAGTGCAATTTTCGGGGGAAAACCTTCAACCGATAAATACTATTGTTGAATTGATAGTTGACGGAAATGCTATGGATATTCCTTCTATGGAAATCTTCCCTCAATCGCTCTCTTTCAATAAACCGGTAACAGCATCAACCAATCCCAATCCCCACTGGAGAGATGCCAGTTCGGTGAATAACGGCGAATGGGTAGGTCATTACTGGAACCCGGCAAATGATGATCAAACGCCATGGGTAGAAATTGATCTGGAAAAGCCTGAGGAAATTTCCAAAGTCATTCTTTTTGAAAGTGGGAAAGCAATAACGGCGTTTGAAATACAATACTTAAAAGATGATGTCTGGGAAACGGCTTATGCCGGTAATTCAGTTGAAAATGCTAAGCCAATTGATTTACCCGGCATCACGACACAAAAAGTCAGGCTTGTATTAAATGGGTTCTCGTCGGTCCCGGGTATTTATGAATTTATAATTTTGTAATCAGTCTATAATATAATCTACGATGAAACGATTTGGACAAATTATCGGTGTGAAACCTGAACATTTTGAAAAATACAAAAAATACCATGCGGCAGTATGGCCTGAGGTATTAAATGTGATTACAGAATGTAATATACGTAACTATTCCATTTTTCATAAGGATGGGTTGCTATTTGCCTATATGGAATACACCGGTGATGATTTTGACGCTGATATGAAAAAAATGGCAGCCAACCCCAAAACACAGGAATGGTGGTCGATTATGGGCCCCATGCAGCAACCCTTTGAAAACAGGAAAGATGGAGAGTGGTGGGCAAACATGGAAGAGGTTTTTCATGTGGACTAGATAATATTACGAAACATACGATATTACAAACTCACACAAACTGTTTGCGTATATTATAAAAAAGAGTGATTCATACACATACATTTATTCAACTCTGTAATTGTTTCCGGGAGTAAACATAAATTCATAAGCATGCCGGCTCCAGCTTCCACTTAGCCGCTCACCCGTGCTTTGGTTTACCACTGCTGGATTCTCCCAGTCCGGATTTGCAATAGAGATCGTACTCCGGTTTTCTCCATCCTTATCATAAAAAACCATATCGGCATTGCTGGTAACCGGATAAAGCCGCCCTTTTAGCTCCCCGTTAATTTTTTCCACAACAATACCACTGCCCCCCACAAACAATGGAGTTTTTCCTATTGGAATCGGATAATCATTTAAAGTTGTTGGTCCCTGATGTATTTCACCATTGTCATATTCCACCCAGGTGCCCTCTGGCAGGTAGACATCCCGGCTGGTTGCAGTAGTATAGTCATCTCCGTACAAAGGGGTTGCCAAAAGCGATTCACCTATCAGCCACTGATAGCTGCGACGAGTCGTATCAGCCAGACCATACACCCCCGGATCATCCGGATAAGCGAGTGGAAGCGGAGTCATCGGATATGGGAAACCGGTTTCATAAGCCTTAATAGCGTAACTGTAAGTATAAGGTTGCAGCCTGTCATGTAGCATGGCAGCATTACGGGTTACCCGAACAACTTCCTCGCCAAAGTTCCAGGGCCAGAACCGATCTGAATACCGGACTGTCCATGTGCAGATGCTATAACTTTCCCATCTGGTCGCCTGAATTCATATCGAAAGCCAACCTTTTCGATAGTAATAGTATAGTTCTCTGTGTTCACTATAATAGAACCTTTACCTTCGGTGACTACTTGTGCATTTGCAGAAATGGCAAATATGATTAATCCAAAAATCAAAAAAAAATGTTTCATATTCTCTATATAGTTATAATGATTACTGAGTTACAACCTCAAAACAATTAGCCCCTCGTTTGTAAAGAGGTGTAACTTTCGGTCGTTTTTAAGAACTTCAATGCAAAGGCAAAGACATCACGCGCTCACGACGTGTAAATACCTGTCTAACTACTTTTTGTGAATAATTGTGCCGTGGTGTCTTAGTTGTAAAATCCTATTTTGCACTTTTCTGATCATACTCTTTTTTTAAGTTGTAAATTATTCTTTCAAGGTTATCAGATATCTACCCATTTTGTCAGTATCGAAGCTGATAAGGTCTTTACCCTCTTTGGAAAAAGAGACATGTCCTCCGGTAACGTTAGTTATTTGAGCATTTTCAATATTAGTGTATTTAAGTGTGCATTTCTTTCCACTTCCGGAGATGATACTAAAAGAGGTAACATTTTTATCTTTCCATGAGGCAGCAATTTCGAAATTACCCCTGGCCACTAATCCTTCAAATGAACCTGTTTCCCAGGCTTTGGGCAAAGCGGGGAGAAGCTCAATGAACCCTTCATGACTATGAATCAACATTTCGGCAACACCTGCCATGGTACCTAAGTTGCCATCTATTTGAAAGGGGGGATGAACGGTCCATAAATTAGGGAGAGTGCGCTCTCTTAAAAATTTAGAATACACTTCACGTGCTTCTTCTGCCTCTTTGGTTCTGGCACGTACGTTCATTCGATGTGCCATTGCCCAACCTGTAGTATTGTTGCCTCTATAGTCAAGTGTTTGACTGACGGCTTCCACCCATTCTGGTTTGCCGGAGTTAATCAGTGTTCCCGGATATATGGGACACAAATGAGATATATGGCGATGTTTAGGATCTCCTATATCACCGTATTTTTCTTCTTCCCGGTACTCTTTTATCTGTTCTGATTCGCCAATTAATATTGGATCCAATTTGTTGATTTGCTCACTGACCGTTTCTAAAAATGGATCGTTGATTTCCAATATCTTCGCGCTTTTTAACAGGTCGTTGTAAGTCTCCCATACAAACCCCTGGTCAAAGGTGGTTCCTACGGTCATGTAATGCACTCCATCGTGCCGCTGCTCCGGAGATGCGGAACGATCTACCAGTAATACGCCATCCTTTGAGGGCACCAATGTTTTGGATAAAAAAGTGCTCATGCCTAATAAGGCAGGATATGCAGTTTCCCGCAGGAACGCAGTGTCCTGGGTAAATTCAAACCGATCCCAGAAAAGTTTTGTCGTAAAACCCCCGGTTCCGGGACCTGAATGGCCACCCGGGCTGCCAATATGATAAGCATTCGCACCTGTACCAATGCACCAACCATTGCCCTTGTCTTTATTACTAAGCAAATCCGGGTGCCAGTTCTTTATATACTCATGGCCGTTCTCGTATGCTTTGGGTAAATAGGCATTGAAATATTCCTCGTAAGCTACAAATGTTTCCGGCAGATTTGCATTAAATGCACCCCAGTAATTCATTTGTATATTTATATTGTGCCAATAACCACCAGACCAAGGAGTAACATGATATTGGCTCCATACTCCCTGTAAACCGCTTGGTAATGTTCCTTTTCTGGAGCTTGCAATTAACAGGTACCTTCCAAAATGGAACATCAATTCTTCCAGGTAAACATCGGAGGCACCTTGCTTGTAATTTTCAACCAGTGTTTTGGTAGGAACCTGAGAAACAGAAGGAGATAATTCTAATCTAACTCTGGAAAATAGATTCTGGTAATCTGTCAGGTGCGATTCTTTCAACTTTTCATACCCCAAATTGCTTGCATTTTCAATAGTTCTCGTCACCTCTTTATGAGGAAATTCATCGGGATTTAACTTTAGATGGGTGCTATCCGTTAAGAATATCTGATCACTTAGTTTGTAATTGGTTCCTGTGGCAATCAGAATCAATGCTGAGTTCGCATCAACGATTCTAACCTCATTAGAACCATTCTCATTGTTGGGTATCAACATTCCACCTTCATTGATTATCCTGATCTGTCCTTCATAATTGAGACTGAAAGAGGGCACAGTACCAGAAAAAATGATTGTGTTTTCGTGAGCCTCGACATCAGCATACTTAGCAAGCCTGGTTATTGAACCCGAATGATTATAAGCATCATCACTTCTTAGATATGGAACAACGGCACTAACCGTTAAGGATAACTTTTCTTTTTCACTTGCACTGAGCTTTATCGCTATAACGTTATTGGGATAGCTTGCAAAATACTCCCTTGTAAATATAACCCCCTTATGCTCATAACTAACGTGGGAAATACCTTCATTCAGATTAAGTGATCGCCTGTAATCATTTACCTCATAATGGTCGAATTCCAGGAATATCTCGGCAAAATTCGTCATTCCACCTGATCCGTAGGGAGCCCCATTGGTTAATGTTTTATCCGTGATTTGAATTCGCTCCATGTCCGTCCTGCCAAATATATTGGCCCCCATATAGCCATTCCCAATGGGATAAGAGTGTGCTTCCCAATCCGGGTCTGCAGGATAGCCTCTGGATTGAATCCTTGAATAATCTTTCCCTCGGTTTGGGGCAGGCTGGTCATCCCAAACTTCGTAAATACGGGTTTTAACGTCACTCTGCGCAACGAGTGCTGAGTAAATAAGAAACATGCCAATAAAACTTACTATTTTTTTCATTTGCATAAAGCATAGTTAATAATCTGTTTAACAATGTGTTAATAAT
>CAZFOO010000164.1:0-7036 GCA_964520585.1 uncultured Bacteroidales bacterium
TCCTGATCTTGGAGATCTCATTGATATTAGATCTCTTGAAAAACTGCTTGATGACTTTTACCAACTTACAGGTCTGGGTTCTTCGGTTATAGATGCCAAAGGAAATGTGCTCGCAGGTGTAGGCAGACAGAGGATTTGCATGGATTTTCACTGGTCAAATTCCGAAACATATAAAAATTGCAGGGAAAGTGATCTGAATATTACTTCAGGATTAAGTGCAGGAGATTTTAATATTTTAAAATGTAAAAATAATTTATGGGATGTTGCGACTCCCATCATCATAGAAAATCAGCGTGTAGGTAATCTTTTTCTTGGACAATTCCTGATTGATGAAGAGCCGGTTAACGAAGAGGTATTCAGAAATCAGGCACGGAAATTTGGTTTTGATGAAAAAAAATATCTTGAGGCATTAAGTGAAACTCCACGGATGTCGCGAAGCAGGGTTATAAGTGCAATGAACCTCATGGTTGGATTTGCAAATATGATTTCCGATCAAAGCATGAATAATATTTTGCTTAGGCGTGCACTAAAAGAAAAAGATGAATTAGTGACCGATCTGCAAGCGAGTCAGGAAAAATTCAGGGCTACTGTTTACAGTATATTGGATGGTGTAATCTCGTGCAGAACAGACGGAACAATTGAAAGTATGAATAAAATTGCCTTTGAACTTACCGGTTGGAGTGAGGAAGAGGCCATAGGGAAAAAAATTGATCAAATACTTGTATTTTCCGAGAACCCGGGTCATGATAACTTTTTTAAATCAGGTGATCTTCCTCTTACGAAGGAACCTTCAGGGGAAATTCCTGAAATATTATTATTGTTGTCGAGATCGGGACAAAAAGTGCCGGTCTCATTATTATCATCATTGATTCAAACCCGGCCAGGCCAGGTTATCGGCAGAGTATTTGTCATCAGGGACCAGTCCGCCGCATGGAACAGAAAACAGGCTTCTGAGGCACGCGAAAAAAGGATATCAAGGCAAAGGGCATTACTCGCAAAATTGTCTGTGGATAATTCTATTATTTCTGGTGATATTGATGTCTCAAAGAAGAAAATTGCCGAGATTGCTTCAGAGGCGATGCAAACTGACAGAGTCGGTATCTGGTTATTTTCTGATGATGGAACTGAGCTTAATTGCATTGAGCTTTATCAGTCCAGGAAAAACCGGCATTCTGAAGGATATAGATTGCTTACCGCTGACTATCCCAAATATTTTCAGGCCCTGGGGAGGGAATACAGAATTAATTCCCCCGATGTTTTGAATGATCCTGTTTTATCAGAGCTTACTAGCGAATTCTTTAAGCCATTGGGGATTAATTCTTTGATAGACGCTGCTATTTTTTCAGAAGGGAAGCTTGCCGGGGTTGTTTGCTTCGAGCATACAGGTAATAAGAGAGAGTGGCTTCCTGATGATGAGGCTTTCGTAAGCATAATAGCCACTCTGATTACCCAGATTCTTATTAATGAAGACCGTACCCGCACATATGAAGCTCTAAAGGATAGCCTATTACATAATCAGGCTCTGATAGATTCAATACCTGATTTGGTATTCCTTTTCAGTAAGGAGGGTGTTTTTATGAATTTTCATTCTCCAGGCAAAGGCTCCCTTTATGTTGAACCCGAGCAATTTATGAATAAGCCGGTTGATGAAGTTTTGCCTGCTTATCTGGCTGATCTTACTCATGAAAACCTGAAGATTCTTTTTAAGACCGGGAAGTCACGGACTTATGAGTATGAGATGGATGATAAGGGTATGGTGAGATATTTTGATGCCAGAATGGTTTTGTGCGGAGAGGATAAAGCAATGACTATAGTGAGGGAAATAACGCAACAAAAAAATACCCAACGGGAACTCATGATAGCCAAGGAAAGAGCTGAAGAGAGCGATCGCCTGAAATCGGCATTTCTAGCCAATATGAGTCATGAGATCCGCACACCGATGAATGGAATAATTGGTTTTGCAGGATTACTTAAACAGGATAATATTGATAAAGAAAAAAAGGGAAAATATATTGATATTATTACCTCAAATGCAGATCATTTGCTTAACCTAATAAATGATATTATAGATATTTCGAAAATAGAATCGGGTGATATTGAACTTCATGAAGAAGTTGTTGATTTACAGTTGTTATTTGAAGATCTTATCAGAATGTTTTATGACAGAAAGCCCGGAGTTGAAATTAGGTTTGTTTCCGGGCATATGCCTGTTATAATGACTGATAAGGTTAAACTAACTCAGGTAATATCAAACCTGATAGGCAATGCGATTAAATTTACAGATCAGGGATACGTTGAATACTCTGTTGTGAAGAAGGACAATATGCTTGTATTTAGAGTAGAGGATAGCGGACAAGGGATTGCTGACAAGGATAAGGATATAATATTCGACCGTTTTGCCCAGGGGGGGTATACGCCTTTTATGAGCCGTGGAGGAACGGGTTTGGGCCTTGCCATAGCAAAGGCCTACACTGAAAAAATGGGAGGCCGGATCTGGTTTAACTCGATCCGGGGTAAAGGAAGCACATTTTACTTTTCTGTACCTTATGTACCTGCAAAGGCTAAGGAAAAAAAGAAGACATCTGCCGGCATTGCTATTGAAAGTTCGCTAACAATTTTGGTAGCTGAAGATGATGATCTAAATTATCTTTTTATAGAAGAGGTATTTTCAGGATATGATATCAGGATTGTTCATGCCCGGGATGGGAATGAGGCCATTAAGCTTTGCCACGAATATAAGTTTGATCTCGTGCTGATGGATATAAAAATGCCAGTGATGAATGGATTAGAGGCTACCAGAATAATTAAGAAAATGATCCCGGAACTACCTGTAATTGCCGTTTCTGCTCATGCATTCTGGACTGATCAGGAAAAAGCGTTCGATGCTGGTTGCGATGATTATATTACCAAGCCATTACAGCCAGAAGAACTAACCCGAAAAATAAAAAATTTTATTCACCGGTAAATATTGTTGCTTGTTTATTCCGGATAGTTCGGTTTTGGGTAATTGTGATTTTTTTAATTATAATACTTCTCAGTTTTACTTTCATACAAAAAACCTTAATTTTGGTTTTTTATAAATCAGATGAAGATCAGGTTCCCTGCATATTTTAAGATGATAATTGTTCTTCTCGGGATGGTACTTATTGTAACTATCATGCGGGAAGCCAAAGCTATACTGGTCCCCATTCTTATTTCGGGGCTGTTGGCGATCCTTGTTAGTCCGGTTACTTCCTGGCTGGAGAGCAAGAGAATCCCCTCGGCTATAGCCGTTATTATCAGTTTGATTGTGCTTCTTCTGGTTTTGTTTGGGGCTGTTTATTTTTTCTATAACCAGATACTTATGTTTTCAAGAGATCTGAGTACACTTGAAAACAGGGTAGGAGAACTGGTCCTGTCAATTAACCGGTTTATTGCTGAAAACTTTGAAGGTACAGTACCAATATCTATAGAAAGTATCAAGAATACCATATTTCAACATATTTATGATAATATGGCTACTCTGACACAGGGAATCATCACTACTGCCGGAACACTTACCATGGTATTTATAATGCCGGTTTATATTTTTCTATTCCTCTTCTACAGAAAATTTCTGAGCGAGTTTTTTAAAAGGGCTTTTGGAGATCATAACAGGGATAAGGTTGCAAAAGTTTTGGGAAAGGTCAAAGATGTTGTAAAGAATTATATTATAGGAATGTTTGTTGTCATTTGTATATTGGCGGTCCTTAACAGTATAGCCCTCTTTAGCCTGGGTATAAGACATGCCATGTTATTTGCCGTATTTGCCGCATTACTGAATGTCATTCCGTTTCTGGGTCCTTTTCTCGGAGCGGTATTTCCAATATTGTTCGCATTGCTGACCAAGGATTCTTTATGGTACCCTTTCGGGGTTTTTCTGGCCTTTTATGTTATACAATTGATGGAGAGTAACTTATTCACTCCCAAAATTGTTGGTGGTAAAGTTTCTATGAATCCCCTAATGACGATAATTGCTCTGTTCGTTGGTAATTTTATTTGGGGACTCGCAGGCATGGTGTTGTTTATTCCAGGGATGGCTATCCTTAAAGTTGTGTTTGATGAGATTGAGGGTATGGAGGCATATGGCTTTCTTCTTGGTACGGTAAAAAAAGATTTTGACCGTTCACCATCAGAAAGACATGAGCCAAAGCTTTTATCGGAGATTAAACAAAAACTTAAATTTTAACAGGGAGAAAATGCATACTGGTCGATTTTATGTTAAGGCCGGGAAACGTATGATTGGGGAGGAGTTTATAATAGTAATATCTGTTATGTTATTTGGTTATATATTATCGTAGTGAAGATATTACTGTTGGTTTTTAATGATTGTGGATGAATAAAATAAGAAAAATTGCTGTCTTTTGCGGTTCAAGTAAAGGATTTGATAACATTTTCAGGAGCCAGTCTAGGTTGCTGGGACGGACTCTCGCCGAAAACGGAATAGAAGTTATATACGGGGGGGCCAGCGTAGGTTTAATGGGCGAGGTTGCCGATGGGGCACTGGAATCAGGTGGTAAAGTAACCGGTGTATTTCCTGATTTTCTAATGGAACGTGAAATTGCACATGAGAGGCTTACAGAAATGATTATTGTGGAAAGTATGCATGCCAGAAAATTAAGGATGAATGATATGAGCGATGCTGTAATTGCATTGCCAGGCGGCTTTGGAACACTTGAAGAGATGTTTGAGATGCTAACCTGGGGACAGCTCGGTCTTCATACAAAGCCTGTTGCATTATTGAATACAGCAGGTTTTTATGATGATATGATCAAGTTGATTAATAATATGGTTGGTCGTGGATTCCTGAAAGAACATAACAGGAAATTATTGTTGATTGATGACAATATAGATAAAATCCTTGAGAAGATCCGGGGATATGCCGCCCCGGAAATCAAGAAATGGATATCAGAAGATGAAGTTTAATTTATAAAAAAATTGTATGTATAAGTATTTGAAGAGATCTATACACAGAAAAATTGCGCGCCGTTACACCAGGGAATATCCCGCAACCATAAATAATTATGAGCTTGAAAAAGACGGAACTATTCAGTTCGCCCAATGGGAAAATCCTCTGGCGCCGCCGAGTAGCATAAACCAGGAAATGGTTGCATTTTTCAGGCAGTTTATTAAAAAGGGTGATCTTGCTATAGATATCGGGGCAAATATTGGAGATACAACTGTTCCAATGGGACTTGCAGCAGGAGCAGATGGCCTTACCCTGGGTTTTGATCCGAATCCATTTGTTTTTAAGATCCTGGAGATCAACTCTTCTCTTAATAAACAAAAAACTAATATTGTCCCTTTGCGTTATGCCATTACAGTTGAAGAAGATGAATTTTATTTTATTTCTTCTGAGGCTTCATTTGCCAATGGTGGCATATCAAAAACAAAAGACAGCAGGCATGGAAAGTACGTTTTCCCTGGAAAGGTTAGAGGAGTCAATCTGATGGGTTATTTAACCGAAAATTATGAATCATGGCTTTCCAGATTAAGTTTTATCAAGGTTGATGCTGAGGGATATGATAAAGAAATCATCAAATCTATTTCTGAATTAGTTAAAAAGTACAAACCTGTTTTGGTTGCTGAGAGTTTTGGCAAAAGTTCTGATGTTGAAAAATATGAGCTTTATGATGTTATCCGTTCACTTGGCTACAGAATCTGGTATTTCGCCGACTTCGATATTAATGCAGAGGTTTCAGAATTAAAAAGCCGTAATGATATCTTAACATACAAAGAGACAGTAAATTTGTACGCAGTACCTGAATAATAATATTTGTTTTTAAGCTCCCGTCTGATCATGTTATTCGGGATTTGAAGCTGAGAAAATCTGAAATAAACCAGGATTTGTTGCGGCCTGATAATCAAATTTTAATTTAGATTACTTTGGTATGAGGAAGAGACCGGAAGAAGTGAAGGTTTTGGTTACAAGAATTTTTCCCGGACCGGCAATTGATTTGCTGAAACAGGAAGGTTATGAAGTAATGTCCTGGGATGAGGACAGGCCAATGACCAGGATAGAGTTGATTGCAAGAACCAAGCTAAATACAGCGGTGCTCTGTACACTTACAGAAAAGATTGATAAGCTTTTTTTAGATGAATGCAATAACCTGGATATTATCTCACAGTTTGCTGCAGGATATGATAATATTGATGTGGAAATAGCTGCACAAAAAGGCATACCGGTATGCAATACTCCTGATGTGCTAAGTGCTGCAACTGCTGATGTGGCATTCGGGCTGATGATGAATGTTTCCAGGAAAATGTTTTATCTTCATAAAAGTATTACTCAGGGAAACTGGAAATATTTCCGTCCCAATGCAGGTCTGGGAATAGAATTGAAGAAAAAAACTCTTGGAATTTATGGCATGGGTAGGATAGGAATGGAAATGGCCAGGCGTTGCCAGGGGGCATTTGACATGGAAATAATCTATCATAACCGGTCCCGAAACGCCATTGCCGAAAAGGAGCTGGGAGCAAGATATGTCACTTTTGACAATCTTTTAACAGAATCAGACGTTATTAGTCTTCATGCCAGTCTCAATGAAGAAAGTGCAGGGCAGTTTGATAAAAATGCTTTCAATAGAATGAAGCCGGAGGCTATATTTATTAATACTGCTCGTGGACAAATGCATAATGAGGAAGACCTGACAGTGGCTCTGAAGGAAGGTATAATATGGGGAGCAGGTCTTGACGTTACCGATCCTGAACCGATGGATCCTTCAAACCCTCTTTTGTCCATGGAAAATGCCGCTGTTCTTCCTCATATTGGCTCTGCAACAGTTGAGACCAGAAATAAAATGTCTGAGCTGGCTGCCATAAATATAATTGAGTATTACCGGGGGAATAAAGTCCCGAACCTGGTTAATCCCGGAGCTTTATCCTGATTTGTTTTTGAATGGTTGTCTGTTGCATTTTTATAAAAATATTGTTATTATGAAACCCTCATGCTACTTCGTAACACAAAAATGCATGAATAAACAACATGGGTGATCCATGGATTGAAAAGCAAAATAAC
>CAZFOO010000165.1:0-1264 GCA_964520585.1 uncultured Bacteroidales bacterium
GGACGCCAGGTTTTCATCCTGGTAACAGGGGTTCGATTCCCCTACGGACTGCAAAAATAATTAAAGATAATCTATAAAATAATGGCAAATCATCCATCAGCAGCCAAAAGGGCAAGGCAAAGCGAAAAAAGAAGAGTGGAAAACAGGTATTATTCAAGGACTACCCGCAATGCGGTCAGGAAATTGCGTAGCACCACCGAAAAAGAAACTGCCGTGGAATTGTTACCGCGTGTTACTTCTATGCTTGATAAACTGGCAAAAAAGAACGTGATACACAAAAATAAGGCTGCAAATCTTAAGTCCGGGCTATACAACCACGTAAACAGTCTCTGATATTTTTTTGTAATAAATGAACTCAGCCGTTTTCTTAAGAAGACGGCTTTTCTTTTTTTAGGCATCTCCCCGCTGTTTTTACCTGATTTTTTTTTAACTTAGGTATACAACTTAATCTGCCGGGATATGGACGAAATAAAAAAATTAAGTATTAAACAGTGGGCACTTGATGACCGTCCGCGGGAAAAGCTTTTGACCCATGGATGTGCTGCTTTGAGCGATGCCGAGCTTATCGCCATTTTAATCGGATCCGGAAGCAGGAAAGAGACTGCGGTTGAATTGTCCAGGCGCATTCTTGGCTCATTTGAGAACAGCCTGAATCGCCTGGGTAAGCAGAACCTGAAGGAGCTTATGCAATTCAGGGGGATTGGAGAGGCCAAGGCTGTGGTAATTACCGCTGCACTCGAGCTTGGGCGAAGAAGGAAAGAAGAAGATGTACTGGAAAAACCCGCCGTGCAATGCAGTCGTGATGCATATACTATTATGCATCCGTTAATGGGAGATTTGCTGCATGAGGAGTTCTGGATACTTCTGTTAAACCGCTCAAACAGGCTTATTGAAGTTCTCCGTACCAGTCAGGGAGGAATATCGGGTACTGTCACCGATATCAGGATGATACTAAAAAATGCGATCCTTCATTCAGCCTCTTCCATGGTTTTATGTCATAATCATCCCTCCGGCAACCTGAAGCCCAGTAAAGCCGATATTGATATAACAAAAAAAATGAATGAAGCAGCCAGATATATGGAGATCAAAGTGCTTGACCATATTATTATGGCAGACCGCAACTATTTCAGCTTCGCGGATGAGGGAATGCTTTAGGTGTAAACGACGAAGTCAAAATTTCGTCAAGAAGCTACAAAATTTTGACATACAGGATAAACCGCTTCGCTTTCCGATGATTTTTTTTTCATTCGTATATGAGTAATTT
>CAZFOO010000165.1:1364-6122 GCA_964520585.1 uncultured Bacteroidales bacterium
GGATAAACCGCTTCGCTTTCCGATGATTTTTTTTTCATTCGTATATGAGTAATTTTAAATGAAAAAAATTTCATCTACATTTGATGTTATTAAATTTGTCTGATATGTTGATCGATCTTGGGAAAAATAATTCAATTCTGAGTCAGTTTATCTCAGAAATACGTGATGAAAATGTACAGCTTGACAGATTACGGTTCCGCAGGAATCTTGAACGCATAGGGGAGATATTCGCTTATGAGATCAGTAAAACACTGAAATATAAAGAAAAAGAAGTGCAGACCCCCCTGGGTATCGCCTGCATGAACCTTCCTGAGAATATGCCCGTTTTGGCTACCATAATGAGAGCAGGCCTGCCATTTCAGCAAGGATTCCTTAATTATTTTGATCATGCCGGCAATGCTTTTATAACAGCATACCGAAAGTATCATAAGGACGGAACGTTCGACATAAAATTTGAGCATATGTCCTCTCCCTCACTTGAAGGGAAGATCCTGATAATTACCGATCCCATGCTTGCGTCAGGGTCATCCCTGGTTATGGCATACAGGGCTTTACTTTCAAAAGGTATACCTGCCCACACTCATATCGTGTCAATAATTTCCAGCAGCGAAGGAGTTTCATATATTAAAAAACATTTACCTTCAAAGAAATTGACATTGTGGACAGGTGCCGTTGATGACGAACTTACTGTCAAAGGGTATATAGTGCCCGGACTTGGAGATGCAGGTGACCTTGCATACGGTCCCAAATAGTTTCTATTCCGATCTGGTGATCGACTTTATTAAGATATAAATATATATTATGGTGTCTGATTCTTCAGAGGGCGGACTATCAGGTTGTCCTCACATCCGGCAAGTAATATGGCAATGGATTTTTTAAACACCGGATGCGACAGTCCCCCATCCAACTCAGCCAGGGGTTCTAGTGTAAAACGCCGTTTATGTAACAGAGGGTGGGGAACAATAAGATCTTTTTTTGTAATTATCATATCGTCATAGAGCAGGATATCAATATCTATTGTTCGCGATGAATAATTGGTTCTTTCCGGATCTTTTTCAGGTTCTTCTGCACCCTGGCTTTCTCCTGTATATTTTTCAACAGGATCTTCCTCCAGTTGACCCGGATAAGGATATCCCCCGATTCTGTAGGCATACGCTTTCCATTTTTCTGCCTTGTCTGCATAATTATTATCTTTCTGTTTATTCCCATTATTAACGGCATCGTTCAAGCCCGGGATCCTTCTATCCAGATCTGGAAGTTCATTTTTGTTTTGAAAAGGGTTTATTAGGTTACGGCTTCTTCCCAGTTTTTTTTCAATCTTCCAGATTTTGCCTAAAACCTCCTCCGGTGTAAGAAGCGTTGAGGCAATAAAAACCTGGTTAAGAAAGGAGGGTACACCAGTTAATCTCCAGGGTTCTGTTTCATAGACGGAAGATTTTCTTTGAATGAGTCCTATATGCCGCCCTACCTGTTCCTCTGCGGCTTTCAGGTATAATAGGCGGTTTCCTTTATTTCCTCCAAGAAGCAGGTATACTTTAGCCATCAGTTAGTTGTTTAGTTTACTTTAAAAACTCTTAAGCCGTGATTCGTTTGTGATTGCTCCGTGATATGTCTGTGAGATGAGGATTTAAAGGCGAACTAAATATAAACTTAAAATTTAAATTAATGAAACACCTCTCAGTTTCCCCGCAGGTAACCAATCCTATTCTGCACGTTCTTTCACGGGAAGGCATGTATGATTCATGTTACTGCCTTCAAGGACAAATATCATTATCTACTCCGGCAATTATAACAATAGGGCATAATTTGTATTTCTTTTATAGATTTTTTGTTTTACTTTTATACTCTTGTAACCGTCAATCCTGATTATTATTCTAAAGGAGCATTGATTTACGCATGAAAATTGATTACTGTCAATACATTGACAGTGAGAATTATTTGGATTAAAATTAATCATATAACCTTATTTAAAATGAAAAGTTTTTTTAAATTCTTACTTGCCTCTGTTCTTGGTGTTTTTATAAGCATGATCCTGATATTTTTTATTTTTATGGGTGTTATCGGGGTTATGATATCCTCAGCCGATAAGATTGTGGAGCTGGAATCCAATACTATTTTTCACATGAAGCTTGATAAGCCTATAGTAGACCGGGCTTCAAAAAATCCTTTTGATGATTTTGATTTTCTGACCATGCGTCCTACAAATCGTCTCGGGCTGAATGATATTCTTGATAATATTGAAAAGGCAAAGGATGATGAAAACATTGAGGGCATTTTTATAGAGATATCAATGCCCCAGGCGGGTATTTCAACACTTGGTGAAATCCGCAGAGCCCTGGATGATTTTCGCCAATCCGGCAAATTCATTGTTGTCAGCTCGGACAGTTATGCTCAAACAGCTTATTATCTGGCTTCGGTAGCGGACCATGTATATCTGACACCAACCGGAATGCTGCAGTGGACCGGTCTGCGATCAGAAACTCTTTTTTTTAAAGGGACACTTGATAAACTTGGGCTTGAACCTGAAATTTTGCGTCACGGAGAGTATAAATCTGCCGTTGAGCCCTTCATAAATGAAGAGATGAGTGACGAAAGCCGGGAGCAGGTTATGAGCTATCTTGATGCTATCTGGCAGGTAATGATTGATGATGTTGGTGCCAGCAGAGATATCAGTGGTGAGCGGCTTGACCAGATCGCTGATGGCCTGTTGATTCGTAGTGACAGTACTGCCCTGGAGCACGGACTTGTAGATGAGCTGGTTTACAGGGATGAGATATTGCTCAAGCTGAAAGAAATGACAGGTATTGATGAGGATGATGACCTTAAATCAGTTGATATAGCGCAGTATACAAGGGTTCCCAAGAAGCGTGAATCGGGAAGGCTTCCCAGAGAGAAGCTTGCTGTTGTTTATGCTGAAGGATCCATTGTTATGGGTGAGGGAGCTGACTTTGGAATCGGTTCAGACAGGATCTCACGCGCACTTCGCGAAGCGAGGCAGGATACTACCGTTAAAGCTATAGTTTTCAGGGTTAATTCCCCGGGCGGCAGTGCACTTGCATCGGAAGTTATATGGAGGGAAGTAGATCTTGCCTCCAAAGAAAAGCCGGTGATTGTTTCCATGGGTGACGTTGCCGCTTCAGGAGGATATTATATTGCTGCACCTGCCACGAAGATCGTTGCAAGTCCACAGACCATAACCGGTTCTATCGGTGTGTTCGGAATTTTGATGGACGCAAGTGAATTATTAAATGATAAGCTGGGAATAACTGTTGATGTGGCAAAGACCAACCGGTTTGCCGACATAGGCAGTTTTACCCGTTCCATGACTCCTGCCGAACGTAATATCCTTCAGCAGGGTGTGGAGGATATTTATGAAACATTTACTGCCAGGGTCGCTGAAGGCAGGGGAATGGACCCTGGTAGAGTTGATGATATCGGACAGGGACGTGTGTGGAGTGGATATGATGCTAAAGAACTTGGACTGGTAGACGAGTTCGGGGGACTTGAAAGGGCTGTTGAGATTGCAATTGAAGAGAGCGGAATGGAAGAATACCGTATTCTTTCACTTCCCCGTCAGAGAGATCCTTTCGAGGAACTTCTTGAGTCATTCAGTGGCGATATTAAGATGAAAATATTTGGTAAGGAGTTTGGCGCTGGCTCCCACTATTTTAAGACATTGAAGTTTGTCATTGAGAACCAGGGAATTCAGGCAAGGATGCCATTTGATATAGAGGTATATTAACTATGAAGAGAAGCCAAAATCAGATAGTAACTGCATTGCTTATGCCCTTTTCGTTGCTATATGGGATTGGTGTCTTTCTGCGGAACCTGTTTTTTGATACAGGTATATTTTCATCACATGAGTTTTCTTTCCCGGTAATTTCAGTCGGAAATATTACGGTAGGAGGTACGGGTAAAACTCCTCATGTTGAGCACATTGTATCAATCTTAAAAGGGTCTTTCAGTATAGCTGTGCTTAGCCGGGGTTATAAGCGCCGGTCCTCCGGATTTGTTATTGCTTCCACAGCATCAAGGGTTAAAGATGTTGGTGATGAGCCTCTGCAGATAAAAAGGAAATTCCCTGAAGTTGAAGTTGCGGTTGATGGTGACAGGGTGAAAGGAATCAGGAAGCTTATTAATTATAATTCAAAATTGAATGCGGTTATTCTTGATGATGCTTTTCAGCATCGCTGGGTAAAGCCCGGTATTTCAATATTGCTTGTCGATTATAACCAGCCTTTCACTGAAGATTCACTGTTGCCGGCAGGAAGACTTCGCGAACCCGTCAGTTCCAAAAAGAGGGCAGCTATTGTGATATATTCAAAGTGTCCTCCCGACATGCAACCCATTGAGCGCCGGATTATACGCAAGGAGTTGAATCTCTTTCCATGGCAATCTCTTTACTTTACGACTTACGCTTACGGCAATCCCCGTCCCGTATTCAGGGAAACAGAACCTTTCCCCGAAAGGGAAAAGTTCAGGAATATGAAATCTCCGGTTTTGATGATTACAGGAATTGCATACCCTGTGCTCTTTGAGAAGTATCTTAATGAGTTTTCGCCCAGGGTTAAAAAAATTGTTTTTCCTGACCACCATAATTATACAATCCGGGACATGCAGCACATAGGCAAAGAGTGGGAATCTATAGAAAATAATCAAAAGATCATAATTACTACTGAGAAGGATGCAATCAGGTTTCAGAACTTTAATACTATAGATATTGAGATTTCGGGACTTCTCCATACTGCCAATCCCGTT
>CAZFOO010000165.1:6132-7021 GCA_964520585.1 uncultured Bacteroidales bacterium
ATGTACTATATTCCCGTAAGAATCAATTTTATAGAAAACGACGGGGAGGAATTTAGAAAGCAAATATTACATTATGTTGGAGATAATAAAAGAGACCATATCATATCTTAAAAAAAATGCCGGGTTTGAACCTGAAGTTGGTATAATCCTTGGAACCGGTCTGGGGGGACTGGTACGGGAAATTGATATCCATCATACTCTTGAATATGATAAAGTTCCGAATTTTCCCGTTTCTACCGTCGAGGGGCATAAGGGGCGGCTCATATTCGGCAGCCTCAGCGGGAAGAAGATAGTGGCCATGCAGGGGCGTTTTCATTATTATGAAGGTTACTCCATGCAGGAGGTTACTTTTCCGGTGCGGTTGATGAAATATCTTGGCATCAATTATCTTATGGTTTCCAATGCCAGTGGGGGTGTTAACCCGGAATATGAAATAGGTGATCTTATGGTTCTGAATGATCATATTAACCTTCTGCCAAACCCCCTTATAGGTAAAAATCAGGATGAATTCGGTCCACGTTTCCCTGACATGAGCGAACCATACGATCATGAAATGATAACCAGGGCCATGTCAATTGCCAGAAAAAACAATATCCGTGCCCATCAGGGTTGTTATGTGGGAGTTACCGGACCGACCCTTGAAACGCCAAAAGAATATGCCTATTTCAGGATAATTGGAGGCGATACCGTTGGAATGTCTACCGTGCCTGAGGTGATTGTTGCCCGGCAGATGGGCATTCCCTGTTTTGCAATATCTATAATAACAGATCTGGGTGTACCTGGGCGGATTGTTAAGGTAACCCACGAAGATGTTCAGCTTGCCGCAGAACTGGCCGAACCCAGGATGACGCTTATAATGAAAGAATTGCTGCAAGGCTTGTGATCTTTT
>CAZFOO010000166.1:0-7003 GCA_964520585.1 uncultured Bacteroidales bacterium
AATTTGCAAGTTTACAGGCGGTTTTTATTATTTCCTGTATCCTTGGGTCACAAAACTCAATGACTTCACCGGTTTTGGTATCTATAAGATGGTCATGCTGCTTACATTCATGAGCTTTTTCAAATTGTGCGATGTTCTTGCCAAATTGATGTTTCACCACCAGATTGCATTCCAGCAAAAGGTCAATAGTATTATACAGGGTTGCCCTGCTTACCCTGTAATTTTTATTTTTCATTGATATATAAAGGGATTCTATATCGAAGTGCCCTTCATGTGTATATATCTCATCCAGAATTGCATACCTCTCAGGTGTTTTCCTGTGTCCTTTCTTTTCCAGGTATTCTGTAAACAGTTTTTTTACCGTGTCTTTTGATTCAATACAGGCCATATATAGTCTAATTTAAAATAATGCTAAAATAGAAAAAAATATTAAATATGGCGGGTTTCCCTTTTATTTTGATCAAACTATTCTTTTATAGTCTCAATCCGGTTTACGGAAACAACACCATTTATCTTAAACAGATTCATGATAAGATTGTTCAAGTGTTTGGTGTCATGAACGTAAAGTTCAATGCTTCCTTCGAATATGCCGTCGTGTGTTTCAACCGCTATCTTCCTGATGTTTGCATTCAGGTCATGCGAAATTACATTGGTTATTGAGTTTACAATGCCTATTTTGTCTATTCCCTTGATTTTTATCCCGGCCAGGAAAGAGAGGATCTTGTGCCTGGTCCAGTTTGCAGAAACTATCAGATTGCCGTGACTGGACATCAGTTTGATAGCGGTGGGGCATTTGGTTGAATGGATAATAATGGTTTCATTCGGACTCTTATATCCCACAATATCATCACCCGGAATTGGATTGCAGCACTTGGCGATCCTGTAATTTTTACCTGGCTCATCGACCCCCTCTCTGATTACCAGAGGTTTGGTCAGATCTATTTTTTCCGGTTTTTTCTGTATTTCAGCAACCTTTTTATTCTTTTGTATATTTTTATTATATGTCAGTTCCCAGTACCTGATCCACTTGTTTTTGGTGTTCTTCTTAAGGATCTTTTTTATGTTGTCAAGGGGGATAATCCCACCTCCTATTTTAAGGTAAAGGTCATCTTTGCTTTCAGCCTCGTAACCGTCGATTAGCTTTTTGATAATCCTTGAATTTGGATGCAGGTTGAAATCTCTTAATTTTTCCTCCAGTATCTTTTTACCTGCTTCCAGCCTGATCTTGTTATCGGCCTTCAGAGCATTCTTAATGCTTGATTTTGCTTTTGCCGTGATCGCATAATCAAGCCATTCCCTTTGAGTTCTCTGGCTTTCCGAGGTCAGAACTTCCACCTGGTCTCCACTTGTTAATATATGGTTCAATGGAACAAGCTTCTGGTTTACTTTGGCTCCGATTGCTTTATTCCCGACCTCTGTATGAATCTCGTATGCGGAGTCAATTACCGTAGAGTTTTTAGGAAGGGTGATGATCATCCCTTTAGGAGTAAACACAAGTATTTCAGAGGCAAAAAGATTAAGTTTGAATTCATCGATAAATTCAAGAGCATCTGCGTTTGGGTTTTCAAGAAGTTCCCTTATCCTTCTTATCCATTTGTCAAGTTCCGATTCACCCTGTCCGTTATTTTTATATTTCCAGTGAGCGGCAAACCCTCTCTCAGCTATGTCATTCATCCGGGTGGTGCGGATCTGGACTTCCACCCATTTTCCGTTAGGGCCCATAACCGTACCATGAAGGGCCTCATAACCATTCGCTTTTGGAGTACTAACCCAGTCTCTTATCCTTTCCGGTTTTGGCATGTAAATATCCGTGATCATCGAATATATATTCCAGCATTGTACCTTTTCCGGAATATTCGGATTTGGCTCAAAAACGACCCTGATCGCAAACAGATCATATATCTCCTCAAATTTCACTTTTTTGGCTTCCATCTTGTTATAAATGGAAAAAATGGATTTGGGCCGCCCGCTTATATCATATTTGATATTATGCTCATTTAGTTTGTCAATAATGGGCAGGGAGAATTTATTTATGAAAAGTTGTCTTTTTTTCTCACTGTCTCTTATCTTTTGAAGAATATCATCATAGATTTGTGGATCCTGGTACTTGAGGGCCAGATCTTCAAGTTCGGTCTTAATTGTATAAAGTCCAAGACGGTGTGCAAGTGGTGCAAAAAGGAAACTGGTTTCCCCGGCTATTTTAAGCTGTTTATTCCGGGGCATGGAATCAAGGGTCCTCATATTATCAAGCCTGTCTGCCAGCTTAATAAGGATTACCCTGACATCATCGGATAGTGTCAGGAGCAGTTTTCTGAAATTCTCTACCTGAATGGTCGACTTCTTATCAAAAACACCTGCAATCTTAGTCAGTCCGTCAATTATTTCTGTAATCTTATCGCCAAAGCTGTACCGGATATCTTCGAGAGTGTATTCAGTATCCTCAACTACGTCATGAAGCAGAGCTGAGATTACTGACTTGCTGCCTAGTCCTATCTCGGTCGCAACTATCTTGCTCACTGAGATGGGATGAATAATATAAGGTTCGCCTGATTTTCTCCTCATGTTCTTGTGAGCCTCATTAGCGAATTGAAAAGCCTTCTTGATCCGTTTTATCTCATCAGGATCATTAATGTGGGTACAATGATCCATAAGGTCTTCAAACCTGGCAATTATCTCTTGTGTTTCAGTTTCTGTCTGGATCTTCATCATTGCATCCTCATGGTCATTATTAATAGTGTTACTTCACTCTGAATGATTTCTTGTAAAATTAATAAATCAAAGTTTATTTTGTGCTAAAGGCATAAAAGGTTATTATTTCCTGGTCAACCGCTTTTTTATAACGTTGCCTGACGGCGTTTTCTGATATTACGTATTACAAAATCTGTGCAGCAAATCAATTTTCACAGATATATTTCCGCAAAAATCAGACTTTTTCAGCACCGGCCACAACTTCATACATTTTGCCCGGTAACAGGTATTTTTCTGCAAGATCAAGCAGTTGGGACGGATCAATATGAAGGATTGTTTCTGTCATTCTTTCATAAAAATCAGTATCCAGTCCGTTTTCTGTCAGGTTACGTATGCTTTCCCCCCATGCAAAAGGCCCGTCAAATCCCCTGAGTATATCTCCCATCATCTGGGCTCTGTTAAGTTCAAGTTCTTTTTTTGAAACAGGCTTACTGCATAGTTTGTCCAGTTCCTTATATATCTCTTTTACGGAGGCCTTCTGATACCGGGTTCCAACTTCAGACATTATGACAAAGAAACCGCTGTTTCTAAGCGTCACCATGGCTGACCCTATTCCATAGGTATATCCTTTTTTTTCGCGAATATTCTGCATGAGTCGTGAACCGAAATGCCCGCCAAGAATATTGTTCAAAACCATCATTCCGGCATAATCAGGATGTGCCCTGTTAAATAATTCATGTCCTATGCGTAATGCTGATTGGACTGCATCTTTTTTGGCAATGAATACCTGTTTCTCCTGTGAAGGTTTTTTTTCAGGTATATTCCTGTCTGTATCAATCACGGGTACCGGACCGGGACTGCCGAATGACCTGTCAATAATTGAAATTAGTTCATCTTCATTATATTTTCCGGAAATAATGATGCTGCAGTTTGCCGGAATGTAATGGTGAGAGTGAAAGGTGATAAGATCTTCCCTGGTTATATTGTCAAAATCATTGCTTGTCAGCGATTGTCCATACGGATGTAGAGGTCCGTACAATAAGTGAGTAAATTTTTCCCTGGCCAGGTTGTCAACTTTGCTTCTTTCAATTATGAAGCTTTGTCTTCTACGCTCCTTGTACACCTGAAATTCATGTTCCGGGAATACCGGATCTTTTATTAATTCCGCCAGCATTGGAATAATGGTGTTTTTGTGTCTTTCAAGAAAATAAGCAGTCACAAAAGCATTATCCCGGTTTGCTGATGTATTCAAATAAGCACCATGATAATCAAGTTTTTCTGCAATCTCTTTACCATTGTATCTGGTTGTCCCCTCGGTCAGCATAGCTGCTACGGAGGATGCTGCCAGTGGCGTGGACTGATACCAGGAACCTGCGTTAAATGTTATATCCAATCTTATTACCGGCTGACTTCCGGCCTGTATAACATAGAGAGGAACTGAGTTTTTAAGTCTGACAGATAAAGGCTTAAAATTGCCGGGTTTTATATTTTTTGCTGGTTTTGGTGCTTTATTACTATTCAAGACTGCCTGGGTTTTTGGTTGGAATGATATAAAAGTGTTGATGAGTTCGTTTGATCAAATAATTTTCCGGCAGTTTCTGTTATCTCCGGTGTGGTAATTGAAAGGTATTCTGTAATCTCATCATTGATTTTACCGGCATCTCCGGTTAATTCATAAAATGCCAGATCTGTAGCTTTATGAAGAATGTCTGAGTGGGTATACTGCCTGGTTGCTTCGAGTTTGTTCCTTACTTTATCCAACTCATCCCTTTGTGGCGGATATTCGAGAAGACCATTGATTTCCTTAAGTATTTCTTCATGCCCCTGGTTCATGGTAACATCGTCCATAAGTCTTCCTGTGATAATAAACAGTCCCGGATCCTTATCTCCCGTTATATATGCATTTATGCTGCTGAAGGATTTTTTTTCCATAACAAGATGACGGTAAAGCCTGGAAGATTTTCCACCGGACAGCAAATCGGAAATAAGATCGCATATGTAGAATTCCCGGGAATCCCTTCTATCCATATGAAAGGCTAAAATTATCATGTGAGAGGGGACATCCCTGTATACTTCCAGTTTTTCCGGATTCTTTTGAGGAGGTTCAGCAGGAGGCAGGCCTCTTGCTTTTTTTCTTTTCTTCACCGGTCCAAACCACTTGTCAGCCAATTTGATGCATTTATCGACATCAACATTACCTGTAATTGACAAAATGGCATTGGAAGGACAATAATTTTCATAAAAGAAATTCTTTATCTCATCCATGGTTATGTTCTCAATGTGAGATATTTCCCTGCCTATCGTCGGCCATCTATAAGGATGTACTTTATATGCAAGTGGCCTCAGTAACATCCAGATATCTCCGTACGGCTGATTTATGTAGCGCTGCTTGAATTCTTCAATAACAACGTTTTTCTGGGTTTCAAATCCTTTTTCCGTTAAAACCAGGTCCGCCATGCGATCTGATTCCAGCCAGAAAGCTGTTTCTACATTTACAGCCGGCAAATGGATATAATAATTTGTTATGTCATTGCTGGTGAAAGCATTGTTTTCTCCTCCTGCCTTTTGTACTTCCCTGTCATAATAAGGAATATTAGGCGTTCCACCGAACATAAGGTGCTCAAGAAAATGAGCGGTACCGGTCTTATCCGGATTTTCATCTGCCGATCCTGCATCATAAAGAAGATTAAAGGCTGCCATGGGAGTTGAACTATCCTGGTGGATAATTACCCTGAGTCCGTTATTAAGAATGGTTTTAGTGAAATCTATCATGCAGGTATTTTGTTTTGGAAATATTATCAGATGGTTATTACCTTGGCAAGAACAAAAATAATCAGAATAATTAACTTATACTCTCTTCTTATTTTCACTGGTTTATTAAACCGTTAAATTGTATTTTTGCCAAAATATGCAAAAAGATACCTTTATATCAAAGATACTCATCTGGATCATAAAAAATCTGAAGCATCGCCAGCTGCTACTAAGCCTTAGTCTTATAATAGGGCTTTTGAGCGGACTTGCTGCGGTATTTCTGAAAAATACCGTATATTATACCAGCGAACTGCTGTCAGGCCGGTTTGCGGCCGAAACCAATAATCTTATATATCTGGCTTTCCCTGTTATAGGGATTCTGTTAACGGTATTTTTTACCAGGTATCTTATCAGGGATAAGATTTCACACGGGGTATCCAAGGTACTTCATGCCATATCCAGAAGGGATTCAGTTCTTGCTCCTCACAATTCTTATTCTTCGATGGTTGCCAGTACAATGACCGTTGGTTTTGGCGGATCAGTCGGGCTCGAGGCACCTATTGTGCTTACCGGTGCATCTATTGGATCCAATCTCGGCAGATTTATGAAGCTTAATTACAAATCTGTAACTCTTCTTATTGCTTGCGGTGCCACTGGAGCAATAGCCGGCATTTTCAAATCGCCGATTGCGGCCATGATCTTCAGTCTCGAAGTATTAATGCTTGACCTGACCATGTGGTCGATTATCCCTCTGCTTATCTCTGCCGTTACAGGGGCGACCATCGCAACTCTTTTGCTTGGACAGGGTGCAGTATTCTATTTTACCCTTCATGAACCCTTTATAGTTGACAACCTGCCATGGTATATTTTGCTTGGGATATTGACCGGACTGGTTTCTTTTTATTTTACCTGGGGATCGCTTAAAGTGGAATCTGGACTGCAAAAAATATCCAGTCCCTATCAACGGCTTTTCTATGGTGGTGCATTGCTGGGTCTGCTTATTTTTCTTTTCCCTCCTCTTTATGGTGAGGGATATGGTACACTCAGATCGCTTCTGGGTGGAGATGCAACCGAAATAGCAGGAGGCAGCCTTATCGCCTCGTTTCGTGATAACTACTGGGTGTTTACCGGGTTCCTTTTTCTGATACTGGTATTCAAGGTCGTCGCTATGGCCGTAACAACAGGAAGCGGCGGGGTAGGTGGTATATTTGCCCCGTCTTTGTATGTTGGTGGTGTGACAGGTTTTTTATCTGCCAGCCTGATCAATAATTTTTCGTTTATAAATGTATCAGAACGTAACTTTGCCCTTGTGGGAATGGCTGGCCTGATGGCCGGGGTTATGCATGCACCGCTTACCGCTATATTTCTTATTGCAGAAATCACCGGAGGATATGAATTGTTCATCCCTCTTATTATTACCTCTACCATAGCATATCTTACCATAATGTATTTCGAACCGCATTCTATATATACCAAGAGGCTTGCTGCCAGGGGGGAGCTGATAACCCATCATAAGGACAAGGCGGTACTGACCCTTCTTAGAATGGGCCCTGTGATTGAAACC
>CAZFOO010000167.1:0-6997 GCA_964520585.1 uncultured Bacteroidales bacterium
TTAACCTTCAGCTTGCATTTTCCACAGCCTGGCTGGCTGCCGATTCCTGCCTGGATTCATGTTAGGGGTCTTTTCCAGGGCTTTTTTTGGGAAACCCTGAACGAGCGGCCCAGGTTGTAAGTACCTGCCAGCATATATTACATTATCAGGCCTAAACTAAATTCCAACTCATCGAACCATCTTTGTGCAGGAATTACAAACAATTGATTTTTGGTAAAATGAGGGGCGTTTCTAAGCAGTCTGCCTCTTACCACGCACTCTTCCCGCATCAGGGGCACATCGCCCTGTGCCAAGTAGCGCACTCCACCATACAAAAGCTTGGTACTTTTGCTTGAAGTTTACTTCACCAATACCGTGTAAGCTTCCCTCAACCAGGTCATCATCAATGCGGTAACGAAGGTGATCGTAGTGGGCGATGCTACCAAAAGGTTTTGGCTGCATTTGCGGATTGGAAAGGGTAGATACCATCATTACCGACTACAGAAGTAAAACGCAAACGGAACAACTATCCTATACCCTTTTACAGTTTCCGGGTTTCGAAATAGGTTATTACCCTGAAGCATTGTTGGCCAAAGTATATATCACGGCCCCTTCCTATCGCGAAATGACCTCACTAAGAAGCTTCGTAGGCGCATTGAGGACAACCCTGCAAATCCTATCGAAATCCCATTTTTCGCAATCAGGAGTGGGCTATGGATTTTTAAGTGATGCCTTGATTGACGGCCGAAGATTTCAGGAGTATCTGGGTATTGCTGTTAGTGTCAGACTGCAGCCAGAGCGGTAATTACTTTCTAAGAACAAAGGATTGAATTGTGTGGAAACCCCTAAAGCATAAGAAAAGACAATGGGCTGGAATTCCGGTCAAAGTTTTTTCAAAAGTGGTTGCTAAATAATGAAATTAGTTGGAGCAGGATACAAAAAGAAAAACCACAGCAAAATGCTAAAGTTGAACGCTTTAACAAAACCTATCGAGAGGATGTGTTAGATGCAAACTTTTTTATGGATAATAATCATGCTCAGGAGATTACCAAGTTGTGTATTGAAGAATACAATACCTCAACGTCCGCCTCAAGCATTATACTATCAAAAATCTTCAAACTATGCTGCGTAGGTTTTTTAAACATTGTAAAACAAAGTATTACAAAGGAAACGGGTGCAGATTTTGCAACCCATTTGGTAACACTTTGTTGTGAGAAACATATCCCTGACAGGTTGCTCCTCAGCAGAGCCTGTTTCCGTTTCGGTTTTCAAGTTCAAAATTCAGTAAGAAAAACTATATTTACAAACTATCAAAAAAGTCCACCATTTACCTTTTTTTAGTAATTTTGATAAAGAATCCACAATACTTTTATAAATGCAAAGGAGAGTTGTTGTTAAGTTACTCCTGGTTTTTTTGTTTTTTACATTTCTACAAACTTCATTTGCTGAAGATCAGCTAAGGGCTGATCTTGAATTTGAGACGAAGCTTGGTAATTACTCTGTTTCTGAATTATATCAATTGGCAGTTAGTAAAAAAAACGATGCTGATTCTCAAAATGCTCTTTTTCTTTTTGTAAGGGTGATAAATGAAACATCCCCCATTGTTGAGAATGATCAGTTTACTGATCAATTAAGTGAAGATTATAAATTATATGCTGATGCCAGCACGAATGCCGGTATAATTTATTTTAACCGTGGTGATTATGCCCGCTCGCTTGAATATTTCTATAATGCCCTTGGAGCTTACCGATTACTTGGAGATGCGTCAGGCGTGGGAAATTTACTTAACAATGTAGGGACTGTATATTTCGATTGGTCAGAATATGAGCTTGCCCTTGAATATTTTCTGGATGCGGAGAAAGTTTATAATGAAAATGGATTGAAAAATATTCAGACCATTTTACTCAATAACATCGGTAGTGTGTATGTTAGGCTTCAGGATTACGAGAAGGGTCTTGATTTTTTTAAGAAATCACTTGAAATTGCCCTCAATCGGAATAGTGAATACACATTCAGTCAATTACACAATATAGGTTACATATATTACAAGACAACAAAACTTGATATGGCTGCCGATTATGTAATTAAAAGCCTGGAGGTAGCCCGTAGCCATGACAGGAAAAAAGATTTGGCTCTTGCCCTAGTCACTCTGGCAAGAATAAATATTCAAAGTAATAACTACAGGGAAGCCGACAGCGTATTAAGATTGGGACTTGAAAATGCTCAAAAGGAAGGTGCTCTGGATGAAATAAAGCAGATATACCAAATATGGTCGGAGCTTCAGCAAAAAAGGCAGGATTATCCCAAAGCCCTGGAATATCATAAAAAATATTTTCAGATTCACGACTCATTGTTTAATGCTGAGAAGCATGCCCAGATTAAGGAGCTTCAGGTGCTTTATGAAACTGAGAAAAGGGAACAGGAAATCCAGTTGCTGAATGTTGAGAAACAATTTAAAACTCACCAGATTGAAACTCAGAAGCGCTGGATTGAAATGCTGGTTTCGCTCGTAATCATTATAACCTTACTACTGATTGTTGTATATCTGCAAAAACGAAAACAAACCAGGGCTAATTTAGACCTGGTAAGAAAAAACCTGGAGATTGTGGAAAGTGAGCAGTGGATAATGAAAAAGGCTGATATTATTCAGGATAAAACAGAAAATACTATTTATGAACTAGAAACAGCGGCGGCCCTAGACTCATCAGGTAATAGTAACGCGGTTTTTCAGGATGCTGACGGCTTGCCCCAAGTGCATAACGCCGGAAAATACAGCAACAGCAACCTTTCGTATGAACAAAAAAGAGAGATCTTAAATGACCTTACAGAAAAAATGGAGAAAAAACATCTCTACCGTAATCCAAATATCACTTTAGAATTAATTTCTGAATTACTTAAGACCAACAGAACCTATATTTCGCAGGTAATAAATGAAGAAACCAGCGGAAATTTTATGAGCTTTGTTAACAGCTACCGAATAAAGGAGGCCCGAAGGATGTTGGCCGACGACAGTTATAATAATTTGACTATTGAGGCTATAGCACGGCATGTAGGTTTTAATTCCAAATCTTCCTTTAACAACTTCTTCAAGAAGTCAACCGGTATTACTCCCTCCTATTTTCAAAAGAATGCAAGAATCGGCAAAGAAAGTTAAATATCTCCTGCCAGCTTCTTTGTTTTGTATAACTCTTGTTTAAAAGTGTTTTTGTTTCGTACGGATTTGTAAATCCATACATGCTTTCTTTGGTTTTAAAAAAAGTATTAGCAAAATTTGCCCTCAACAATCTAATTCTTCTAAAACCTCTAGCTATGAAAAACAAAAATTACTATCAGAAGTCAGTTTGTTCATTTTTACTGGCCCTTATCTTTCTTGTAATGGTTAATGATTCTTTTTCACAGGAATTTGCAAAAGTCAGAATAAACCAACAGCAGGTACATCCCGATTATCCTGTTATTGCTGATGAGGGGAGCGACATCCCAGACGATTATTTGAGAACCTCCTCCTCCAATGATGACTATTTATGGAGAAATCCGGCCACCACCAGCGTTACCTTAAATGCGGTAAGATATGCTGATGATGACCTTGTATATGCTGCAGGGCAGTTTGGTACTATTATGAAATCAACCAATGGCGGAGAAACCTGGAATGTGATGGAAACTCCCTTTGCTATTTCAATCTCTGCAATTGAGGTAGTTAATGAAACTGAGATGTGGGTTATTGGTGCGGGTGGATTTGTTGCTTGCAGTAACGATGCGGGGCTCAACTGGGATATTAAAACCACTAATTCAACTGCCAATCTTAATTCAATTGCATTTAAGGATGAAAACACTATTTACTTAAGTGGTAGTGACAAAACAGTACTTATGTCGGTTGATGGTGGAGCAACTTGGACTGCTGTAAACGTACCGGATGAAACCCTGGCAAATCCTAACAATAAAACTGACTGGACGTATAAAGAAGTAATTGCTGTTGGCAGCAACATATGGCTGGCTGTTGATGGAACAGGAATTCCACTCCAGGTGTTAAAAAGTTCTGATAATGGCGATACATGGATTTCTTCGGTAGCTTCAGGAATAGGTACCCCAGGATCATTTGCCGGAATAGGGGTTACTTCGTTAGATTTTAACAGTGATTACTCAATCGCCTATGCCTCCTACAGGGCTGGCTTCGGTGGCGGACTGTTGAAAACTACCGACGCAGGTGCCACATGGGCCATTGTTGACAATCTTTCCGAGTTTACTCCTCTTCCTGCTCCTGGTGTCCCCTATTCAACACAAACTATCCAGATTAAGCATGATGTAATTGTGAGTGATGATGGTAGCAAAGTTGTTACTTCAGGTTTGTTTGGACAGATACTCGCCTCGACCGATGGTGGCAACACCTGGGATGAGGTTTATGGTGGTGTTCGCCATGGTGATCGAGACTACCATGCCCTTGGCTTTTATGGCATTGACTTGCTTGCTGATGGAAGCGGCTGGATAGCTGCTGGTTCCCGCGGAGTTATTGCCAAAGCCGGAACCTTCGATGCTGCCCAGGCTGTAGTAAAAGCCGGCGCCGAAAAGCGTGAGACTTTTACTGACATGGTTATGGTGAATGATGATCTGGCCTATGCAGTGGGTTTCCGCACCGCCCAACGTTTTATCAACGACTCTGGTGATTTTGAGCACCTGGCCATAGGCAGTTTTTATAAATCAACCGATGGTGGTGAATCCTGGACAATGCAGGAAGGTCCAGGCATGGAGGGTTACCGCTGGTATTCAATTGAATCTGTTGGTGATGATGAATTACTGCTTGGCGGTATGAAACTTGTTGAAGGAGTTATTCATGGGGTAATTATTCACAGCGCTGACTCAGGCGAAACCTGGGAAGAGAAATTTTCAGTTGAAGGTGTTGAAATAGGTTTTATCAAAGAATTCGGGCAGCAGGACTTCTATGCAGCTTCCTTCGGTGATTTGTTCCTTTCTTCCGGCGATGGTGATACCTGGCAAACTATTGAATTACCCACCATCGTCACTCCTGAAAATATGATTAATGCATTGGAAGTTACTGCCCCAAAAACTGTTTTCATTGGCGGTGGCAACACCAGTGCTGGGGGAAAAGCCTTCATTATTAAAACTGTAGATGGTGGTGCCAACTGGGAAGTGGTTTTTGATTCAGGTACTGATCCTGGAAGAATATCAAGGATTCACTTTGTTGATGCACGCTTTGGTTTTTCATCAGGATCATGGGGTGGCATACTCACTAAAAAGTCACTGATTTATACCTCTGATTATGGCCAGACATGGAGCCCTGTGAATGGCACTTTCGATGGGGCCAACTCAGCCGAACTTAGAGGTATTGCCATGATAGATAGTGTAAATGCTATTCTGTATGGTGCCTCCGGACAGGTTGTAAATGCTGATGGTACCAACGACTTTTCACCACGGATGCCCAGGTTTACAGCTGCCAACCTATTTAATGTAAGAGTAAACAGTGCTAATCAGGCATTTGTAGTTGGAGATAATTCAACAATTGTCGAGTTTTCTCCTGTTGAAGCATTAAATACTGCTCCTGGTAAGTTTGCAAATCAATACCCGGGATGGGGTGAAGACCTGATACTAAATTCAGAAATACAGACAATCACCTGGAGCCAGTCTGTAGATCCCGACGGCCAGGCTGTTACATACGAATTTATCCTTGAGGATACTGAAGGGAATGAACTTCTGAGTATTGATGCGGGAGAGAATAATTCACTGGAGGTTACCGCACAATCCTTTGAAGGTATAGATGAAGGACAGTATCACTGGCGCGTTGAGGCAACTGATACTGAAGGCCTTTATTCAACAACTTATCCTACTCCTTTTGTATTGCAGCTAAGTGATGATCCTGTTTATTATTCTGTGACATTCAATATTCAAGACAGCGAAGGAAATGCTATTGATGATGCTACAATTTCCTTTGACGAACAGGTTTTACCCCAGGGTGAGTATATTATTGAAGACCTGCTACCCGGAACATATGCTTACATGATTGAAAAAGATGGTTACGAAAGTGTTTCGGGCGAAGTTGTCATTTCAAATGAGGATTTAGTAATTGATGTGACTCTTAATGAGCAGCAACCAGAAGTTTTCACTGTTACTTTTTATATTGAAGATGAAGATGGTGCTGTTATCACAGATGCTGTTGTTATTTTTGATGGCTTAGAACTGTCAGCCGGCGAGTATGCGGTTCAGGATGTTGAGCCCGGTGCATATGACTATTCGATTATTAAAGATGGCTACTTTACTGCGGAAGGCACTGTGGATGTTATTGATCAGGATGTGAACATAGTGGTGGTAATGCTTGTTGATGACACTTCTGTTGAAATAATAGATAATGGACAGTGGCGTATCTCCCCAAATCCGGCACATGACGTGCTTACTATTGATGCTGCGGCTTCCGATGTAGTTATTTATGATATCACCGGAAAAATTGTGTTTGAAAATAAAGTTTCGGGTGATTACCTCAATATTGACCTTTCAGGGTTTAAATCAGGAATGTACATTGTAAGACTTATCGCTGGTAATAAGACATTTAGCCGAAAAATTCAAATTCATTAATTTTTTCTCTTCAATATAGTTTTATTAAGGCTGCCTGAAAAGGCGGCCTTTTTTTACAGCAGATGCTAATGAATATCGAATTATCAGGTTCCAGATGTGGGTTAAATTTTTACTGCTGGCCGCCTTCATCAGGTTACCTGATGAGTTTTCATTCTTCAGGAAGTTCCTTTGGTTTTTTCATGGTTTTCCACATTTTAAGTTCTTTCAGGGAGCCACTGCTTATAAACCCCGATATTGAATATAATTGGCTAACTAATCTGTTGGTTATTGTGACTGTTCCTTTTGGTATTTATGCAGACCTTGTATTCAGGGGGTTTGGAACGGGGCTGCATTTTTAAGACAGGTTAAAAATAGAGATTTTAATTTTACCTATCAAAAAACTACCCGGGGGGAAATCTTATCCTGCCACGGGTTCTACAGGCGATGGATACGAACTGGC
>CAZFOO010000168.1:0-6878 GCA_964520585.1 uncultured Bacteroidales bacterium
ATGAAATTAAAGGTGTGGTGGGACCGGATGAATACCATACCAGATATCCAGGGTCAGATCAGCCGGGAATTAATAATAATGCCTATACAAACGTAATGGCCATATGGGTTCTTGATTATGCCTTCAAAATACTGGATACTCTTAACTTAGATCGCAGAAAGGAGATCCTGGCCAAGTTGAATATTGATCACGAAGAACTGGTGAGGTGGGATAAAATTACAAAAAACATGTTTATTCCTGTTATTGAGGGTGATATAATCGATCAGTTTGAAGGATTTAACCGGCTAAAAGAACTGGATTGGGACAAATACCATGAAAAGTATGGAAAAGTATTACGTCTGGATAGAATTCTTGAAAGTGAAGATGATGATGTAAACAAATACAAAGCTAATAAACAGGCAGATGTTTTAATGTTGTTCTATCTTCTTTCGAGTGATGAGTTGAACCGTTTATTAAAAAAATCAGGTTATAGTCTGTATAAAGACTTCATTCCAAAAAACATAGCCCATTATGAGAAACTCTCTTCACACGGCTCTACCCTTAGCAAACTGGTACATTCCTGGGTTACTGCCCGTTCAAACCGTAAAAACAGCTGGCACCATTTTCAGGAAGCGTTAATGAGCGATTTTAAAGATATTCAGGGAGGTACTACTCCGGAAGGAATCCATCTGGGGGCAATGGCAGGTACTGTGGATTTGATACAAAGGTGCTATCTGGGACTGGAAATTCAGGAAGATGCACTCAAGTTCAATCCTGTTATACCTGAAGAACTGCAAAAGATATGTACTCGTTTGCGTTACAGAAGTCATTGGATTAAGGTCCAGGCAGATAAGGAAATCCTGAAAATAATCAGTGACGGCGGTTGGTCAGATGAGATAACCATTAACATAAAAGATGAAGTTTTTACTCTGCGTAAAGGTGACAAGAAGGAGTTTTCATTGCAATAAAAAATATTAAACAACATACCGGTCTTTTGAGGGTAAATAAGCGGGCAGATTATTTATACTGTTGATATTTTACACAATCCAATAACTTGTCTGGTTTGCACCATGACTAACCTCATCATTTCATTAATTTTCAGGGCTCAGGGAAGTCAACTGATTGGGAGCTAATGGGAACTTTTAAATTTTCATCACCAAATTAAGCCATATATGGTCCAATAATTGTTTTTTAGAAATAAGCCATTCAAGTGGTATGATCACAAATAATAAATAATTGTAAAACTCAATCTGTCTGAAAAAGTCAGCAGATAAAAAAATTAAAAATTATGGCAATTACAAGATTCACCCCACGGACTCCATCATTTATGGATAGATTTATGGAAAATGATCTTCGAAATTTGTTTTCGACTGCATTTGGCACAGAAACAAATGTTCCTGCTGTCAATGTAAAAGAAAATGATAAAGAGATTAAGATTGAAGTAGCCGCTCCGGGTATGAAAAAGGAAGATTTCGATATCGAAATGGAAAACGGTACCCTGACAATTTCATCGGAACATAAAGAAGAAAAGAAAGAAGATGAAAATGAATATGCATGCAGGGAATTTAATTACCAGGCTTTTCGCCGGACATTTACTATTCCTGAATATGTTGTAGACAGGGATAAAATAGATGCGAAATATCATGATGGTATTTTGGAAATTCATCTTCCCAAAACCGAAGAGGCAAAAACCAAACCTCAACGTAAGATAGAAGTAAAGTAGGCTTTTATCATCTAAGTAAAAATGAAAAAAACGGAAGCTGTTTTATGAAAAAATGAATACAGCATCCGTTTTTTGTTAGAATTAAAATAGTCAGGATATTCAGGTTATTGTAATATTATCTACTACATTCACCACACCAGCAGTATATCTGGCAATATTATATGCCCTTGACTTTTCCAGATAACTGGAGGCAACACCACTTAATGTAACGACACCTTCATTTACGTTAACGCTGATGTTAGTTTCATCTATTATACTATTACGGGTAAATGCCTTTTTGATATCATTTTCAATATCAATATCCACAATGGATTTCACAGGCGTAACGGTCAGATCATTAATTACATCAATTACCCCGTCTGTATAAAGTGCAACATCTTCGGCAAGACTTTTTTCCCAATAAGTATCGACCACCCCGGATAAATTGACTATTCCGTTGGTTGTTTGTACAATTATCCCGCTGGCGTTTACCTGGCTGTTCCAGTTTAACTTGTTTTCAATATTGGTGGTTATCTCAGCATCTGTGGGAATAGCCCTGGTAGACGGAAATTTAACCGTAAGATTATTTATAACTGCGGTCACATCTGATGCAAGATAAGCATCTCTTTCTGCTGCTGCTTTAGCAGCAAAAGTAGGTACAGAACCATTTAATTCTACTGTACCGTTATGAACGGTAACGGTAACATCATTTGCATCGACACTGTCGTCCCAGATTAGCTCGTCAACAATGTCTTGTTTTTTCATTTCATCATTAGTAGGATTCATAATAAATTGTTTTTAAGGTTTGACAAAAATTGGTATATATAAAAATTTCTATAATCATTCCAAAAGGCAGTTTTCTCATAAATATTAAAAATATATTTTACGAAAATACTTAACGCTTAATATTCAGGGTTTCAGGCTTTGCTAAGTAATTGGTTTATCATTTACCATCTGTTGACCGGAATACAAGGTGTGTATAATAATCACACGATCATGTGATTATTATACACACCTTGTAGGATGCCTGTACCCTGATGCATAACGGGTTTTAGTCGCCGATAAAAAACACATCATTAAAAATAATAATCAATTTATTTCATCTGACGGGTAATTTATCCGTAAGGCAGGGACGTCATGTATAAAAGTCATTAAAAATGGTACGGCCTTTGGGAATTACTGTTTGGATTTGTAAACATAAATCAGATTATAACATTTTATAGGCAACTAATATCAAATTATAGAACAATGATAAACAGTGAGCTAATTAAAAAGAATAGCCTGACGCTGTTTCTGGGAGGGGATGTAATGACCGGAAGGGGCATTGATCAGGCATTACCCGATTGTGTTGATCCGGTTTTGTATGAATCTTATATAAAGGATGCCCGTGATTATCTCAGGCTGGCAGAACAGGTAAACGGAGATATTGATATCCCCGTTCCTTATCATTATATATGGGGTGATGCTCTTGAGGAATGGGAAAAAAATAATCCTGATTTGAAACTAATCAACCTTGAAACCAGCATAACCATTCATGATGAACCATGGCCGGATAAAGGCATTAATTACCGTATGCATCCGGAAAATGTAAAAGTTTTAAATGCCGCCGGAATTGACCATTGCAGTCTGGCAAATAATCACACAATGGATTGGGGATATCCGGGCCTTGAAGAAACCATTCGTTCGCTGAATACCTCGAATATAAAATTTGCCGGAGCAGGAAATAGTAAAAATGAGGCGATTGAACCTTCTTTGTTGCATAGTGGCGACAAACGTGTTATTGTTTTCTCCTATGGCTCACCTACCAGCGGAATACCTTTAGAGTGGACTGCAAAAGCAAATATACCAGGCATAAATTTATTGCCGGATCTGAATAAAAAAGCGGCCAGAAAAATAAAACAGAAAGTGGATCAGATAAAAAATACAGGAGATATAGTGATTTTCTCACTTCACTGGGGTGGTAACTGGGGCTATACTATTTCATTAAAACAAAAGGAGTTCGCCTACCGGTTAATAGACGAAGCAGGTGTGGATGTTATTTTTGGGCATTCTTCGCATCATCCCCTGGGAATAGAAGTTTATAACGGTAAATTGATTATTTACGGGGCAGGTGATTTCATTAACGATTATGAAGGCATAAGTGGCCATCGGCATTATCGGGGTGAGTTGACTTTGATGTATTTTCCTCAAATTGATACCAAAAATGGAGGACTTATATCGCTTAAATTAGTTCCAATGGAGATGAGAAAATTCCGGCTGAACCGGGCCGGTGACCAAGACGCATTATGGCTGCAACAAATGCTTAATCGTGAGGGGGAACAGACGGGGACCGGAACGAGGATGGATAAAGAAAAAGACCTTTGGGTCGAGTGGAAATAAATTGAGCGGGGAGAAACGAAGTGGTTACAAATGGAGTGGTAATAAATATAGTTATAATATAAAATCTGCAAGATGAATTTTCTGTTATCCCGGATTGAATCAGGGTTTTCATGGTTTTTTAATCTTATCATAAATTATGAGTCTTTATCCGGGATATTTTGATTTTTTATCTATATATTTGCATTATTACATATATTAACTTATTATGAAAATCAAAAAATTAGATCTGGATCCGGAAAGCAAGGGAATTAAAAGCATAATTCATTCACAACATTTTATAAAATCACTTATCGCCATATTTATTGGGTCATTGGCAGGCTTTGGTTACTTCTATTTAACAGAAGGACAGCATATGGATACAATGGTATTTAAGGATGCTATACAAAGCATTTTATTAGGTGCTTTCCTTGGTTTTTTTGTCACAAACAGCCCCTGCGCCAGGAATAAATGCTGATGAAAGGGGATTTATTCTTTCTTTTCGGAATACTCCATCTCTATACCATATTATTACTCAATCCTCCTTACCTCCTTACATCCGGGCATAAGCTGTTCCAGTCAATTATTGTAAGCAAAACCATTATAATGAGCAAATTCTATTATAGTGAGCAAGTTCTATTATTGCAATCGAAGGATAAAGGATTTTATATCCGTTATTTGCCGGAGAAATAGTTTTTTCTAACTTTAGCTTGATTAATTCTTAAATATTCGCATCAATTTGAAATTATGCATCGTGCATCTGTATGGCGAAAAGATTTTTATCCCCGGGTTTTAATATTCTAAGCATACTAATAATTTCTTGAATTAATCAAGCTATAATTATTATAAGCAAGCAAATAATATTCAAAGTATAATCAAAATGGCACGAGTCATAATTGGAATACACGGACTTGGTAATAAGCCTGATAAGGATACACTCAAAGAATGGTGGCAATTATCAATGCTGGAAGGACTGGAAAACAATGGATTTAAAAATGATCTTCCGGAATTTGAACTGGTTTACTGGGCAGATATTATCCACGAAAAACCACTTAACAAAAATACAAAAGACCCGGACAGCCCCTATTATATTGATGAAGTGTATAAACCGTCACCAGAGAATTTTATCCCAGCAGAAAAAAAATTACACAAGAAATTATTCAGATTTTTAGGAAACCAGCTAAATAAAATCTTCCTGAATGAAGATTATACACTCAAATATTCATTTTTAGTCGATTATATTGTCAGAAAATATTTTAAATCGCTCGAAATATACTACAAGGAAGAATGTACAACAGAGGAGGAAAAGGACTGCAAGGTAAAGGAGATGATCAAGCAAAGGTTATCAAATGTATTGAAAAAACATAATAATGATGAAATAATGCTTATCAGCCATTCCATGGGTTCCATAATTGCCTATGATGTTTTGAGTTTTTTCTCACCAAATGTAAAAGTACACTCTTTTGTAACTATTGGTTCACCATTAGGACTGCCACTGATAGTAAGCAAGATTGCGGCACAATACAAAAAGAATACGAAAGGAAAAAATGAGATGATAACTCCCCCTGGAGTTTACGGAAAGTGGTGCAACTTATATGATATTCTTGACAGGATCGTTCTGAACCATAAACTGGCCCTCAGATATAAATCAAATTACCATAGTGTAGAACCAGAGGATTTCGAGGTAATAAATGATTACCATAACCAGGAAGATGAACATAATCCACACAAGTCATACGGATATCTAAGAACCAGGGAATTAGCCGGTATCCTGAACGACTTCATAACCTAATAAGTTCACCGGTATTTCCGATATCGGTTTCCTTCTCTCAAAAGGTCTTGTTTATCCATTAAGGATCTGCATGCTAAGGTGTACCACCCATAGGGGAACCGGCGGTACCAGGCTACCGTCAATACCGTCAATAAAACTGATCAGTCCTCAATGACGAAAGCAAGATTCATGGACCAAAACTTCAACAGATTTGTGAAATTAAAACACTATGGATTAAAAATCCATAGGTTGAACGAAAGGTAAAAAATGAAATTTTTTAGACTTATAACATAAACCGAAAATCGACTAATGAATGACTGCCTTTTCTATACTCTGCCATTCAGTAAATCTAAGATTTTTATAGAAACTAAAGTAGCTGCAATAAATTGCAGGTATTTAACCATTTTTTAAGATATCAAAAATCCGGTTTAATAAGCAATCTATTCTTGAATGGTTTTATCGTTAAGCTATACTCCCTTACTGGGGATTTGAATTGGCAGTTTGTAAGGTAGGTTAGCCGGGTGTATATTTATGAGGTAAATTTGCTTCTATTAATCGTAAAGCTGGGTTCTTTGCATTCTAAGGCCTTCATCGCTAATGTATTCATCGTAATCCATCTGCTTATCAATCATGCCCCGTGGACCGATTTCGATGATGCGGTTGCATATGGTCTGGATAAATTTCTGGTCATGAGAAGACATAAGGATGTTACCCCGGAACTTAATGAGGTTATTATTAAATGCCTGTATAGCCTCCAGATCAAGGTGATTGGTTGGATTATCAAGTAACATCACATTGGCATTGCGGATCATCATGCGTGCAATCATACAGCGAACCTTCTCTCCACCCGACAGCACATTAGTCTTCTTATATATCTCATCGCCTGAAAAAAGCATTTTACCCAGAAACCCTCTTAGATAAAGCTCTGTAGTCTCTTCTGCATATTGTGCAAGCCATTCTACAAGAGTCATATCATTTTCGAAAAGATGATCATATTACAGTGGAAGATTGACCTTGAGTATATACTGTACCCAGGTATAAGTGCATTTATCGGCTTGTTCATGACTCTGT
>CAZFOO010000169.1:0-6826 GCA_964520585.1 uncultured Bacteroidales bacterium
GCATACGAGATAAAGGAATGTGACTGGAGTTCAGACGTGTGCTCTTTCCGATCTACCAGGTGAAAGACCTTATTCAAACCGATTATGATAAACTGGATGAAAATGAAACACTCGTTAGTGCGGCAGACAGACTTGCCCATAACACTACCCGTGGATTTGTGATTACTTCTGATGGCGAATATGCCGGAATACTGACCAAAAATGACCTGATAAAAGGTCTCAGCATCCATGGCAAAGACGGCAAGGTAAATGAAGTTATGAGTGAAAATATAGAATCAATAACACCGGAAATGACATTATTTGATGTCTATAAAACCATGCATAAGAATAAATATGATATAGTGCCTGTAAAAGAAAATGAAAGATTTAAGGGTATTATAGATATGGAAAACATCAATGAGTTTTTCCTGATACAGAAAGCATTACACTGACAACCAAATATTAATGGTTTTTTGCCGACGACTTTTCAGTCACGACGGGATGTCCCGGTGGATTATCAGAAAATTGTACCGAGTAAGGAGGTAATTTAGTTTTCCAATATAAGCCTGATCATTCATATACTTAGAAAAATGTTTGAGCCAGTGCATTTTGGGAATAAATATATTTTCGCCACACAGAGACCGCTACGTTTAATTTCCAAATGATGCAAATATTAATTAATTAAAGAGTTTCGTATAAATTCAAATTTCAGATATTAGTATAAATTCAAAATAAGTAAAGCATTATGGACCATATTACAAGAGACAAACTCAAAGAACTGACCCATGTAAATGAACCACATTGCATAAGTATTTTTATTCCAACCTACAGGGCTGGTGAGGAAGTAAATGAAATGATTGATCAAAAACATCTGAAAAATCAGATAAAACAAGCTTATAATGAGCTTAGATCAAGGCAGCTAAAGGACCGCGAGATAGAGGAATTACTAAAACCTTTGAACTCACTTCTCGATGATTCAGGTTTCTGGAAAAATCAATCCGATGGACTGGCAATTTTCAGAAGCAAGGATAGATTTGAATATTATACTCTACCCGTTATTTTTGAACCCTATGTATATGTATCAGATCATTTTTATCTGATGCCCCTCATACCATATATTAACGACAAAACAAAATTTTATTTACTGGCAATTAGTCAGCGGGAAGTAAAACTATATGAAGGCTTCCCTCATCAGATCGACGAGTTGGCCGTTGAAGACCTGCTTCCACAAAGACTGGAAGAAGTTGTTGGTTTTGACTTTGAAGAAAGACAACTTCAATACCGCTCAGGTAACGATGAGAAAGGCAGGGCGACATTTCACGGGCATGGAAAATCTGATGAAGGGGCAGGCAAAGCTGAACTGCTAAAATACTTCAGAGCGGTTAATGATGGCTTAATGAAATTGTTGCACGATCAAAAACAGCCGCTTATCCTGGCTACGGTGGATTACCTTGTACCAATTTACAAGGAAGCCAATGATTACAAATATCTTCAGGATGATTTCATAGCCGGTAACCCCGAACGTGAAGCTCCGGTGCTTCTGCATGAGAAAGCCAAAGATATTCTGGAAGAATATTTTGACAGGGACAGACAGGAGAAAACAGCATTATTTGAGCAGGCACTGGCAAATCAGAAAGCTTCCTACAAAGAAGAAGAAATTATTCCTGCCGCCATAAACGGTCGTGTCGGTACTCTTTTCGTAAAAAAAGGTGAAGAGATGTGGGGATTGTTTGATAAAGAGTCGAATAAGGTCATTGAAAGAGACAGGGAAAGCGAACAAAGCTCAGGTTTACTTAACCTTGCTACGGTACACACTATCCTGAATAACGGGGAAGTATACCTTATTGAACCTGAAAAGATGCCAGAGCCGGCAGGCAGACTGAATGCACTATTAAGGTACTGATAATTATGCGGGAACTCCCGGCAAATAATATTGTCATTGTCATAAAAAATTTTTGAAGTCCGGTAAGTTAAATACCTCATCCTGGGATCAATATGAATACTGATTCATTGTAATGAACAAATATGACGGTTTCAATGTTAATATTCAACACATTATCAAAAAACAAAATACTAATTTAAAAACATTAAACTATGAGCAAACATTATGCAAGTGCAATATGGAATGGAAATCTCGTTAAAGGAAACGGAAATTTCACATTAAAAACCAGCGGATACAAAGGGTCTTACAATTTTAATTCAAGATTTGAAGATGATAAAAATGCTTCCAGTCCCGAAGAACTTATTGGCGCAGCCCATGCAAGCTGCTTCTCACAGGCATTTGCTCACGCTCTCGATCAGGAGGGACATAAGCCCGAAACCATCGAAACAGAAGCCGAAGTAACCCTGGAGAAAAAAGGTGAAGGCTTTTCAATAACGGGAATACTCTTAAAAACCAGGGCCAATGTTCCCGGTATTCAGAAGGAAAAATTCGACAAAATCGCAGAAGATGCCAAAAATAACTGTCCGGTATCACAGGCATTAAAAGTGCCATCTATCAAGCTTGAGGCTAAGTTAATATAATCAGACTAAATATAATCCACAGGTAAATCAGGAAGAAAAAAATTGAGTCGATCCTGCTTAAAGATTATGTCTAATAAAAGACTTTCAGTGCGGATGGTTTTATTTTAATATCCAAAGACTTAATATCGGCTATAATTTCTCCGTCCGTCTGAAGGTCCTGTGGTTTATCAAAGCTGATCATAGCCCTGGAAGCCTTGATAATTCTTAAATATTTCATATTATCAAGTTTACCAAAAAAAACCATCCTTAACAGATAAAAGAATATCCACCAGGGATATGGTTTAATTATTACGATCTCAAATTCTCCGTCATCCATACTCCCAAGTGGATTAATTATAGCACCGGTCCCGAACTTTCTGGCATTGGCAATAAACAACATTTCTGCAGTATACTTCTTATGTATGGAGGAGGTTTCCAGTTTAAAAGAAAAAGCAGTCCGTCTGGAAAACAATTCCTTTATCATTTGCCTGCCATAACCAGCAAGGCCTTTAGAGCCCTCTGCTTCAAAACGTTTGACTATCCGGGCATTTGTGCCGATATCACTCAGGTGATAACAATAGATATTTTCATTTAACCGGATCACATCAATTGGTTTAGCACTGGAATTAAGAATAATCTCCATGGCCTCTTTAATCCCTGATGGTAACCCAAGATTATAAGCCAGACCGTTTGCGGAACCTGCAGGAATAATGCCCAGTTCGATTTTGCTGTCAAGCAGTTCTGTGGCCACCTGGTTGATTGTTCCGTCTCCACCAGCAGCAACAACTTTGTCAGGTTTATATTCCCGAATTTTTTTTTGTATTTTAGCTGCAGTACCGGTTTTTTCAGTATAATAAATTTCCCATCTAAATTTATATTCCTCCTCAAAACCGGATATTACAGATTCGGTATTACTCTTGTCAGATAAGCCGGATGTTGGATTGACTATAAAAAGTATTTTTGTCATTATTAAAATCTCATATATTATAAATATGGCTAAAATGCACTCCAGGCAAACCTGTAAGTTAAAAATTAGTTTATTAAGTATGGAATAAAAGTTGTTATGATTTCACAAATTGATAAAAATGAAAATAATAAAACCTTTTTACAGAGGAATAAGAAAGCCTTTTAAAAGAATAAAAGTTTTTTTAAAACAAAAAGCCGGCTGGCTGGGCATACCCAAGGTATTGCCATACAGAGGCTTCGGGAACATGTCGGGAATATTCTTGCAGGGTATGGTTATAGAGGATAAGGGACTAACTAAGCCGGTGGACAGGCAAAAAATATGGCAAAATATTCTTGCCATGATAAAACGGTTTTCCGGTGATGAGATACCTGGAGTTAAAGTAAAGGCTGAGTTTATGGGACTTTCACAGATCTCTGAAACTGATGACAATGGCTTTTTCTTCTTTCATTTCGATGTTAAAGAAATATCAGATGAAATATTAAAAAAACACTGGCATCCGGTCAGGATTACATTGCTTGATGAAATTATAGAAAATCAGCCGGAAATAATTGCCATGGGTGAAATCAGAATAGTATCCGGGAATGAAAAACGGATTATTGTATCTGACATTGACGATACCGTTTTAATTTCACATTCAACCCAGACATTCAGGAAACTGAAACTTATGCTTTTCAGAAATGCACTGACAAGGATGCCATTTAAAAGCATATCATCATTTTACCGGGCTCTTGAAAAAGGAAAGGAAAAGAATGCCTTTTACCCGTTTTTTTATGTCTCAAGCAGCGAATGGAACCTTTATGACCTTCTTGAGAACTTTTTTGATCATAATAAGATTCCCAAAGGAGTCTTTATGCTGAGAAAGCTTGAAAGCAGTATATATAAATTCTGGAAATCAGGACAAGGTAATCATGAGCATAAATACGAGAAAATAAAATTCCTGCTGGAATTTTATAAATCTCAAAGTTTTATTCTGATAGGCGACAGCGGACAAAAAGATCCTGGTATTTATAACAGACTTGCTCACGAGTTTCCCGGCAGAATTGAGGCCATATATATCAGGAAAATTGGTACTAAGCCTTTTTTCAAAGATATAGAACAACTTACATCAAGGCTGGAAAAAGTCAAAACGCATTATTTACAGGTTGAGGATACAAGAGCTGCTGCAATCCATGCCATAGAAAAAAATTATATTGATGAAGATCTGTTTTATGCAAATTCACATGAAAAAGATCCCGATAGTCTGAGTCTGTAGATTCCAAAACAGTAAAAACTCACTAAAACAGGACTATTCCCTACTGCACAGACCTCACTGATAAAGTCCCGTCTGAAAGTTATTGTCCATGGAAGATACCGGTCTTAAAGCTTAATTGATAAAATGTTACTTTTTATTGATTCGCAAAAGATCATTTTTCCCTGATCATCCGTATTCTCTCCAATAACTCCTTTACTTCGTTTACATTATTTAATTTATATCTTGCCACAGTTTTTTGTCCGTGAGATCCTACAAGGATCCCAACCCCTTCATAGTATAATACCTTAAATGCATCTTCATCTGTAACATCATCACCAATATAAACAGGCAGTATTTCAGGTTTGTCCAATAAGTTAAGAGTTTCAAGAATCCATTTAATGGCTTTGCCTTTGTGCCAGTCAATATCGGGCTTTACCTCGATAATCTTCTTACCTTTCCCGGTTTTCACTTCAGGATGATCTGCAAGAACCTCATTTATCTTACTTTTAATCTCATCAAGCTTATTTTCATCTGCATTCCTGTAATGAACAGCTATAGCATATCTTTTTCTTTCCACTTTCACCCCTTTGGGTCCACCGGCAAACAGCTCCTGTAACTTTTCCTCTGTATCATCTAAACCGGGAAGTATTTCCTTAGTTTTTCCATGCTCCATAGAAAGCCCATCCGGTCCTTCAATACGAAATCCATGACTACCTGCATATATAACATTATCAAGGCCAACCCTTTTCTTAACATCATCCATATCCCTTCCACTAACCACGGCAACCGTTAAGTAAGCAGCACAATTTTCAAGAGCCTTTTTCATTTCTTCAGATATAGAGGCATCTTCCGGTTGTTTAACTATGGGACTGAGGGTTCCGTCAAAATCTAAAAAAAGTACCGGCAGTTTACTGGCAGGAAAAACTTCACTGAACAGACCATCCTCGAATATAGAAGGGACAGAGCTTGTATCTCTTAGTTCGATCTGATTATTTTTTAACTCTGTTTCACTCATTTTTTATTATTTTAGGGTTCATCAATACATATCGGTAATAACTTAAGCAAGCCCTATGCCAACAAACAGGATGGTAATAATAAAGAAAGCATAATAAGACAATACGAACAGGAAGTAGTATTAGTCAGCAAGTACATAAATTGCTGTCAGAAAGCAAGAGCAGACCTTACTAGTGTAAAACTCGGGCAGAGAAAGACAAGGAATGAATAATCAATTAAAAGAGTCCGCATTATAAAATATAACGGACCTTCATGATTCCAAATCGTATAATTTAATTTTGTTATAAAGGGTTTTCCGGTCTATATTGAGAAGCCTTGCAGCTTTGGACTTGTTATTATTGGTTTTATCCAGTGCATTCTGGATAACTTCTCTTTCAGTTATCAATGTGGCTGATTTCAGATCAGTAACAGACTCCTGTGCCACGGTTTTCACCACGGATGATTCTTTATCCGGCACATAGAACCTTATCTCATCGGGCAATAATCCAGGAGTGATGGTTTCGTCGCGGGACAGAAGTACTACACGTTTAATTATATTCTGTAGTTCGCGGATATTTCCATGCCAGTGATAATTAACCAGCAGTTCCCGGGCCTTATCATCAATTTTTGTGACATTCTTATTGAATGCCTTATTTGCCGATCTGATAAATACCCCGGCAAATTCCATAATATCTTCTTTTCTTTGCCGCAGCGGAGGTAGTTGTATTCTGAAACCATTAAGACGGTGATAAAGATCTTCCCTGAATTCACCGGCTTCGACCTTATTCATTAAATTCTCATTGGCAGCGGCAATCAATCTGACATCAACCTTTACAGGCTTATTATCGCCTACCTTATTTACAACCCTCTCCTGAAGTGCTCTTAAAATTTTCACCTGGTTCTCGTGAGGAAGATTTCCTACTTCATCAAGAAAAAGAGTGCCACCTTTTGCCTCCTGAAAGTAGCCAACCGTATCATTTACAGCGCCGGTAAAGGCACCCTTTACGTGACCGAACAACACGCTGTTTGCAAGCTCCCGGGGAATAGCCCCACAATCAATTGCTATAAAAGGTTTTTCGCTCCGGTGACTGGCGTAATGTATTGCTCTGGCAATATACTCTTTACCTGACCCCGTCTCTCCTTCTATCATGACA